>NZ_CP023747.1:6468251-6794335 GCF_008704995.1 Streptomyces nodosus
TCTTCCGGGCGCTCACCACCCGGTCGCCCCGGATCTCCAGCAGCGGGAAGTCCGTGTACGGACACGCCCACACGGCCTTCGCGCCGACGTTCAGGGCATAGCAGTCGGAGATGTAGTCGTGCCCCGGGCCCGGCGCGTGCGCCCAGAGGGGATCGCCCGTGCTGCTCCAGCGGCGCAGCCCCGGCGCGCTCAACGCGTCGTCACCGTAGATGCCCTCGTCGAAATAGCCGGCCCAGATGTCCCCGGAGGAGTCGACCAGCAGATCCTCGATGCCGTCCCCGACGCGGAACGTCCAGGAACAGCGGCCGAGCGCGTCGAAGACCTGCACCTGGTCCTCGCCGGGGTCGCTGCGGGGCGCGGCCACCAGGAAACCGCCGTCGGGCAGGGCGTCGAACACCGCGTACGGCGGCCCCACCGCGCTGAGCCGCGTCTCCCGGGGCCTGCCGTCCTCGACCGTCACGACCAGGGCGTCATACGGGTCCGTGCGGTGCCGGTCGGGAGGTTCCTCGGTCAGCAGCCAGTGGGCGCGGCCCTGGGCGTCGACCGTGCTGTGCACGATGTGCGACGCGTGGTACGCGCGCGGCAGCCGGGCGTACCCGGACAGCCGGGTCGTGGTCATGGGGCGGCGGTCAGCGGCCATGGCTCTTTCTCGTCGTCATGGAGGGATCCTCACCCGGTCCGCTTCCCGGGCACAACCGGCTTCTCCCTGACGGGGAGCGCTCTCAGATGTCGGCGGTCGGGGTTATTCTGACCGGCATCTGCCGAGGAGGAGCCCCGAAGTGACCGAGATCCCGCCGCGTCCCACCCTGGAGGCCGTGGCCGCACGGGCCGGGGTCTCACGGGCCACCGTGTCCCGGGTCGTCAACGGCGGTGAGGGCGTGCGCAGGCCCCTCGTCGAGAAGGTGCGCCGCGCCGTCGAGGAACTCGGGTATGTGCCGAACCAGGCGGCGCGCAGCCTGGTGACCAGGCGGCACGACGCGATCGCGGTGGTGATCGCCGAACCGGAGGTCCGCGTCTTCGCCGACCCCTTCTTCGGCCTTCAGCTGCGCGGCATCAGCAAGGAGCTGACGGCCCGCGACTGTCAGCTGGTGCTGCTGCTGACGGAGGGCCGCGCCGATCACGCCCGGGTCGGCCGCTATCTCTCCGGCGGTCATGTCGACGGCGCGCTGGTGTTCTCGCTGCACCTCGACGATCCGCTGCCGGAGCTGGTGCGGCGCGCCGGGATGCCCACCGTCTTCGGCGGGCGGCCCGGCTGGGGCGAGGGCACCCGCAGCGCCGTGTATGTGGACAGCGACAACCGGGGTGGCGCCCGTGAGGCCGTACGTCATCTCGTGGGGCTCGGCCGCCGGCGCATCGCGCACATCACCGGCGCCCTGGACCAGACCTCGGCGGTGGACCGGCTCGACGGGTTCCGTGATGTCATGGTCGACGTCGCCCCGGGGCTGATCGCCGAGGGGGACTTCACCCCGGCGGGCGGCGAGCGCGCGATGCGGCTGCTGCTGGAGCGCCACCCGGACCTCGACGCCGTGTTCGCCGCCAACGATCTCACCGCCTCCGGCGCCCTGCGCGTGCTGCGTGCACAGGGGCGGCGGGTTCCCGAGGATGTCGCGGTCGTCGGCTTCGACGACATGCTGACGGTCGCCGAGCAGACCGATCCGCCCCTGACGACGGTCCGCCAGGACATCGAGGAGATGGGCCGGCTGATGGCCCGGCTGCTGCTGCGGCACCTCGACGGCCGGGGCGGCGGACCGGACGGTGACGGTGCCCCGGGTGTCGGCGGCGGGCCGACCAGCGTGGTGCTGCCCACCACGCTGGTACGGCGCGCGTCCGCCTGAGGCGGGGGACCGGCTCAGGAGCCGGCGCTCACCGTGAACTGCAGGGGGTTGCCGTCGTTCGCCGCTCCCGACACATCGGGCTGGCCGTCCGGACGGACATCGTCGTACGGGAACGCGTAGCCGATCGGCGCGTTGGCGTGCACGACCCGCGCCCAGTGGTTGGTCACCTCGCCCTGGTAGTAGTCGGCACTGGTCAGGCCGTTCGGCTGGTCGGGGTGGTCGAGCATCAGCGAGCGGTTGAAGCCGGCGGCGAGACGGGCCAGGATCGCCTTCTTGTCGTCGGAGTCGCCCGGGTTGTTGGCGAACGGGCCGTGGTTGCAGGTGAAGATGTCCTTGGAGGCCGGCTTGGTGAAGCTGTGTCCGCCGGTGAAGGTGAGGACGTCGCCGTCGACCCGGCCGGTGAGCGCGCCCCGGCCGCCCTGGAGGTCGATCCTCAGATCGGTGCCGCGGTACTTCTCCCAGACCTGGTCGACATAGCCGGTCCACAGATCGCGGAACGGCATGTCGGGCTGGTCGAAGCGCGGCGCCATCAGGTTCTGCGGGGAGATGACCCGCAGCACCTTTCCGCCGGGATCGCGGATCACCAGCTGGTCCCACGGCTGCCCGTCCCTGGCGGCCTGCGCCGTCAGATCCGCGGCGATCCTGTCCACCGCCCCGTCGGGGAGCGGAGCGACCGTGTGGGTGGTGTCACCCTCCAGGGTGAGCCCGATCGGGAGGGCGGTCACCAGATCGACATAGCTGATGTTCGCGTACAGCTGCTCGGAGTTGAAGGTGAACTCGCAGAACGACCAGGTCTTGCCGTAGTTGGGGTCGGCGGGTGTCGCGAACGCCGGCTCGACCAGGGAGGGGCCCGGGTTGAGGAGGAAGTCGAGGGTGTCGTCGCGGACGAAGTAGATCCGCGCCCCGTACATCTGGGGGAGGGTCAGCACCACGGGGGCGGAGCCGGCGGGGCCCAGCGGGATGGAACAGTCCACGGGCAGCGGGGTCCCCGGGGCGTCGGGCGAGGCCGGCCGGTAGACGCTGCCGTCGGCCCGCAGCATCAGCCAGTCGCCGGTGGACTGCTCGTGCCCGGTGACATAGGCCCGGACCGTGCCCGGCAACGAGGTGTTGCGCAGGGCGAGCCGGCAGGTGGCGGGCGCGGCGTGGGCGGTGCCGGAGGTGAGGGCACCGGCCCAGAGGGGGGAGGTCGCCGCGGCGGCGGCTCCGGCCAGAAACACTCGGCGCGATATCACGATGAGTCGTCTCCTGGGGTGTGGGGGGCGTGGGGGGTGCAGGAGTGTGGATGGGGATCCTGCGATGCACCACTGTTCCCAGGGGAGGTTGAGGCGTCAAGAGTAAAGCCTGAGAGCGCTCTCGAAAACTTTCTCCTTCAAGAAGTAACGACAGAAGGGCAGTTGTTCTCGGCCGGGAGGGAAAGCCGCGCGCACACCGGGAACGGGCCCCGGGCACCCGTGGCCCTCGCCCCGGCCCGTCGGGTGTCAGCCCTGCTGGGGTCCGGCCTGAACGCTCTTGATGATCGCGAATTGTGCTCCATAGGGGTCGGCGAGCCGGGCGACGCGGCCCACCCCCGCCAGGTCCGTCGCGGGCATCAGGAGCGTGCCGCCGAGCCCCTGCGCCCGGGACACCGTGGAGTCGGGGTCCGCGACCTCGAAGTACGGCAGCCAGTACGGCGATCCCGCGGTCACGGGGTCCTCGGCCGACGGGATCATCCCGCCGAATCCCTCCTCCGCGCCCCGGCCCTCGGCGCTGAGGCAGGTATAGGTGCCGCCGGGGAAGGGGACGCCCTCGGTCTCCCAGCCCAGCGTCCGGTGGTAGAAGGCGGCGGCCCGGGCGATGTCCGGGGTGTACAGCTCGATCCAGCACAGCGAGCCCCGCTCACCGACCACCTCGATCCCCTTGATCCGCCCCGGCTGCCAGAGGCCGAAGGGAACGCCGGCCGGGTCCGCGAGGACGGCCATGTGTCCCTCGCCCATGACGTCCATGGGCGGGAAGAGCACGGTGCCGCCGGCCTGCTCGGCCGCCTCGGCGGTGCTCTGCGCGTCCGGCGTCCGGAAGTAGAGGGTCCAGGACGGCGGGCCCATCTCCCCGGTGGACTGCATACCGCCGGCCGCGGTCCGGCCGGAGAGCTGGAAGAAGCCGTAGCCCCCGGCGTCGGGGCCCGCCGACCGGAACTGCCAGTCGAAGAGACCGCCGTAGAAGGCGGTGGCCCCGTCGATGTCGGAGGTGCTGATGTCCAGCCAGTTCGGGGCGCCGTTGACGAAGCGAGTGGTGAGCATGACGGCCCTCCTTCGAGGGTTCTCTCGGTCTGCACTCCTGCTGCACGGCCGAGTCTCGCACCGCCCACCGACAATCGCCGTCAGGCGCCGCCAGGGCGAGCGGTCGGGCGCCGGTGGGGCCCTGGCCGTTCCCGGACCCGGCAGGTTTCCTCGCGGATCTCTCCGCGTGCCGCCGTGCGCGGGACCACCGGACGACGGGATCATCGGGGCGGCACGGATCCGTACGACGCTCCGGGCGCTCGTGCCAAGGGCCGCCCGGGCCGGTTCCGGTGGGCCGTTGATCCCCTGTTGATCGGACGTTGTTCGGCACGCGGCACGATCGCGGCCATGCACATCGAAGCGATCACTGTGTCCGACATCGCCTGGCTGAAGCGGGCGCTGTGTGCACAGACGGGGGCCGATTTCTTCTTTCCCGAGCCGGGTAGCTCGGTGCGGGAGGCGAAGCGCATCTGCGGACTGTGCGAGAGCCGCACCGAGTGCCTGGAGTACGCGCTCGCCAACGACGAGCGGTTCGGCGTCTGGGGAGGGCTGTCCGAGAAGGAGCGGCTGCGGCTGCGGAGGCAGGACCGGAGCGGATGAGAGCGCATCGGCCCCGGCCCGCCCGTCCGGATGCGCGGCGGAGCGCCCGGGACGATGCTGGAGACATGTCCGGACGGGCTCCTGTCATCGTTCATCCGCCGTCGGGCACCGGTGGCCGCCGGGTGACCGCACGCGGGGAGAGCCTGGGAATGGCGTTCTCCGACGAGGATCTGATCGAGTTCCTCGGCCGCGCGGGCCTCCCCGACGCCGAGGATCTGCTGGACGATCCGGCGTGGGTGAAATGGCGCGGCGCGGACGCGCACCACTACGAGGCCGCATAGGGGAAGCGCGAGCGACCGCGCGGGGGGCTCCGCGGTGTGCCGACGGGATGGTTGCAGTACCCAACGGGGGTGAGCGAACCGGCCCGGCACGGTCCGGACGAGAGGCTAGTCGGCACTGACGGGGGTCAGTACGGCGAGCGTCTCATGGGCCCGGCGCAGCGCCAGCTCCAGGGGGAGCGGCGGATGCAGAGCACCGCTCCCGTCCGGCGGGACGATCCACTCGACGGAGCGGGCCGGGCGGCACGGCGGTGGTACGGCCACCCAGGAACCCCGGCTCGCATGGCGGATGCCCGCCCCGACCCAGCGGCCGACCGGATCCGGTGGCACGAAGAAGCCCACCCGGCAGGCCGCCGAGTCCACCAGTGTCGGCCCGGGCGCCCGCAGCGGGTCGTACCACAGGATGTCCAGGGCGAGCAGCCCCAGTTGGCGGGGGACGCTCACCATGTCCCAGTGGCGCCCGGCCTCCAGCAGCACCGTGCCGTCGCCGAGATCCCACTCCCGCCGGCGCGCCGACGGGTCCGGCGTGGCGGCGGCCAGCCACTCCACGCCCCGCATCCACATCGCATTCGTCATGACCCGCTCCAGGGGCGCCTTCCGGCGACCAGGCGTACGACAGAGACCACGCCGGACGGGTACCCGTGGGGGAACACCACCCGGCATATTCATGCTGGTAGACAGTTCTACCCCACGGAAGGGGTGGCGCGACCTGGCGCTTTGCTGCGGAAACGTTCTTCCCGGTGGCGGCGCCCGCGAGCAGCGGGCGCCGCCACCGGGACCGGCGAGCAGCGGGTGAGGGAACGCGATGCCGGGGTCCCGGCGGCTCGGTGGTCGTCCGGGCCGCCGGCGGGCGGACCGCTACGCCTGGCCCCGTGCCGCCATCCGTGCCCTGCGGGCCGCGAGCCGCTCGTCGAACTTGGCGGCCTGTGCGTCGAGACCGCCCATGAACAGCCCCAGTTCCTGCTGTGCCTGGAGGCCCTCGGGGCCGAGACCGTCGATGTCCAGGACCTTGAGGAAGCGAAGCACCGGCTGGAGCACGTCGTCGTGGTGGATGCGCAGGTTGTAGACCTCGCCGATCGCCATCTGCGCGGCGGCGCGCTCGAAGCCGGGGATGCCGTGGCCGGGCATACGGAAGTTCACCACGACGTCCCGCACCGCCTGCATGGTCGGATCGGGCGCGATCTCGAACGCCGCCTTCAGCAGGTTCCGGTAGAAGACCATGTGCAGGTTCTCGTCGGTGGCGATCCGGGACAGCATCCGGTCGCAGACCGGGTCGCCGGACTGGTGGCCGGTGTTGCGGTGCGAGATCCGGGTGGCCAGCTCCTGGAAGGCGACATACGCGACGGAATGCAGCATCGAGTGCCGGTTGTCCGACTCGAAGCCCTCGCTCATGTGCGACATGCGGAACTGTTCCAGCTTGTCGGGGTCGACCGCGCGGGAGGCGAGCAGATAGTCGCGCATCACGATGCCGTGCCGGCCCTCCTCGGCGGTCCAGCGGTGCACCCAGGTGCCCCAGGCGCCGTCGCGGCCGAAGAGGGTGGCGATCTCATGGTGGTAGCTCGGGAGGTTGTCCTCCGTCAGCAGGTTGACCACCAGCGCGATGCGGCCCACCTCGGTGACCTTGGACTGCTCCTTCTCCCAGGCCACGCCGTCCTCGAAGAGACCGGGGAAGTTGCGCCCGTCGGTCCAGGGCACATACTCGTGCGGCATCCAGTCCTTGGCGACCTTCAGATGCCGGTTCAGCTCGGTCTCGACCACTTCCTCCAGGGCGTGCAGCAGCCGGGCGTCGGTCCAGACGGAAGGGCTGCCGAGGTGGGGAGAGGTGATCGTCACGGAAACTCCAGGGGGACGCTGAGCAGATCGGGCCGGCGACGCCGGAACTTACGGGATCGTAAGCTACGAAGGCGTAGGTTACGAATCCGTAGGTTAAGTGCGCTGTAAAGGTTGCTGCTCAGGCGCTGCCCGGCCCGGGGAGACGGGCACGGAGGTCACCCAGGCGGGGGTGCGGGCACCCTTGTGGGCAGGGGTTTTGAGGGAATTTGAGGGAAGAAGGAAGGCGGGTGACGTGTCGTCAGATGCACGACACCCATGGGTGTGGCGAGAGGCACGTCACACCCGCTTCGCACTCCTCGGTTCCCCCGGACGGCCGCGGGCCGGGGCGGCCGTCGCGAACACCGCCCGGACGGCCCGCCGTTCCCGCGCCCCCGGAGCCGTACGGGATCACGCCGCGTCCGGCGCCCCGCGGCGCTGTGCGGGCGCCGGACCTGCCGGCCGGACCGGTGTGCTCAGCGCGCGTCCCGCAGCAGCTCCGCGAGATCGTGGTCCAGGTCCCTCTGCAGATGCTCGAGGCCGACCGGGACCAGCTCCGTGGTCCGCTGCAGAAAACGCCGGATGTCGCTCGAGTGGACATGCACGACGGCGGTGCCCTCCGGGGCGTGGAACTCCAGGACGGTGCGGTCGTAGCCGTAGGGCCGCACCCGGACGTCACCGTGGCCCACCGGCTCCTCCAGGCCGATGGTGAGCAACTCGCGGGCGAAGGTCCAGTAGACCTCCACACCCTCCAGGGTGGCCGGGGCGGGGAAGGTCATGCGCACGGCGAAGGGGTCGCTACGGTCGTAGTGGAGCGTGGCCGGAATGCTCTGCATCCGCGGGGCGGCGGCGACGAGACGGGCCTCCACGGACTGCTCGATGACGATGGACAACGCCTTGCTCCCTTGTGACGGCTGGGCGGACTTCGAACGAATGAGGCACGGCACTGGATGAGACGGCTGAACCAGTCGTTCCGTGCCCATCACCCACGAGTGACCTCGGTCACCGTGTCCGAGCCCGCGAAGCACCGGCCCTTTCCGGAGAAGCGATGCGCATGATCCCGGTGACCCCCGTGAGAACGGGTACTCGACGTCCGACCCGCATGCGGAAGGGAAGTGAGGTCATGCCACGCGGATCAAGTCCCAAACGGGAACGCCAGTACGAGCACATCAAGGAGAGCGCGCGCGAACGCGGAGAGAGCGGCCGGCGCGCCGAGGAGATCGCGGCCCGGACCGTGAACAAGGAGCGCGCCCGCTCCGGCGAGTCCAAGACCGCGAGCCGCACGTCCACCAAGGACATCTCGTCCGGCAGGCGCGGCGGGCTGCGCTCGGGCAAGGGCTCCGGGGGGCCCACGTACGACCAGCTGTACCAGGAGGCGAGGCGGCGGAACATCCACGGCCGTTCGGGCATGGACAAGAGCGCGCTGGAACGCGCCCTGGGCGACAAGTAGCGTCGGACCGCGGGGCCGTACGCTCGGCGTCATCATGACGAGTGTGCGCATCCCCGCGGGCTGGCCCGCGACCGAAGCAGAAGCCCGGGCCGAGCAGGACCGGCTGCGGGGGCGGGTGGTCCTCGACGAGCCCGGGCCGCCGCCCGGAACCGGCCGGGTGACGGGGGTCGATGTGGCCTACGACGACGAGCGCGGCGTGGTCGCGGCGGCGGCCGTGACGCTGGACGCCGCCACGCTCGCCGTGGTCGCCGAGGCCACCGCCGTGGGCGAGGTCGCCTTCCCGTATGTCCCCGGTCTGCTCGCCTTCCGGGAGATCCCCACGGTCCTGGCGGCCCTGGAGGCCCTGGACGGCGAGCCCGGGCTGGTCGTCTGCGACGGCTACGGCCTCGCCCACCCGCGCCGCTTCGGCCTGGCGAGCCATCTCGGGGTGCTCACCGGGCTGCCCACGATCGGGGTGGCCAAGAACCCCTTCGTCTTCAGCTGCACGGAACCGGCGGCCGCGCGCGGCAGCACGGCCCCGCTGCTGGCGGGCGGCGAGGAGGTCGGCCGGGCGCTGCGCACCCAGGCGGGGATCAAACCGGTGTTCGTCTCCGTGGGGCACCGGGTGAGCCTCACCGGTGCCTGCGCCCACACCCTGGCGCTCGCCCCTCGGTACCGCGTTCCCGAGTCGACCCGCCGCGCCGACGCCCTGTGCCGCCGGGCCCTGCGGGAGGCGGTGGCCCGCGCGGACGGTACGGGGCGATCCGGGCCGTGGAGCCGTAGAGCCGTGGAGCCGTAGAGCCGTAGAGCCGTGGAGCCGCCCGGAGCAGCCCGCGCCGTTGTCGGTGGCCGGGGCTAGCGTGAGGGGCGAGTGGCGGAACGAGGAGGCGGTCTGCGGCGGTGCGCGCGGCCGCGGGAACCTGACTGAGCGCTTGCTCGTTCCTCCCTTGCCTGGGCTGCAACACGTTCTTAACATCATCGATGTCGCATCCATGCGCGTCGTGGAGCTGGGGGCTTGATGACAGTGACAAGGACGCCGGGGCACGGCCCCCTCGCGGGCGTGCGCGTCGTCGAGCTGGCGGGCATCGGGCCCGGCCCGTTCGCGGGCATGCTGCTCGCCGACCTCGGCGCGGACGTGGTCCGGGTGGACCGCCCGCAGGACTCGGGGCTCGGCATCGACCCCGCGTACGACCTCACCAACCGCAACAAGCGCTCGGTGATCGTCGATCTGAAGGCGCCGGACGGCCCGGCCCGTGTGCTGGACCTGGCCGGGCGCGCGGACATCCTCATCGAGGGCTACCGCCCCGGCGTGGCCGAACGCCTCGGCGTCGGCCCCGAGCCCTGCCACGCCCGCAACCCCCGGCTCGTCTACGGCCGGATGACCGGCTGGGGCCAGCAGGGCCCGCTCGCCCCCCGCGCCGGACACGACATCGCCTATATCGCGGTCACCGGCACCCTCGGCATGATCGGCGACCCGGACGCACCGCCCGCGATCCCCGCCAACCTCCTGGGCGACTACGCGGGCGGCTCGCTCTATCTGGTCGTGGGTGTCCTCGCCGCCCTCCACCACGCACGGGCCACGGGCACCGGGCAGGTGGTGGACGCGGCGATCGTCGACGGTGCCGCGCATCTGGCCTCGATGATCCACGGCATGCTCGCCGCGGGAGCCTGGCGGGACCGGCGCGGCACCAATCTCCTGGACGGCGGCTGCCCGTTCTACGGCACCTATGAGACGGCCGACGGGCAGTACATGGCCGTGGGCGCCCTTGAACAGCAGTTCTACGAGGAGTTCATGGCACTGCTCGGCCTCGGGCAGCAGGCCTCGGCCCATGGGGACACGGCCCGCTGGGAGGAGCTGAGGGAGGCGGTCGCGGCCCGCTTCAAGACCCGTACGCGTGACGAATGGACGGCGGTCTTCGAGGACTCCGACGCCTGTGTGGCCCCCGTGCTCTCGCTCCGCGAGGCCCCCGCCCACCCCCATCTCGCCGCCCGCGGCACCTTCACCGACCACGGCGGCATCACCCAGCCCTCGCCCGCCCCCCGCTTCTCGGCCACCCCCGCCTCGATCCGCGGGGGCCCGGCACAGCCCGGCGCCGGTACCGAGGACGTGGCACGCGACTGGGACATCCCCCTGCTGCTCCGGGACGGCGGCTGATGGAGTCCGTGTTTCTCCCCCTCGCCCAGCACACCGGTCCTGACAGCGGCCCGGCCGCCGCAGCACCCGCCCCGGGCCGGGACACCGAACGTCACTCCGACGGCCGTATCCGGGCCCTCCCCGGCGGGACCGCCGCGATCATGAAGGAGATCCACGGTCGTTCCCTGCTCGGCTGACCCTCCCCGAAAGGCTTACCAGTGAGCACCGAAGCGTATGTGTACGACGCGATCCGCACTCCGCGCGGACGCGGCAAGGCCAACGGCGCCCTGCACGGCACCAAGCCCATCGATCTGGTGACCGGACTCATCCATGAGGTCCGGCGGCGGTTCCCCGGCCTCGACCCGGCCGCGATCGACGACATCGTGCTCGGCGTGGTGGGCCCGGTCGGCGACCAGGGGTCCGACATCGCCCGGATCGCCGCGATCGCCGCGGGACTGCCCGACACGGTGGCCGGCGTCCAGGAGAACCGCTTCTGCGCCTCCGGTCTCGAGGCCGTCAATCTCGCCGCCGCGAAGATCCGTTCGGGCTGGGAGGACCTGGTCCTCGCCGGCGGCGTCGAGTCGATGTCCCGGGTGCCGATGGCCTCGGACGGCGGCGCCTGGTTCGCGGACCCGATGACCAACATCGCCACCGACTTCGTGCCGCAGGGCATCGGCGCCGACCTCATCGCCACCATCGAGGGATTCTCCCGGCGGGACGTCGACGAGTACGCGGCACTGTCCCAGGAGCGCGCGGCGGCGGCCTGGAAGGAGGGCCGCTTCGAGCGGTCCGTGGTGCCGGTGAAGGACCGCAGCGGGCTTGTCGTCCTCGACCACGACGAACATCTGCGGCCGGGCACGACCGCCGACTCGCTCGCCAAGCTGAAGCCGTCCTTCGCGGACATCGGCGAGCTGGGCGGCTTCGACGCGGTGGCGCTGCAGAAGTACCACTGGGTCGAACAGATCGACCATGTCCACCACGCCGGCAACTCCTCCGGCATCGTGGACGGCGCGGCGCTGGTCGCCATCGGCTCCCGGGAGGTCGGCGAGCGCTACGGGCTGCGGCCCCGCGCCCGGATCGTCTCCGCGGCGGTGTCCGGTTCCGAGCCGACGATCATGCTGACCGGGCCCGCGCCCGCCACCCGCAAGGCACTCGCCAAGGCCGGGATGACCGTCGACGACATCGACCTGATCGAGATCAACGAGGCGTTCGCGGCGGTGGTGCTGCGCTTCGTCAGGGACATGGGGATCTCGCTGGACAAGGTCAACGTCAACGGTGGAGCCATCGCCCTGGGCCACCCGCTGGGAGCGACCGGGGCGATGCTCCTCGGCACGCTGGTGGACGAGCTGGAACGGCAGGACAAGCGGTACGGACTGGCCACGCTGTGCGTGGGCGGCGGCATGGGCATCGCCACCGTCGTCGAGCGCGTCTGACCTTCCCGACGGATCAACGGAGCACCCCTGATGACACCTGAGTCCACCACCATCCGCTGGGAGCAGGACGACACCGGCATCGTCACCCTCGTCCTGGACGACCCCCACCAGTCCGCCAACACCATGAACCAGGCGTTCAAGGAGTCGATCGCGGCGGTCGCCGAACGCGCCGAGGCCGAGAAGGACTCCATTCGCGGCATCATCTACACCTCCGCCAAGAAGACCTTCTTCGCGGGCGGCGACCTCAAGGACATGCTGAAGGCCGGTCCCGAGGACGCCCAGCAGGCCTTCGACACCGGTGTGGCCATCAAGAACTCCCTGCGCCGCATCGAGACCCTGGGCAAGCCCGTCGTCGCCGCGATCAACGGGGCGGCCCTGGGCGGCGGCTACGAGATCGCCCTGGCCTCCCACCACCGCATCGCCCTGGACGCCCCCGGCTCCAAGATCGGCCTGCCCGAGGTCACCCTCGGACTGCTCCCGGCCGGCGGCGGTGTCACCCGCACGGTGCGCCTGATGGGCATCGCCGACGCCCTGTTGAAGGTGCTGCTCCAGGGCACCCAGTACGCGCCCCGGCGGGCCCTGGAGAACGGTCTCGTCCACGAGGTCGTCGCCACCCGCGAGGAGATGCTGGCCAGGGCGCGCGCCTTCATCGAGGCCAACCCCGAGTCCCGGCAGCCCTGGGACATGCCCGGCTACAAGATCCCGGGCGGCACCCCGTCCCACCCGAAGTTCGCCGCCAATCTGCCCGCCTTCCCGGCCAGTCTCAGAAAGCAGCTGGGCGGGGCGCCCTACCCGGCCCCGCGCAACATCCTGGCGGCGGCCGTCGAGGGCTCCCAGGTCGACTTCGAGACCGCCCTGACCATCGAGGCCCGCTATTTCACCGAGCTGGTCACCGGGCAGACCGCGAAGAACATGATCCAGGCGTTCTTCTTCGACCTCCAGGCCGTCAACTCCGGCGCCAACCGCCCCCGGGGCATCGAGCCCCGCCAGGTCCGCAGGGTCGCCGTCCTCGGCGCCGGGATGATGGGCGCGGGCATCGCCTACGCCTGCGCCCGCGCGGGCATCGAGGTCGTCCTCAAGGACGTCTCCGCCGAAGCCGCCGCCGGGGGCAAGGGCTACTCCGAGAAGCTGTGCGCCAAGGCCGTCGCCAAGGGCCGTACCACCCAGGAGAAGGCCGACGCGCTGCTCGCCCGCATCACCCCCACCGCCGAGGCCGCCGATCTCGCGGGCTGCGACGCCGTCATCGAGGCGGTGTTCGAGGACCCGGCGCTCAAGCACAAGGTGTTCCAGGAGATCGAGTCCGTCGTCGAGCCCGACGCCCTGCTGTGCTCCAACACCTCGACCCTGCCGATCACCGTGCTCGCCGAAGGCGTCGAACGGCAGTCCGACTTCATCGGTCTGCACTTCTTCTCACCGGTCGACAGGATGCCGCTCGTCGAGATCGTCAAGGGGGAGCGGACCGGTGAGGAGGCACTGGCCCGCGCCTTCGACCTGGTCCGGCAGATCAACAAGACGCCCATCGTCGTCAACGACTCCCGAGGCTTCTTCACCTCCCGGGTCATCGGCCGGTTCATCAACGAGGGCGTGGCGATGGTCGGCGAGGGCATCGAGCCCGCGTCCGTCGAGCAGGCGGCGGCGCAGGCGGGCTATCCCGCCAAGGTGCTCTCCCTGATGGACGAGCTCACGCTCACCCTGCCGCGCAGGATCCGGGCCGAGTCCAGGCAGGCCGTCGAGGAGGCGGGCGGCACCTGGACGGCACACCCGGCCGACGCCGTCATCGACCGTATGGTCGACGAGTTCGGCCGCACCGGGCGCAGCGGCGGCGCCGGCTTCTACGAGTACGGGGAGGACGGGAGGCGCGGACGGCTGTGGCCGGGCCTGCGCGAGCATTTCACCCGGCCGGGCCACCGGATCCCCTTCGAGGACATGCAGGAACGCATGCTGTTCTCCGAGGCGCTGGACACCGTCCGACTGCTGGAGGAGGGCGTGCTGACGTCCGTGGCCGACGCCAACATCGGCTCGCTCTTCGGCATCGGCTTCCCCGGCTGGACCGGCGGCGTCCTCCAGTACATCAACGGCTACCAGGGCGGGCTGCCCGGCTTCGTGACACGCGCCCGGGAGCTCGCCGAGCGGTACGGCGAGCGGTTCACGCCGCCCGCGCTGCTGGTGGAGAAGGCGGAGAAGGGCGAGCGGTTCACCGACGCGCGCTGACCCGCGGCGCGGTGTGCGGGACGGGGACCCGGAGCCGGTGCGCACCGGGACCCCGCCCCCGCACGGCCCCCACGCGTTCCCGGAACCGTGCCGCTAAGGTGCAGGTCGACAGGCACCGGGTGCCGCAGGGGAGGGGCAGAAGTGGGTCAGGGAACCGATGTGCTCGTGCTGGGCGGCGCGGGCGTGGACACCGTCGTGCAGGTGCCGTCGCTGCCGCTGCCGTACGCCGACAGCTACATGATCGAGCACGGGATCGAGACCCGGGCCGGGCAGACCGGCGACTTCGTGGCGCTCGGCCTGCACGCCCTGGGGCTGCGTACCCATCACCTCGACCTGCTCGGCGACGACCCCGAGGGCGATCTGGTCCGCGCACTGCACCGCGACCGGGGCATCGCGCTGACGGTGGTGCCGGGACCCGCCGGCACCAAGCGCGCCGTCAACCTGGTCGGCCCGGACGGGCGGCGGCTCTCCCTGTACGACGTCAGCCGCTCACGCCCCGAGGACCGTTTCCCCGAGTCGACGGTCCGGGAGCTGGCGCGGGGCAGCCGCCATGTTCATGTGGCCATCACCCACCCCTGCGCCCCGGCCCTGCCCGTGCTGCGCGAGACCGGGGTCCCCCTCTCCACCGACCTGCACGACTGGGACGGCGAGAACCCGTACCACGAGCCGTTCGCCCTCGCGGCGGACGTCGTCTTCCTCTCCACGGCGTCCCTGGCCGACCCCGAGCGGACCATGCGGGACATCGCCCGCCGGGGCAGGGCCCAGGTGGTCGTCGCCACGGCCGGGGCCGAGGGGGCCCACCTCCTGGCCGACGACGAGCTGATCCGGGTCCCGGCCGTCACCCCGCCCGCGCCGGTGGTGGACTCCAACGGAGCGGGCGACGCCTTCGCCGCCGGTTTTCTCTTCGGGCGCCTCAGCGGTGAGCCGCTCCGGCGCTGTGCGCTGTACGGGGCGGTGGCCGGCGCCCATGCGTGCACGGTGCCGGCCACGAGGACGGCGCCGTTGGGCAGGGACGCACTGCTGGCCCGGGTGGCCGAGCCGGAGCCGGTCATCCGGTGACCCGCTGACGGGGTGGGGCGGCACGGCGTCCGTCACCGTGCCGCCCCCGCAGCCGTGGTCAGTGCCCGTGCGCGTGTCCGTGCACGTCGTTGGTCGCCTCGATCTTCTTCCAGGACTTCGGCCGGACCGGTGCGGCCTCCGCCCTCGTCAGGGTCGCGGTCCGTGCCGAGGGCGCGGCCGGCTTCGACGGCTGGAACAGCCAGGTGTCGAAGAGCGCCGCCAGCCGCTTGCCCGACACCTTCTCCGCGTACGCTCGGAAGTCGGCGACCGAGGCGTTGCCGTAGGCGTGCTGCTGCGGCCAGCCCTTGAGGACGGCGAAGAAGGCGCGGTCGCCGATCTCGTTGCGCAGGGCCTGGACGGCGAGCGCGCCCCGGTCGTACACCGCGGTGTCGAACTGGTTGTCGGGGCCCGGATCGCCGGGCTTCACGGTCCAGAAGGGGTCGTCGGCCGGGTGCGAGGCATACACATAGTCCGCCAGTTGCTGTGTGGTGCCCTCGCCCTCGTGCTCCGACCACAGCCACTGCGCGTACCGCGCGAAGCCCTCGTTGATCCAGATGTCCTTCCAGCCCTTCAACGACACGCTGTCGCCGTACCACTGGTGTGCCAGCTCATGCACGACGACGGAGGTGTTGGAGCCGTTCGCGAACTGCCGGGGGCTGTAGTACACCCGGGTCTGGGTCTCCAGGGCGTACCCGGTGGTCGTGTTCGGGACATACCCGCCAACCGAGCTGAAGGGGTAGGGGCCGAAGTAGCCGGTCAGCCAGTCGGCGATCTCCCCGGTGCGCTCCACACTGGCCCGGGCGGCCCCCGCTTCGTCCCCCAGGTCCTTGCTGTAGGCGTTGACGACCGGGATGCCGTTCGCACTCTTCCCGGTGGTGATGTCGAACTTCCCGATGGCGAGCGTGGAGAGATAGGTCGCCTGCGGCTTGTTGGAACGCCAGTTCCAGCGGGTCCAGCCGAGCTGGGACGTCGTCGACTGCAATGTGCCGTTGGAGATCACCTGGGTGCCGTCCGGGACGGCCACCGACACATCGTAGGTGGCCTTGTCCAGCGGATGGTCGTTACTCGGGAACCACCACCACGCCGACTCGGGCTCGTCCGCGGCGATCGCGCCGTCCGGGGTGCGGTGCCAGGTGTTGAAACCGTACGCGCTCTTGGTGGACGGCACCCCGCTGTAGCGCACCACCACGGTGATCGAGGTGCCCTTCGGCAGCGGGGCGGCCGGGGTGATCTCCAGTTCGTGCGGGGCGGAGGCGCTGAACGCCGCCTTCGCGCCGTTCACCCGCACCTCGCTGACGTCCAGCAGGAAGTCCAGGTCGAAGCGCGACAGATCCTGGGTGGTGGTGGCGAGGAGGGTCGCCGTCCCCTCCAGTTCGTCGGTCCTCGGCTGGTACGTCAGCCGCAGATCGTAGTGGGAGACGTCGTATCCGCCGTTGCCGTAGTACGGGTAGTAGGGGTCGCCGATACCCGGAGCGCCGGGCAGATAGGAGGCTGCCGATGCCGGGATCGCCAGCAACAGGGAGGCCGCCGCGAGTGCGCCCGGTGCGATGAGTCTGCGGTGCACAAGAGCTCCAAGTCATAGGGGCACGAGGTCTGTTCGGAGCCTATTCAGCCCTCCGGCCCCAGGGGTGTCCATGGCGCCTGTGGTCACATGATTGCCATCCGGCCGTCATGAACGCCCCCGTCTCCCACGGAACGTCCCCGGGGTGACGGCCCCTCAGAGGTCCGGCTGCGCCAGTTCCGCCGCCTCGCGGGCGCATCCCCAGGCCACCGTGACGCCCGCGCCCCCGTGCCCGTAGTGGTGCACCACCGTCCCGCCGCCGGTCGGCGCCTCGCGCTCCAGCCGGACCGACGGCCGGGCCGGCCGCAGCCCCACCCGGTGTTCGAGGACCCGCGCCCCCGCTATCTCCGGACGCAGCGCCGCACAGCGTGCCACGATCGCCTCGGCCGTGCGGGGATCGGGTGTCAGCGACCAGTCGTCCTCCTGCGCGGTGCCGCCCAGGATCAGTCCGCCCGGCTGCGGGAAGAAGTAGGTGCTCTCCTCGGACGAGTGCGCCACCGACGTCAGCCAGGTGGTGACGCCCGGGTTCTCCACCACGACGAGCTGTCCCCGCACCGGGTGCACCAGCGGGTCCGGGACCAGCTCACGGGCGCCCAGGCCGGTGCAGTTGACCACGACGGGCGCCTCGGCGCCCGGCTCCGCCAGATCCACCACGGTGCGCTCCTCGACCCGCCCGCCGGCCCGCAGCAGCCGCTCGCGCAGCCAGGGCAGATGAACCGACATGTCGATCAGGGGCAGCCGCGCCCACAGCCCGGACCCGGAGTACTCGGCGCGCGTCGAGGCCCGAAGTCCCCCGACCCCGGCGGCCCATGACCCCAGCTCCTCCAGGCTCGCCTCGCCGTGCACACCCTCGACCAGGCGTACCCCCGTCTCCTCGGGCCGCTCCGCCAGTTCCTCGTACACCAGGAGCGACTCCAGGGCCCACGCGCCCACCAGGGCTTCGGGTTCGATCCGGTACGGCCACCACAGCGCGCCGGCCACCGCGGAGGTGGTCCGCTCGACGGGCTCCCGTGTCCAGACGCGCACCTTCCGGCCGCGTTCCGCCAGGACGATCGCCGTCGTCAGCCCGATGACGCCGCCGCCCACCACGATCACATCAGCGTTCTGCTCCGTGTCCACGAGGGGACGCTAGCGGAAGGTCTTCCGCTGCGCTCGGGCCCCTTCCGGCGCGGGGACGGCACGGTGGCTCGCGGCCGGCGTGCCCCGCCGGCCGCGAGCCCCGGCCCTCTCGGCCCCCTCGGCGCCCGGGCTCGTTAGGATCGGCGGTCTGATGACTGCCACTCTCGTCGCCAAGGACCTCACCGCCGGGCACGGCGACCGCTCGCTCTTCTCCGGGCTCGACCTCGTCGTCGCGCCCGGGGACGTGATCGGGCTGGTCGGTGCCAACGGGGCCGGGAAGTCCACCCTGCTGCGCATGCTCGCCGGACTGCTCACCCCGGAAGGGGGCGAGATGCTGCTGACCCCGCCCACCGCGACCGTCGGCCATCTGCCCCAGGAGCCGGAGCGGCGGCCGGGCGAGACGGTGCGGGAGTTCCTGGCCCGCCGCACCGGTGTGGCCGAGGCCCAGCGACTGATGGACGAGGCCACCGAGGGCCTGGTCGAGGGGCGGCCGGGCGCCGACGACGCGTACGCCGTGAGCCTGGAGCGCTGGCTCGGCCTCGGCGGCGCCGACCTCGACGAGCGAGCCGAGGAAGCCGCCGGCTCACTCGGCCTGGGCGTCGGCCTCGACCAGCCGATGACCTCCCTGTCCGGCGGCCAGGCGGCCCGTGCCGGCCTCGCCTCGCTGCTGCTCTCCCGCTATGACGTCTTCCTGCTGGACGAGCCGACGAACGACCTGGACCTGGACGGCCTGGAACGGCTGGAACAGTTCGTCGGCGGGCTGCGGGCCGGCACCGTGGTCGTCAGCCATGACCGCGAGTTCCTCACCCGCACGGTCACCAAGGTCCTCGAACTCGACCTCGCCCAGGGCCGGATCAATCTCTACGGCGGCGGATACGAGGCCTATCTGGAGGAGCGCGAGAGGGACCGGCGGCACGCCCGGGAGGACTACGAGGAGTACGCCGACAAGAAGTCCGCCCTCCAGGACCGGGCCCGGACGCAGCGCGCCTGGATGGACAAGGGCGTCAAGAACGCCCGGCGCAAGGCGGGCAACGACAACGACAAGATCGGCCGCAAGTTCCGCAGCGACTCAAGCGAGAAGCAGGCCGCCAAGGCCCGGCAGACCCAGCGCATGATCGAGCGCCTCGAGGAGGTCGAGGAGCCCCGCAAGGAGTGGGAACTGCGCATGGAGATCGCGGCGGCCCCGCGTTCGGGCGCGGTCGTCGCCACCCTGCGGGACGCGGAGGTACGGCGCGGCGACTTCACCTTCGGCCCGGTGTCCCTGCAACTGGACTGGGCCGACCGGGTGGCGGTGACCGGCGCCAACGGCGCGGGCAAGTCGACGCTGCTCGGTGCGCTGTTGGGCCGGGTTCCCCTGGACGCGGGCCATGCCGCGCTCGGCTCGGGCGTCCTGGTCGGCGAGGTCGACCAGGCCCGCGGACTCTTCCACGGCGCGGGGCCCCTGCTGGACGCGTTCCGCGCCGCGGTCCCGGACCTGGAACCGGTCGATGTCCGCACCCTGCTCGCCAAGTTCGGCCTGAAGTCGGACCATGTCCTGCGCCCGGCGGCGAGCCTCTCCCCGGGCGAGCGCACCAGGGCCGCCCTGGCGCTGCTCCAGGGCCGGGGCGTCAACCTCCTGGTCCTCGACGAGCCGACCAACCACCTCGACCTCCCGGCCATCGAGCAGCTGGAATCGGCCCTGGACACCTACCAGGGCACGCTGCTGCTGGTCACCCATGACCGCCGGATGCTGGACGCGGTACGGGTGACCCGTCGCCTGGAGGTGGCGGACGGCAAGGTGACGGAACGCTAGTGCTGTGAGACCTATCCGTGCTCCGGACCCGGCCGGGCTGGGTCGTCCGCGGTCTTGCCGGGTTTGGTGTGGAGGACTTCACGGGCCTGTTCGGCGGCGCGGGTGATGCTCTCGCTGATGAAGTCGAGGAAGCGGGCGATGTTCTCCAGGCGCGCGGCGGCGGGCGTGTGGGGGCCGAGGACGGAGACGCCCTGGCGCGCGGTTTCGACGAGTCGGTCGTTGGACCGGGCGCTGGCGATCGTCGCCTGGTAGAAGAGTTCGTCGTCGACGATATAGCGGTCGCGGCGGCGTTCGTCGCGTTCCCGGCGGACGAGGCTCTGGCTCTCCAGGAAGGCGATCGCCTTGGAGACGGACGCCGGGCTGACCTGGAGGCGCCGGGCGAGCTGGGATGCGGTGAGGCTGCCCGCGTCGGTGGTGAACAGGCAGGTCAGCACCCGGGCCGTCATCTTGGTCAGGCCCGAGGCCATGAGGACGGTGGTGAACGTCTCCTCGTACTCGGCCACGGCCTCGGCATCGCGTCCGTGCGGCTGAGGGACCGACTCCGCCCCCTGGGGGGAGGCGGGCCTGCGCCGGTGGGCGCGGCGTTCGGTGGCGCGGTGGGCCAGGTCGGCGCGATAGGCGGTGGGACCGCCGTTGCGCATCACCTCTCGGGTGATCGTCGAGGTCGGGCGGTCGAGGCGTCGGGCGATCTCGGCATAGGGCAGGTCGTCGGCCAGCCCCAGCGCGATCTGCCGGCGTTCCTGCTGGGTGAGCCTGCCTCCCGGCATCGCGTCTCCTCGGTGGTTCTTCGTTGCGGTCCTGAATCTCCCCCACCGTAGCGTTCACTTCTCACCCATTGCAATGAGTCGAGCCCTGGTCGTTGCGTTATTGTCAAGTTCATTGCAACAGTATCTTGCTATTTAGCTGCACAAACGCTGAGCGTACGCAACAAGTGCGTTGCCGAATGCGGAAAGGCAACGTAGCGTTTCCGATATCAGAAACAAGGAGCAAGCAAGGGAGAGCACGATGCAGAAGTTCGACACCCCCGCCCCGATCGCCGCCGTCCTGGACATCCCCGCCGGGCGCGTCCAGTTCATCGCCGCCGACCGCGCCGACACCACGGTCGAGGTGCTGCCCGCCGACCCCTCCAAGAGCCGCGACACCAAGGCCGCCGAGCAGACCACCGTCGCCTACGCCGACGGTGTCCTGCGGATCACGGCCTCGGCCCCCGGCAGCCGGTCCTTCGGGCCCTCCGGATCCCTGGAGGTCACCGTCCAGCTGCCCGCCGGCTCCCGTATCGAGGCCAGGTCCGCCGCCACCGAGCTGCGCGGCGTCGGACGCCTCGGGGACGTCGCCTTCGAAGGCGCGTACCGCCAGATCAAGATCGACGAGGCGGCGAGCGTCCGCCTCACCGCGGTCGACGGCGACGTCGAGGTCGGCCGGCTGAGCGGCCCCGCGGACATCAGCACCGCACGGGGCGACATCCGGATCACCGAGGCCGTGCGCGGCAGCGTCGTACTCCGCACCCAGTCCGGCGACATCGCGGTCGCGGCCGCCGCCGGGGTCTCAGCCACCCTGGACGCGGGCACCGACCACGGCCGCGTCAGCAACGCCCTCAAGAACGACGGCACCCCTGCACTCGACATCCGCGCCACCACCTCCCAGGGCGACATCACCGCGCGCAGCCTGTGACGGAGCGGCACCGGGACCGTCCGGAGGGCGCCGACGACACGACCCCGGGTCCTCACCGGTCACGGTGAGGACCCGGGGTCGGGTGGGTGTCTCAGCGGCGGCCGTTCTTCGGGTCGAGGAGACCCGCGCGGCGCAGTGCGTCGGCCATCGCGCTGTTGGCCGGCGGGGGCGCCTGCCGGGAGGAGCCCCCCTGGCGGGCCCCGCGCTGCTGCGGGGGACGCCCGCCGCGCTGCTGGCGCCCGGCGCCGCCGCCCTGCCGGCTCCCGCCGCCGTTCTGCTGCGGGGCGGCGGCCTCGTCGTCCAGACGCAGCGTCAGCGAGATCCGCTTGCGCGGAATGTCGACGTCCAGCACCTTCACCTTGACGATGTCGCCCGGCTTCACCACGTCCCGCGGGTCCTTGACGAACGTCTTCGACATCGCCGAGACATGGACCAGCCCGTCCTGGTGGACACCGACGTCGACAAAGGCGCCGAACGCGGCGACATTGGTGACGACACCCTCCAGGACCATCCCGGACGACAGGTCCGAGAGCTTCTCGACGCCGTCCTTGAAGGTGGCCGTCCTGAACGCGGGCCGCGGATCGCGCCCCGGCTTCTCCAGCTCCTTGAGGATGTCGGTCACGGTCGGCAGGCCGAAGGTGTCGTCCACGAAGTCGGACGCCTTCAGCGAGCGCAGCATCGAGGTGTTGCCGATCAGCGAGGCCACCTCCTGGCCCGCCGTCTTCACCATCCGCCGCACCACCGGGTACGCCTCGGGGTGCACGCTGGAGGCGTCCAGCGGATCGTCGCCCTCCCGGATCCGCAGAAAGCCCGCACACTGCTCGTACGCCTTGGGGCCGAGCCGCGACACCTTCTTCAGCTGCGCGCGCGAGGTGAACCGGCCGTTGGCGTCACGGTGCGCCACGATGTTCTCCGCGAGCCCGGAGGAGATGCCGGAGACCCGGGCGAGCAGCGGGGCCGAGGCGGTGTTGACGTCCACGCCCACGCCGTTCACACAGTCCTCGACCACGGCGTCCAGCGAACGCGACAGCTTCACCTCGGACAGGTCGTGCTGGTACTGGCCGACCCCGATGGACTTGGGGTCGATCTTCACCAGCTCGGCCAGCGGGTCCTGGAGCCGGCGGGCGATGGAGACCGCGCCGCGCAGCGACACATCCATGTCCGGCAGCTCCTGCGAGGCGAACGCCGACGCCGAGTACACCGACGCGCCCGCCTCCGACACCATCACCTTGGTGAGCTTCAGCTCCGGGTGCTTGGCGATCAGCTCGGTGGCCAGCTTGTCGGTCTCACGGGAGGCCGTGCCGTTGCCGATCGCGATCAGCTCGACCGCGTGCTCCTCGGAGAGACGGGCCAGCTTGGCGATCGCCTGGTCCCACTTGTTGGCCGGTACATGCGGGTAGATGACATCCGTCGCGACCACCTTGCCCGTCGCGTCCACCACGGCCACCTTCACGCCCGTACGGAACCCGGGGTCCAGGCCCAGCGTCGCACGGGTGCCGGCCGGGGCGGCGAGCAGCAGATCGCGCAGGTTCGCCGCGAAGACCGTCACCGCCTCGTCCTCGGCGGAGGTGCGCAGCCTGAGGCGCAGATCGATGCCGAGATGCACCAGGAGGCGGGTGCGCCAGGCCCAGCGGACCGTGTCGGTCAGCCACTTGTCGGCGGGGCGGCCGCGGTCGGCGATCCCGAACCGGTGCGCCACCGTGGTCTCGTACGAGGACGGGCCGTCCGTCGGCTCCTCGGGCTCCAGGGTGAGGTCGAGGACCTCCTCCTTCTCACCGCGCAGCATCGCGAGGACACGGTGCGAGGGCAGCTCGGTGAAGGGCTCGGCGAAGTCGAAGTAGTCGGCGAACTTGGCGCCCGCCTCCTCCTTGCCCTCACGCACCTTGGAGACCAGGCGCCCGCGCGCCCACATCCGCTCGCGGAGCTCTCCGATCAGGTCGGCGTCCTCGGAGAACCGCTCGGTGAGGATGGCCCGCGCGCCCTCCAGCGCGGACGGGGCGTCGGGCACCCCCTTGTCGGCGTCGACGAAGGCGGCGGCCACCGCGTGCGGCTCCACCGTCGGATCGCCGAGCAGGCCCTCCGCCAGGGGCTCGAGACCGGCCTCGCGCGCGATCTGTGCCTTGGTGCGGCGCTTGGGCTTGAACGGCAGGTAGATGTCCTCCAGCCGGGCCTTGGTCTCGGCGCCCCGGATCCGCGCCTCCAGCTCCTCGGTGAGCTTGCCCTGCTCGCGCACCGACTCCAGGATCGCCGTGCGCCGCTCCTCCAGCTCCCGCAGATAGCGCAGCCGTTCCTCGATCGTGCGCAGCTGCGCGTCGTCGAGCATCTCGGTCGCTTCCTTGCGGTAGCGGGCGATGAAGGGCACCGTCGAACCGCCGTCGAGCAGCTCGACGGCGGCCTGCACCTGCCGCTCCCGTACGCCGAGCTCCTCGGCGATCCTGCCTTCGATGGACCCTACGAGGGGTGTCGTCACGATCCCGTACCGCCTTCTCCACTCAGGTTGCGCGGCAATTGTGGCAGGTCGCACCGACAACAGGGGCCCAGGGCGGGACACGGACCGCCCACGGGTCGCACGGGGCGGCCCCATATCCCCCGGCCACCCCGCCCACCGGCCCCGCACCGTCCCCCGCCCCTCGCGGGCACCGCCCCACGCCCCTTCAGCCTCCGGGCGTGTCCACCGGGCACACGGGCGCACCGGGATCCACCGCGACCCCACGAGGGCGTCGGAAAACGGCGTGATCCCGGTGCGGTCCCGGCCGGATCCCGGTGTGGACCGGCCGGATTCCGGCATGGTCCGGTCCGGTCCGGGCGGATCGCGCCGGGGTCAGTCCCCGGGGCTCATCCCCTGCCGATCAGGTCGGGCGGGAAGGCGCCCGCCGTGAGGGCCCTGGTCAGCAGCCCGCCCGCCAGCTCGGTGAGTCGCTCGACGCCCGCGGTGCCCAGATGTTCGTACGGAGCCCGGTCGAGACGGTCGGTCTCCGCCTCCAGGTCCCGGCGCAGCTCGGTGCCCGCCTCGGTCAGTTCGCCCTCCGCGTCGAGCAGTCCGCGCTCGTGCAGCCGCTCGGACGCCGCGTCCCAGTCCTCGCTGTCCCAGCCGCGCGTGGCGAGGACCCACCGCGGGTTCATGCCCTTGCCGGTCGCGGTGTGCGTCACCAGGGCCTCCACCGGGCCGAGTTCCCGGTCCAGCAGCGCCGCGAGATGGCCGTCGCCTCGGTGCTCACGCAGCAGCGTCGTCGCGTGCCAGAACGCCAGATGCGGCTGCTCGGGCACGGGCAGATCGGCGTGCGCGGCATACAGGGGGCGCGCGTGCGGGGTGCACGCCTCGGTGGCGCGCAGGGCGAGTTCGGCCGCCTCGGCCATCTCCTTGGAGGCGAGGGCCTCCTCGCCGAGAACCCGGCGCAGAGTCGCGTCCACGGCTCGCACCCGGGCCGCGAGCACCGTGTCCGGGGACGCCGTCTCCCATACGGCGGGGATGTGGCGTGCCACCAGTGCGGGCCGGAAGTTGTAGAACGTCGCCGTCACCACGCCGGCGCCCACCCGCCCCAGCGCGGCGGCCCGCACCGCGATATAGGCGGCCCGCTGGTCGGTGACGCCGACGGCGGTCAGTTCCCGGTCCAGATCGGGTGAGAAGTAGTGCGACGAGTGCAGCGGATTGAGCACATTGTGGCAGCGCCGTCCGGCGTGCTCCGGAAGGGGAGTCGTCATGTCCCGCAGGCTACCGACTGGTCGGTACGCGAGGAAAGCGGAGAGGCTCCCCGGAGCGATCGGCCGACGCCCTACGGCACCGGCGCCCCGCGCGGCCAACCGGCCCGCCGCGGTGGGGAGTTCCTCGCGCAGAGCGGTTTCATTCCGGCAGGGTCCAGGTGAACCGCGGCTCTCTGCGCTCCAGGAACGCGGCGACGCCCTCCGCGGTGTCGCCGCTGCCGCGTGCCTGTCCGGCCCAGTACGCGTCCCGGTCCGTGCGTCCGTTCGCGAACTCCTTGGCGGCGGCCTGCGTCAGCTGGGAGCGGGACGACAGCACACGGGTGAACTCCGCCACGCGCCGGTCCAGTTCGCCCACGGGCAGCACCTCGTCGAGCAGACCCGTCCGCAGCGCCCGTGCCGCATCGATCAACTCGCCCGAGAACAGCAGATACTTGGCGGCCGCGGGGCCCACCAGCGTGACCAGCCGGCGGGTGGAGGAGGCCGCGTAGACGATCCCCAGCTTCGCCGGGGTCACTCCGAACAACGCGTCCTCCTGGGCGAACCGCAGATCGCAGGCCGCCGCGAGCTGGGTCCCGCCGCCCACACAGTGACCGCGGATCGCCGCCAGGGTCGGCTTGGGGAACGCGGCCAGCGCCTCCTCGGCCAGCACGGCCAGGGACTGCGCCGTCTCGGACGACCCCTGGAGCGTGGTGATGTCGGCGCCCGCGCAGAAGGTCCGGCCCTCACCGGTGAGCACCAGCACCCGCACGGCCGGATCGGCGGCCAGCTCGTCGAGCAGCGGCGGCAGCGCCTTCCACATGCCGGCCGTCATGGCGTTCCGCCGGGCGGGGTGGTGGATGACGACGGTCGCGACCCCGTCGGTGACGCGGTGCAGCAGCTGCGGCTCCATGGGCCGGATGCTATCCGCACCCCTCGAACGTCCGGTCACCAAGGGGTCCGATGCCGCGAGGGGCCGACGGACGTGGAACCCGTACAACCCGAAGAGTTCCGAAGTCGGCGCAGCGGAGACAGGACCGGTCACGCAGTCGACCGCCTCATACGGCAACGGTCAGATGTCGTCGATACCCGCTGACTTCTGTTCAGTCATTCGGGACGGACCAGCGCATTCCCAACACTCGACGTGTGGTGACAATCGAGCGCAAAGGCGGCGACCGGACGATGGAGAACGAAGGGCGGGGGTCCGGCCCACGCCCTGAAGACGGCGGAGGCGGGCCGGACGGCCGCAGACCGCCGGGACCGCTGCCGTACGAGGGTGTGTGGCGGTTCACCGCGGCGGCCGTGGACCCCTCGGTGCCGCAGGCGCGGCACGCCGTCCGGGATCTGCTCGCCCGGCAGGGCGTACCCGCCTCGGACGACACCGTGCACGCTCTGCTGCTGATCGTGTCCGAACTGGTCACCAACGTGGTCCGGCACGCGGCGCTGCTGTCGCCGGTGTTCGGCGTGGAGGTCGCCGTCGGCCCCGAGTGGGTGCGGGTGGCGGTGGAGGACGAGCATCCCTACCGTCCGAGCGCCCTGGAGACCGACCACGCCCGCACCGGCGGCCGGGGACTGCTCCTGGTCCGCGAGGTGACCCGGGAGGCGGGCGGGGTGTGCGACGTCGAGCACACGGCGCGCGGCGGCAAGGTGGTCTGGGCCGCCCTCCCGCTCAAACACCCCGGGTTCCTGTGACACGCCAGGGCGGTGCCCCGGAGGCCTGAGCCCGACCGGGCGGGGGCCGGCCGGGACGCGACGGTCCCGGTGCCGGCGGGGCACCCGGCGGTCGCGGCGATCACGGGCCGGGCCGGCACCCGGGCCACCGGCCCGCGAGGCCGGCGGGACTGCCGGTCACCGGTCCGCCGCGACTCCCGGTGGATATAGCGGACATGGCGGTCGCGGGTCGAGCATGAAGGTCGGACCGGCATCTGGGGCACCGGCCCGCAGGAGTGGCCGGACTGCCGTTCACCGGCCCGCCGCGGCCCCTCGTCGGGCGCGGCGGTCAGGAGCCGGGCGCGAAGGCCGGACCGGCACCGGGGCCACCGGCCCGTCGAGGCCGGCCGGGCCCCCGGTCACCAGCCGGCGGACTCCCCGGTCAGTTCTCTGACCGCCGGACGCGCCGCGTCCAGGACCGTCATGAACCACGACGAGAACGTGTCCTTCGCATGCCGCTCCGCCAGCTCCTCCGGGGTCACGAAGGCCGTCGCCCCGACCTCCTCCGGGTCCGGGCGCAGAGGTGACTGGACCAGCCCGACGAAGAGATGGTTGTACTCCTGCTCCACCAGGCCCGACCCCGGGTCCGGGTGGTTGTAGCGGACCGTGCCCGCCTCCGCCAGCAGCGAGGGGGAGACCCCCAGCTCCTCGTACGTCCGCCGGGCCGCCGCCGCGAACGGGGCCTCACCCGGGTAGGGGTGACCGCAACAGGTGTTGGACCAGACACCGGGCGAGTGGTATTTGCCCGACGCCCGCTGCTGGAGCAACAGCCTGCCGCGCTCGTCGAAGAGGAACACCGAGAACGCCCGGTGGAGCCGGCCCGGCGGCTGATGCGCGGAGAGCTTCTCCGCCGTACCGATCGTGATGCCGTCCTCGTCGACGAGCTCCAGGAAAATGGCCTCGGCGGTGCCGTTCGACGAACGGTTCGTCGCGGTGGCAGGTGTGATCGGCATACCCATCCTTCGCATCGGTTGTCCAGCCCCAAGTCTGCCGCACGAATCCGGCACTCCCGGCACTTCATGACGCTCCGCATGTCCCTTCCGCCCCACCCTGACGGGCTGTGCGGCCCTTCGGGACAGGCACCGGAAGCGAGGGCGACGAAACCTGATCGTGCCCGCTGCCCGAGCGGGGAAACCGCCCTCCGGGCGGGTGGGCGACCGGTCAGTGCCGGCGTGCCTCCGGGTGGTGCAGCAGCCAGCCCCGCCAGGCCGACTCCACCATCTCCCGCACCCCGCGCCGGGCGCTCCAGCCCAGCTCCCGCTCGGCCAGCGCGGCCGAGCCGACCGCGCGGGGGGCGTCACCGGGGCGGCGCGGCTCGACGACCGCGGGTGTGGTGTCCCCGGTCACCTCGCCGATGAGCGTGACGATCTCCCGTACCGAGACGCCCTCGCCGCGGCCGATGTTGACCGTCAGGTCGCCCGTCGCACCCCCGGCCAGCCGCCGGGCCGCCGCCAGATGCGCATCGGCGAGGTCGGCGACATGGATGTAGTCGCGGACACAGGTGCCGTCCGGTGTCGGATAGTCGTCGCCGAAGATCCGGGGGGCCTCGCCCCGGGTCAGCCGGTCGAAGACCATCGGCACCACGTTGAAGACCCCCGTGTCGGCCAGCTCGGGCCCGGCCGCCCCCGCCACGTTGAAATAGCGCAGACAGACGGTCGCGATCCCGTGCGCCCGGCCCGCCGCCCGCACCAGCCACTCGCCCGCGAGCTTGGTCTCGCCGTACGGGCTCATCGGGACGCAGGGGGTGTCCTCCGTGATGAGGTCCACATCGGGGTTGCCGTAGACGGCCGCGGACGACGAGAACAGGAACCGTCCGATCCCCGCCCCGGCGACCGCCTCCAGCAGCGTCGCCAGACCGCCCACGTTCTCCTGGTAGTAGCGGCTCGGCTGCTCCATGGACTCGCCGACCTGTTTGCGCGCCGCGAGATGCACCACACCGGTCACCGCGTGCTCGGCGAAGATCCGCTTGAGCAGCTCCCCGTCCAGCACGGAGCCCTGGACCAGCCCGATGCCCTCCGGGAGCCGGGTGGGCTCCCCGGACGAGAGATCGTCCAGGACCAGGACCGACTCATCCTCCGCGACCATCGCCCGCGCCACATGTGCCCCGATGTATCCGGCCCCGCCGGTGATCAGCCATGTCATGGGCCCTCACCCTATGCCCGTACGGTGAACAACACTCCCGATGTCGCGATTGTGTGCACCTGCACCCACGGTTTGTGGCAGGCCCGTCCGATCCCCGATGATGATCGCGGCGGTGGCGGAGCAGACCGGGTCGATCGGCCCGTGAACGGCCGGTGAACACCGGCTTCCAGGCATCCGATAACCTCTGCCGACATGCCGCCCGGCCCCGGCCCCCGCCCCGGGTGTCCCACGCCACACACATGACCGGCGCCCGTACGCGTCGGGCCTCAGGGAGTGAGTTCGTCTGTCGACCGCCATCCTCACCGGCCAGCCGGTCCCCGGATCGTCGCTCGAGGGCGATCTGCGGTCCCTGGGCTTCGACGTGCGGGTCGCCACCGACGCCGGTAACGCCGAGACACTCGTCGCCGCCGTACCGGCGGACCAGCGGGTGGCGATCGTCGACGCCCGCTTCGTGGGCCATCCGCACGCGCTGCGCCTCGGCCTCACCGACCCACGCTTCCCGGCCGCCGCGGTGTCAGGTGCCGTCACCGTCCGCCCCGCCGCCCGCCAGGCGCTGACCCGCGCCCTGGCCCGGGAGACTTCCGCCGCGAGTGACGGCGCCGGCTCCGGGGCCACGGCGGCCGGCGAGCGCCCGGGCGTTGCCACGGACGGCGCGCCGACCGGCGCCGCCCCCGCCGACGGCACCCTCGCCCTCACCGACGGGGCCCCCGCCGACAGCCTCGCCGAGCGCCTCACCGCGGCCCTCGACGCCGACGGCATACCGGTGCACCGCCCCGAACTGGGCACCCTGGTCGCCGTCGTCCCCATCGACCCCCAGGCCCGCAACGAGGCCCGGCAGGCGGTCCTGGCCGTCGACGACGAGGCGGTGCGCCTGCGCGGCGCCGTCAAGGCCCGCGACGGCTTCTTCACCACCCACTGCATCAGCCCCTACTCGCGGTACATCGCCCGCTGGTGCGCCCGCCGCGGCCTCACCCCCAACCAGGTCACCACCGCCTCGCTGCTCACCGCGCTGATCGCGGCGGGCTGCGCGGCCACCGGCACCCGCCCCGGATTCGTCGCCGCGGGCGTGCTGCTGATCGTCTCCTTCGTCCTGGACTGCACCGACGGTCAGCTCGCCCGCTACTCCCTGCAGTACTCGACGCTCGGCGCCTGGCTGGACGCCACCTTCGACCGCGCCAAGGAATACGCCTACTACGCCGGTCTCGCCCTGGGCGCGGCCCGCGGCGGCGACGACGTCTGGGCGCTCGCCCTCGGCGCGATGGTGCTGCAGACCTGCCGGCATGTCGTGGACTTCTCCTTCAACGAGGCGAACCACGACGCGACCGCCAACACCAGTCCCACCGCGGCCCTGTCCGACCGTCTCGACAGCGTCGGCTGGACGGTGTGGATCCGCCGGATGATCGTGCTGCCGATCGGGGAACGCTGGGCGATGATCGCCGTCCTGACGGCGCTCACCACCCCTCGTATCACCTTCTATGTGCTGCTGATCGGCTGCGCCTTCGCCGCCATGTACACCACCGCGGGCCGGGTGCTGCGCTCCCTGACGCGCAAGGCACGCCGTACCGACCGGGCAGCGCAGGCGCTGGCGGACCTCGCGGACAGCGGGCCGCTCGCACAGCCCCTGGCCGGTGCGACCGGCTCCCTTGCGCGCCGGCTGCCCGGCATCGCCACCCCGGCCGTCGCCCTGCTCGGCTCGCTCGCCGTGGTGGCCACCGCCGCACTCACCGGCTTCGGCGGGGTGTGGCCCGTCCTCGGGGCCGTCGTCTATACCGCCGCCTCCGGCCTGGCCGTCGCCCGCCCCCTCAAGGGCGCCTTGGACTGGCTGGTCCCCCCCTTCCTCCGCGCCGCCGAGTACGGCACCGTGCTGGTACTGGCGGCCAAAGCAGGGGTGAACGGAGCGCTACCGGCTGCTTTCGGGCTGGTGGCGGCGGTCGCCTACCATCACTACGACACGGTGTACCGCATCCGCGGCGGCGCCGGCGCGCCGCCGTCCTGGCTGGTGCGCGCGATCGGGGGGCACGAGGGCCGGACGCTGTTGGTCACGGCCCTGGCCGCGCTGCTCGGCGCGGCACAGTTCAAGGTCGCGCTCACGGTCCTGGCCGGGTATGTCGCCGTGCTGGTGATCGTCGAGAGCGTCCGCTTCTGGGTGGCTGCCCACAAGGGCGGCGCACCCGCCGTACACGATGAAGGAGAACCCGCATGATCGGCCTCGTGCTGGCGGCCGGCGCCGGACGGCGCCTGCGTCCCTACACCGACACCCTGCCCAAGGCTCTGGTGCCGGTGGGGCCCGTGGACAGTGAGGACGGTCCCACGGTCCTGGACCTCACGCTCGGCAACTTCGCCGAGATCGGCCTGACCGAGGCCGCGATCATCGTCGGCTACCGCAAGGAGGCCGTCTACGAGCGTCGGGAGGCCCTGGAGCGCAAGTACGGCCTCAAGCTCACCCTGATCGACAACGACAAGGCCGAGGAGTGGAACAACGCCTACTCCCTGTGGTGCGGCCGTGACGCCCTCAAGGACGGGGTGATCCTCGCCAACGGCGACACCGTGCACCCGGTCTCCGTCGAGCGGTCGCTGCTCGCCGCTCGCGGCGACGGCAGGAGGATCATCCTCGCCGTCGACACGGTGAAGGAGCTCGCCGACGAGGAGATGAAGGTCGTCGTGGACCCCGAGAAGGGCGTCCGGAAGATCACCAAGCTGATGGAGCCCTCCGAGGCCACCGGCGAGTACATCGGCGTCACCCTGATCGAGGGCGAGGCCGCCGCGGACCTGGCCGACGCGCTGAAGACGGTGTGGGAGACCGACCCGCAGCAGTTCTACGAGCACGGCTACCAGGAGCTCGTCGACCGCGGCTTCCGGATCGACGTGGCACCGATCGGCGACGTCCCGTGGGTCGAGATCGACAACCACGACGACCTGGCCAAGGGGCGGGAGATCGCATGCCGCTACTGACGAGGCTCATTCCCTCGCCGGTCGTCGTCGACATCCGCCCGGGTGCCCTCGACGACCTGGCCGGGGTGCTCGCCGACGAGCGGATCTCGCACTCGGGCAAGCTGGCCGTCGCGGTCAGCGGCGGCTCGGGCGCCAGGCTGCGCGAGCGGCTCGCCCCCGGGCTGCCCGGCGCCACCTGGTACGAGGTCGGCGGCGGCACCCTCGACGACGCGGTCCGGCTGGCCGGCGACATGAAGTCCGACCAGTACGACGCACTCGTGGGTCTGGGCGGCGGCAAGATCATCGACTGTGCCAAGTTCGCCGCCGCGCGGGTCGGTCTGCCGCTGGTCGCGGTGCCCACCAACCTGGCGCACGACGGACTGTGCTCACCGGTCGCCACCCTCGACAACGACGCGGGACGCGGCTCCTATGGCGTGCCGAACCCGATCGCGGTCGTCATCGACCTGGACGTCATCCGGGCCGCCCCGGTGCGTTTCGTCCGTGCGGGCATCGGCGACGCCGTGTCCAACATCTCCGCGATCGCGGACTGGGAGCTCTCCCACCGCGTCAACGGCGAGAAGGTGGACGGCCTTGCCGCGGCCATGGCCCGGCAGGCCGGTGAGGCGGTGCTGCGCCACCCCGGGGACATCGGCGACAACGCCTTCCTCCAGGTGCTGGCCGAGGCGCTGGTACTCACCGGTATCGCCATGTCGGTGTCGGGCGACTCCCGTCCCGCCTCCGGCGCCTGCCACGAGATCAACCACGCCTTCGACCTCCTCTACCCCAAGCGCGCGGCGAGCCACGGCGAGCAGTGCGGACTGGGCGCCGCCTTCGCGATGTATCTGCGCGGGGCGCACGAGGAGTCCGCGAACATGGCCCGGATACTGCGCCGGCACGGGCTGCCGGTGCTGCCGGGGGACATCGGTTTCACCGTGGACGAATTCGTCCGGGTCGTCGACTTCGCTCCGCAGACCCGGCCGGGCCGCTACACGATCCTCGAACACCTCGACCTGAAGACCGACCAGATCAAGGACGCATACGCCGACTATGTCAAGGCCATCGGTAGCTGAACTCCGTCCTGTCGTCCACCCCGAAGGGGTGAAGGACCGGCGCAGCGGTGAGCACTGGGCGGGACGCCTGTACATGCGGGAGATCTCGCTGCGGGTGGACCGCTACCTGGTGAACACCAGGATCACTCCCAACCAGCTCACCTATCTGATGACCGTTTTCGGCGTCCTCGCCGCCCCGGCCCTGCTGGTGCCGGGGGTGGCGGGCGCCGTGCTCGGGGTGGTGATGGTCCAGCTCTATCTGCTGCTGGACTGCGTCGACGGCGAGATGGCCCGCTGGAAGAAGCAGTACTCGCTCTCCGGTGTGTACCTCGACCGGGTCGGCGCCTATCTGTGCGACGCCGCGGTCCTGGTCGGCTTCGGACTGCGGGCCGCCGATCTCTGGGGCTCCGGGCGGATCGACTGGCTGTGGGCCTTCCTGGGCACTCTGGCCGCGCTCGGCGCCGTCCTGATCAAGGCCGAGACCGACCTGGTGGGCGTCGCCCGTCACCAGGGCGGGCTGCCGCCGGTCAAGGAGGCCGCGTCCGAGCCGCGCTCCTCCGGACTGGCCCTGGCCCGCAGGGCCGCCGGGGCGCTGAAGTTCCACCGGCTGGTCCTCGGGATCGAGGCGTCCCTGCTGATCCTGGTGCTGGCGGTCGTGGACGCGGTCCGGGGCGACCTGTTCTTCACCCGGCTCGGCGTCGCGGTGCTGGCCGGCATCGCCCTGCTGCAGACCCTGCTGCACCTGGTGTCCGTCCTCGCCTCCAGCAGGCTGAAGTGAGCGGCGCCCTCAAGGTCGGGGCGGTCGTCATCACGATGGGCAACCGCCCCGCCGAACTCCGCGCCCTCCTCGACTCGGTGGCCAAGCAGGACGGCGACCCGGTCGAGGTGGTCGTGGTCGGCAACGGCTCGCCCGTCCCCGATGTCCCCGAGGGCGTTCGCACGGTCGAGCTGCCGGAGAACCTCGGCATCCCCGGCGGCCGCAATGTGGGCATCGAGGCCTTCGGTCCCGGCGGCACCGACGTCGATGTGCTGCTCTTCCTGGACGACGACGGACTGCTCGCCCGCAACGACACCGCCGAACTGTGCCGGGAGGCCTTCGCCGCCGACCCGGAGCTCGGGATCATCAGCTTCCGCATCGCCGACCCCGACACCGGTGAGACCCAGCGGCGCCATGTGCCCCGGCTGCGCGCCTCCGACCCGATGCGCTCCTCCCGGGTCACCACCTTCCTCGGCGGCGCCAACGCCGTCCGTACCACGGTGTTCGCTGAGGTCGGCGGCCTGCCGGACGAGTTCTTCTACGCCCATGAGGAGACCGACCTGGCCTGGCGCGCGCTGAACGCGGGCTGGCTGATCGACTACCGGTCCGACATGGTGCTCAACCACCCGACGACCGCCCCGTCCCGGCATGCGGTGTACCACCGGATGGTCGCCCGCAACCGGGTCTGGCTGGCCCGCCGCAACCTGCCCGCCGTGCTGGTCCCCGTCTATCTGGGCGTCTGGATGCTGCTGACGCTGCTGCGCCGTCCCTCACGGGCCGCGCTCAAGGCGTGGTTCGGCGGATTCCGGGAGGGCTGGACCACCGCGTGCGGTCCACGGCGCCCCATGAAGTGGCGTACGGTGTGGCGGCTGACCCGATTGGGCCGACCTCCGGTCATCTGACACGCTCGATGGCCGGAACCCGGCGGGTGGGACCCACCTTCCCGGCTCTTACCCGCGCGCGGGCAGGCCGCGTACCCCGGAAACGGAGAGTTTGCCAACCTGTGAGTGAGACAACGCATGACGGCGGCGTCGCCGTGAGCGACGCCCCGTCGCCCGACGAAGGTCTGACCCCGGCCGAGCTGGCCGCCAAGTACGGGCTCGCGGTCAGCGGAGCGCGGCCCGGGCTCAGGGAGTACATCCGTCAGTTGTGGGGACGGCGGCACTTCATCCTCGCCTTCTCGCGGGCGAAACTCACCGCCCAGTACAGCCAGGCCAAGCTGGGCCAGCTCTGGCAGGTGGCCACGCCGCTGCTGAACGCATGCGTGTACTACCTGATCTTCGGGCTGATCCTGAAGGCCAGCCGCGGCCTGCCGCAGGAGACCTACATCCCGTTCCTGGTGACCGGCGTGTTCGTCTTCACCTTCACCCAGAGCTCGGTGATGGCCGGTGTCCGCGCGATCTCCGGCAACCTGGGCCTGGTGCGCGCCCTGCACTTCCCGCGCGCCTCGCTGCCCATCTCGTTCGCGCTGCAGCAGCTCCAGCAGCTGCTCTACTCGATGATCGTGCTGTTCGCCGTGGTGGTGGCCTTCGGCACCTACCCCCGGCTGTCCTGGCTGCTGATCGTCCCGGTGCTGGTGCTCCAGGTGCTCTTCAACACGGGACTGGCGCTCGTCGTCGCGCGGCTGGGAGCCAAGACCCCGGACCTCGCCCAGCTGATGCCGTTCGTCCTGCGCACCTGGATGTATGCGTCCGGCGTCATGTTCTCCATCCACAACATGCTCGCCGGCCGCTCCGAATGGGTCACCCGTCTGTTGCAGGTGAACCCGGCCGCCGTCTATATGGACCTGGCCCGTTTCTCGCTCATCCGGGGCTACGGCGCCGAGCACCTGCCGCCGCATGTGTGGGCGATCGCGCTGTTCTGGGCCGTCGTCGTCTTCGTGGGCGGATTCGTGTATTTCTGGAAGGCGGAGGAGCGGTACGGCCGTGGCTGAACAGAGCACCGGGGCCCGCGTGCCCACCGTCATCGCGGACGAGCTGCACATCGTCTACCGGGTCAACGGCGCCAAGACGGGCCGGGGCAGCGCGACAGCGGCCCTCAGCCGCATCCTCAAGCGCGGCGAGGAGCGCGGCGTGCGCAAGGTGCACGCCGTCAAGGGCGTCTCGTTCATCTCCTACCGGGGCGAGGCCATCGGCCTGATCGGCTCGAACGGCTCCGGCAAGTCCACCCTGCTGCGGGCCATCGCCGGTCTGCTGCCCGCGGAGCGGGGCAAGGTGTACACCGATGGCCAGCCCTCGCTGCTCGGGGTGAACGCGGCCCTGATGAACGACCTGACCGGGGAGCGCAATGTCATCCTGGGCGGCCTCGCGATGGGGATGTCCCGGGAGGAGATCAGGTCCCGCTACGAGGGGATCGTGGACTTCTCGGGCATCAACGAGAAGGGCGACTTCATCACGCTGCCGATGCGCACCTACTCCTCCGGTATGGCGGCCCGGCTGCGGTTCTCCATCGCGGCCGCCAAGGACCACGATGTGCTGATGATCGACGAGGCGCTCGCCACCGGTGACCGCAAGTTCCAGAAGCGCTCGGAGAAGCGCATCCGGGAGCTGCGCGAGGAGGCGGGCACGGTGTTCCTGGTCAGCCACAACAACAAGTCGATCCGGGACACCTGCGATCGGGTCCTGTGGCTGGAACGCGGCGAACTGCGGATGGACGGTCCCACCGCGGAGGTCCTCAAGGAGTACGAGAAGTTCACCGGCAAGTGACACGGTGCCGCGGCACCGGTGCGGGGCTCCGCCGGAAGGTCCGGTGGGGCCCCGCTCCTGCAAAGGAAAAGCCAACTCTGGGTCCGCGGGGGAATCTTGACATCGATCGGTGTGTTGTTGTGATCTGCAGGACACCCCGGCGAACCTCGATGCGTTGTACAACGTAAGCTGTAGCGGTGCTGATTCGCGGCAAGTGGGACGATAGTGCCCTGTACCTCACACCTGCCGCGTTGCGTGGACGGCCAGGCGGCGTGTCCGAAATGGGATGTTTTGGATCCGCAGTGTAGAACGGGAGATGTGACGGCAATGGGTACGGGAAGTCTCCAGCTCCGCGAGGCATGTGCCGTCTCCGCGTCGGGCGGCGAGCGGTGACCCAAGCCGGGACGGCGCGCACCGGTGACCCGGAGCGCGGCACCCTCGACAAGGCCACGGACGAGAACTTCCCCGTGGCCCCCTTCTTCCTGCCCAGGGCCTGGCGGACCGATCTGATGGCCGTCTACGGTTTCGCCCGTCTCGTCGACGACATCGGCGACGGGGACCTCGCCCCCGGCGGCGCCGACGCCCGGCTGCTCGGGGTCCCGCCCGAGGAGGCCGAGGACCGCCTGGTCCTGCTCGACGCCTTCGAGGCCGATCTGCACCGGGTCTTCGGGGCGACTCCTCGGCACCCGCTGCTGCGCCGCCTCCAGCCCACGGTCCGGCGCACCGGTCTCACCCCCGAGCCGTTCCTCGGCCTGATCGCCGCCAATCGCCAGGACCAGCTCGTCAAGCGCTACGAGACCTACGAAGACCTCCTCGCGTACTGCGAACTGTCCGCCAACCCGGTCGGACGACTCGTCCTGGCCGTCACCGGTACGTCCACCCCGGAGCGCATCCGCCGCTCCGACGCGATCTGCACCGCACTGCAGATCGTCGAACACCTTCAGGACGTCACCGAGGACCTCGGCCGCGACCGCATCTACCTCCCCGCCGCGGACATGAAGCGCTTTCACGTCCGGGAGACGGACCTCGCCACGAAGACCGCGGGCGCGTCGGTGCGCGCGCTGGTCGCCTACGAAGCGGAACGCGCCCGCGATCTCCTGAATGAAGGCGCCCCCCTGGTGGGTAGCGTCCACGGCAGGCTGCGGCTGCTGCTCGCGGGCTTCGTGGCGGGAGGAAGGGCGGCGATCCATGCGATCGCCGCCGCCGAATACGACGTACTTCCCGGCCCCCCCAAGCCCGGCAGGCTCCGGTTGCTCCGCGAGGTGGGCGTGACTCTGCGAGGAGAGGGGTGATCCGAACCGTGGAGTCGGAACATCACATGTCCCCACAGGTACTCGCCGCGTACAGCTACTGCGAGACCGTGACCGGGCATCAGGCCCGTAACTTCGCGTACGGCATCCGACTGCTGCCGACGCCCAAGCGCCGCGCGATGTCGGCGCTCTATGCGCTGTCGCGGAGGGTCGACGACATCGGCGACGGCACGCTGCCGACGGACGTCAAGGCCGAGCGGCTGGAGGAGACCCGGACCCTGCTGGGCCGGGTCGGCGACGGAAAGGTGGCCGAGGACGACACCGACCCGGTCGCGGTCGCCCTCGCCCATGCCTCCCGTGTCTTCCCGATCCCGCTCGGTGGCCTCGACGAACTCATCGACGGCGTCCTCATGGACGTACGCGGTGAGACCTATGAGAGCTGGGACGACCTGAAGGTCTACTGCCGCTGTGTGGCCGGGGCCATCGGGCGGCTGTCGCTCGGTGTGTTCGGCACCGAACCGGGGGCGCGCGGCGCCGAACGCGCGCCGGAGTACGCCGACACACTCGGGCTCGCGCTCCAACTGACCAACATCCTCCGGGACATCCGTGAGGACGCCGGGAACGGGCGCGTCTATCTGCCCGCCGACGACCTCGCCAAGTTCGGCTGCTCGGCCGGGTTCCACGGACCGACGCCACCCGAGGGCTCCGACTTCGCGGGCCTCGTGCACTTCGAAGTGCGTCGGGCCCGCGCCCTTTTCGCGGAGGGCTACCGGCTGCTGCCGCTGCTCGACCGGCGCAGCGGCGCCTGTGTCGCCGCCATGGCGGGCATCTACCGCCGGCTCCTCGACCGCATCGAACGCGAGCCGGAGGCCGTGCTGCGCGGCCGGGTCTCGCTGCCCGGCCGTGAGAAGGCCTACGTCGCCATGCGCGGCCTGTCCGGCCTGGACACGCGCACCGTGTCCCGGCAGACCGTCAGGAGGCGTGCCTGATGGACCGTTCCCTGCTCAGCGCCGCCACCGCCGAAAAGCGTCAGGCAACCCCGCGGTCCGGCGCGGCGTCCCAGACTGAGGCGGTCCGCCGTGCATCGTTCAAGCACCACGGCGGACCGGCAGGGGAGGCAGCACCATGAGCGACGGCACACAGCACGGGAACGGGGCCGCGGACGGCCCCGGGCGCCCCGGGACACCGTCGGCCGGGAGCTCCGCCGTGGTGGTCGGCGGGGGACTCGCCGGGATCACGGCCGCGCTGGCGCTCGCCGACGCCGGTGTGCGGGTCACCCTGCTGGAGGGGCGGCCGCGGCTGGGCGGACTCGCCTTCTCCTTCCAGCGCGGGGAGCTGACCGTGGACAACGGCCAGCATGTCTATCTGCGCTGCTGCACCGCCTACCGCTGGCTCCTGGACCGCATCGACGCGACCGGTCTCGCACCCGTGCAGGATCGTCTCGACGTGCCCGTTCTCGACGCCGAGGCCGCTCCCGGACGACGCCTGGGCAGACTGCGGCGGGACGCGCTGCCCGTGCCCCTGCATCTCGGGCGCAGCCTGGCCACCTACCCCCATCTCTCACTCGCCGAGCGCGCCAGGGTCGGGCGTGCCGCACTGGCGCTCCGCGCCCTCGACCCCAGGGATCCCGCGCTCGACACGCAGGACTTCGGCAGCTGGCTGACCGAGCACGGCCAGTCCGCGCGCGCCGTCGAGGCACTGTGGGACCTGGTCGGGGTCGCCACCCTCAACGCGGCGGCCGGCGACGCCTCGCTCGGGCTGGCCGCGATGGTGTTCAAGACGGGACTGCTGTCCGACCCGGGCGCGGCCGACATCGGATGGGCCCGCGTCCCGCTGGGCGAACTGCACGACCGGCTGGCCCGCAAGGCGCTCGACTCCGCGGGTGTCCGTACCGAGGTCCGTACCCGCGTCACCGCCCTGTCCACCGACGGAAACGGGACCTGGAGCGTCCAGGTCCCCGGGGAACGCATCGAGGCCGACGCCGTCGTGCTCGCCGTGCCGCAGCGCGAGGCCCACGACCTGCTGCCCGCCGGCGCCCTGGACAGCCCCGAGCGGCTGCTGGAGATCGGCACCGCACCGATCCTCAACGTCCATGTCGTGTTCGACCGCAAGGTGCTCGGGCGGCCGTTCTTCACCGCGATCGGCTCCCCGGTGCAGTGGGTCTTCGACCGCACCGAGGCCTCCGGGCTGCGTGAGGGCCAGTACCTCGCCGTGTCCCAGTCGACGGCGCAGGACGAGATCGACCTGCCCGTCGCCGTACTGCGCGAGCGCTATCTGCCGGAACTCCGGCGGCTGTTGCCGGCCGCTCGCGGAGCCGAGGTGAAGGACTTCTTCGTGACCCGGGAGCGCACCGCCACGTTCGCGCCCAGCCCCGGCGTCGGACGGCTGCGTCCCGGCGCCCGCACCAAGGCCCCCGGCCTCTGTCTGGCCGGAGCGTGGACCGCCACCGGGTGGCCCGCGACCATGGAGAGCGCGGTCCGCAGTGGAGTCAGCGCGGCGAGTGCCGTGCTGGGCACCCTGGGACGGTCCGGCGCCCACCTCCCCGATCTGTTCGAGGAGGCGGCATGAGCGCCGGTCCGCACGGGGCAGGCCCCCACACCCCCGGTATCGCAACAAGAGGAGAGACCGTGCCCCCTGTGCCCCCGGCCGAGGCAGCCGACCCAAGTACCGAGGTGGAGGTGTCCGCGCTCCTGGAGCGCGGGCGGACCCTGGCCACCCCGGTGCTGCGGGCGGCCGTCGACCGCTTGGCACCGCCCATGGACACCGTCGCCGCCTACCACTTCGGCTGGATCGACGCCGAGGGCAACCCCGCGGACGGCGACGGCGGCAAGGCCGTGCGCCCCGCACTGGCCCTGCTCTCCGCGCAGGCCGCGGGCCGGGACCCCGAGGTGGGCGTGCCCGGCGCGGTCGCGGTCGAACTGGTGCACAACTTCTCGCTGCTGCACGACGACCTGATGGACGGCGACGAACAGCGCCGTCACCGCGACACCGTATGGAAGGTCCACGGCCCCGCCCAGGCCATCCTCGTCGGTGACGCCCTGTTCGCGCTGGCCAACGAGATCCTGCTGGAACTCGGCACCACCGAGGCCGGACGCGCCGCCCGCCGGCTGACCGCCGCCACCCGCGCCCTGATCGACGGCCAGGCGCAGGACATCTCGTACGAGCACCGCGACCGCGTCAGCGTCCGGGAGTGCCTGGAGATGGAGGGCAACAAGACCGGGGCGCTGCTCGCCTGCGCCTCCTCCATCGGTGCCGTCCTCGGCGGCGCCGACGACACCGCCGCCGAGGCACTGGAGCGCTACGGCTATCACCTCGGACTCGCCTTCCAGGCCGTCGACGACCTCCTCGGCATCTGGGGCGACCCGGACGCCACCGGAAAGCAGACCTGGAGCGATCTGCGCCAGCGCAAGAAGTCCCTGCCGGTGGTGGCCGCGCTGGCGGCCGGCGGCCCCGCCTCCGACCGGCTCGGCGAGATCCTCGCCGAGGACGCCAAGAGCAGTGACTTCGAGAACTTCTCCGAGGAGGAGTTCGCCGCGCGCGCCGCGCTCATCGAGGAGGCGGGCGGCCGGGAGTGGACCGCCCAGGAAGCACGCCGTCAGCACGCGATCGCCCTGGAGGCCCTCGACGCGGTCGGGATGCCCCCGCAGGTGCGCGCGCAGTTCACGGCGCTCGCCGACTTCGTCGTCGTACGAAAGAGATGATCACTATAGATCGCATACACCTCGCGTAGTCGCCGGCCGGTGCCCCGAGCACCCGAGCACCGGCCGACGGCGGACCCAGAGCAGCACGACTCGCACGACTGCACGAAGGGGAAGCCATGACAGCGACGACCGACGGAAGCACCGGGGCCCTGCCGGCCCGCGCTGACTCGGCCAGCGAAACCGACGCACCGTTCCCGCAGGCGGCCGGGACGGTCGGCACACAAGACGCCGCCGAGCACGCCATGCGGCGCGCCACCGACTTTCTGCTGTCACGGCAGGACGCCCAGGGCTGGTGGAAGGGCGACCTGGAGACCAACGTCACCATGGACGCCGAGGACCTGCTGCTCCGCCAGTTCCTGGGGATCCGTGACGAGCGCACCACCCACGCCGCCGCCCTGTTCATCCGCGGCGAGCAGCGCGACGACGGCACCTGGGCCGCCTTCTACGGCGGGCCCGGAGAGCTCTCCACCACCATCGAGGCGTATGTGGCCCTGCGGCTGGCGGGCGACGCGCCGCACGAACCCCATATGGCGAAGGCGTCCGCGTGGATCCGTGAGCAGGGCGGAGTCGCCGCCTCCAGGGTCTTCACCCGCGTCTGGCTCGCCCTGTTCGGCTGGTGGCGGTGGGAGGACCTGCCGGAGATGCCGCCGGAGCTCATCTACTTCCCGAAGTGGATGCCGCTGAACATCTACGACTTCGGATGCTGGGCGCGTCAGACCATCGTGCCGCTCACCGTCGTCTCGGCGCTGCGCCCGGTACGGCCCGCGCCCTTCCCGCTGGACGAACTGCACACCGACGCCGACGACCCCAACCCCGCCAGGAGCCTCGCCCCGCTGGTGAGCTGGGACGGCGTCTTCCAGCGGCTCGACAAGGGGCTGCACGGCTACCGCAGGGTCGCCCCGCGCCGACTGCGCAGGGCCGCCATGAACGCGGCCGCCCGCTGGATCGTGGAGCGGCAGGAGAACGACGGCTGCTGGGGCGGCATCCAGCCCCCCGCGGTGTACTCGATCATCGCCCTGCATCTGCTCGGCTACGACCTCCAGCACCCCGTGATGCGTGAGGGCATCGCCTCACTGGACCGCTTCGCCGTGTGGCGCGACGACGGCGCCCGCATGATCGAGGCCTGCCAGTCCCCGGTGTGGGACACCTGCCTGGCGACCATCGCACTCGCCGACGCCGGAGTGCCCGCGGACCACCCGCAGCTGGTGAAGGCCGCCGAGTGGATGATCGAGGAGCAGATCGACCGGCCGGGCGACTGGTCGGTGCGCAGACCCCAGCTCCCACCGGGCGGCTGGGGTTTCGAGTTTCACAACGACAACTACCCCGACATCGACGACACCGCCGAGGTCGTGCTCGCGCTGCGCCGGGTCGGACACCGTGACCGGGAGCGGGCCGAGCAGGCCATCGCGCGCGGGGTGCGCTGGAACCTGGGCATGCAGTCGCGGAACGGCGCCTGGGCCGCCTTCGACGTCGACAACACCAGCCCGTTCCCCAACCGGCTGCCGTTCAGCGACTTCGGTGAGGTCATCGACCCGCCGTCCGCCGATGTCACCGCGCATGTCGTGGAGATGCTCGCCGTGGAGGGTCTCGCCCACGACCCGCGCACCAGGCGGGGCATCGAGTGGCTGCTGTCCGAACAGGAGGCGGACGGCTCCTGGTTCGGGCGCTGGGGCGTCAACTACGTGTACGGCACGGGCTCCGTGGTTCCCGCGCTGGTGGCCGCCGGTGTCCCCGGCGCGCATCCGGCGATCCGCCGGGCCGTCGGCTGGCTGGAGGGCGTGCAGAACAGCGACGGCGGCTGGGGCGAGGACCTGCGCTCCTACGCCTATGCCAAGGAGTGGAGCGGCCGGGGCGCCTCCACCGCCTCCCAGACGGCATGGGCGCTGCTCGCCCTGCTGGCCGCGGGGGAGAAGGAGTCCAAGGCCGTGGAGCGCGGCATCGAGTTCCTCGCCCGCACCCAGAACGAGGACGGCTCCTGGGACGAGCCCTACTTCACCGGGACCGGCTTCCCCTGGGACTTCTCCATCAACTACCACCTCTACCGGCAGGTCTTCCCGCTCACCGCGCTCGGCCGCTATGTCAACGGCGAGCCGTTCACCGGAGCCGAGGGGAGCTGATGAGCCACCAGCCCGGCCAGGCCCCGCTGCTGATCGCCTGCGCGCTCGCCATCGAGCATCTCGCCCTGCGCAGCGGCGATCACACGGGTGCCGACGGGCCCCTCACCCTGCTCCGTACGGGCATGGGACCCCGGGCGGCCGAGCGCTCGGTCACCCGGATGCTCGCCGCCCCGCACCTCGACGGGGCGGCCGTGCTCGCCACCGGCTTCTGCGCGGGTCTCGCCCCGGGGATGCACCCCGGAGACCTGGTCGTGGCAGAGGAGGCCCGGGACCCGCGCGGCACCACCCGGTGCGTGGGTACCGAGCTGCTGGTCAAGGAGCTGACCCGGGCCTTTCCCCGGCGCACCGTCCATACCGGGCCGCTCACCGGATCGGACCATGTCGTCCGAGGTCAGGAGCGGTCGGAGCTGCGCGCCACCGGGGCGATCGCGGTCGACATGGAGTCCGCGGCGACGCTGTACGGCGCCGTGCGCGCAGGGGAGCGTCCGGTTGCGGCCGTCCGGGTGGTCGTGGACGCTCCGGAACATGAACTCGTTCGTATCGGCACCCTGCGCGGTGGAATATCGGCATTCCGCGTTCTCCGTGCCGTCCTTCCGGTTTTCTTCGAATGGCACCGTTCCTTGCTGCTCCCCAGGAGGTGAGCCAGATGGCCATGCCGCTGCGTCAGACCATCAAGGTGGCGACGTATCTCTTCGAACAGAAGCTGCGCAGGCGGGACAAGTTTCCGCTCATCGTGGAACTGGAACCCCTCTACGCCTGCAATCTGAAGTGTGAGGGCTGCGGAAAGATCCAGCACCCGGCCGGGGTGCTCAAGCAGCGGATGCCGGTGGCGCAGGCCGTGGGAGCGGTCCTGGAGTCCGGTGCGCCGATGGTGTCGATCGCCGGCGGGGAACCGCTGATGCATCCGCAACTCGACGAAATCGTACGGCAGTTGGTGGAGCGCAAGAAGTATGTCTTCGTGTGCACCAACGCCCTGCTGCTCCGCAAGAAGATGGACAAGTTCACCCCGTCGCCGTACTTCGCGTTCGCGGTGCACATCGACGGACTGCGCGAGCGTCACGACGAGTCCGTGGCGAAGGAGGGCGTGTTCGACGAGGCGGTGGAGGCCATCAAGGAGGCCAAGCGGCGCGGCTTCCGGGTCACCACCAACTCGACCTTCTTCAACACGGACACCCCTCAGACCATCATCGAGGTGCTCAACTTCCTCAATGACGAGCTGAAGGTGGACGAGATGATGCTCTCGCCCGCCTACGCCTATGAGAAGGCGCCCGACCAGGAGCACTTCCTGGGTGTGGAGCAGACCCGTGAGCTGTTCAGGAAGGCCTTCGCGGGCGGCAACCGGAGCCGCTGGCGGCTCAACCACTCGCCGCTGTTCCTCGACTTCCTCGAGGGCAAGGTGGACTTCCCGTGCACGGCCTGGGCCATCCCCAACTACTCGCTCTTCGGCTGGCAGCGGCCCTGCTATCTGATGAGCGACGGGTATGTGACGACCTACCGGGAGCTGATCGAGGAGACCGACTGGGACAAGTACGGCCGTGGCAAGGACCCGCGCTGCGCCAACTGCATGGCGCACTGCGGCTATGAGCCCACCGCCGTCCTCGCCACCATGGGTTCCCTCAAGGAGTCCCTGCGGGCCGTGCGGGAGACCGTCGCCGGGAACTCCGGCACCTCCGGGAACTCCGGCACCTCCGAGAACCGCGGGTGAGGCCATGACCGCCATTCCCCTGGGCGTTCCCGAGGTGCCGGCCCGCCCGATAGCGCCGCGGCGTGTGTCGCGGCGGCTCCAGGTCGGTTCCGTGGCGGTGGGCGGGGACGCACCGGTGTCGGTGCAGTCGATGACGACGACGCGTACCTCGGACGTCGGTGCGACGCTTCAGCAGATCGCTGAGTTGACGGCGTCGGGTTGTCAGATCGTGCGGGTGGCGTGTCCGACGCAGGACGATGCGGATGCGCTGGCGGTGATCGCGGGGAAGTCGCAGATCCCGGTGATCGCGGACATTCATTTCCAGCCGAAGTATGTGTTCGCGGCGATCGAGGCGGGCTGTGCGGCGGTCCGGGTGAATCCGGGCAACATCAAGCAGTTCGACGACAAGGTCAGGGAGATCGCGAAGGCGGCCCGGGACCATGGCACTCCGATCCGGATCGGGGTGAACGCGGGGTCGTTGGACCGGCGGCTGCTGCAGAAGTACGGCAGGGCGACGCCGGAGGCTCTGGTGGAGTCGGCGCTGTGGGAGGCGTCGCTGTTCGAGGAGCATGATTTCCGGGACATCAAGATCTCGGTGAAGCACAACGACCCGGTGGTGATGGTCGAGGCCTACCGCCAGCTCGCGGCGCAGTGTGACTATCCGCTGCATCTGGGGGTGACGGAGGCGGGTCCCGCGTTCCAGGGGACGATCAAGTCGGCCGTCGCGTTCGGTGCGCTGCTGTCGCAGGGGATCGGGGACACGATCCGGGTGTCGCTGTCGGCGCCTCCGGTGGAGGAGATCAAGGTCGGTACGCAGATCCTGGAGTCGTTGGGGCTGCGTCAGCGGGGGCTGGAGATCGTGTCGTGCCCGTCCTGTGGTCGGGCGCAGGTGGATGTGTACAAGCTGGCGGAGGAGGTCACGGCGGGTCTGGAGGGCATGGAGGTGCCGCTGCGGGTCGCGGTGATGGGCTGTGTGGTCAACGGTCCCGGGGAGGCCCGGGAGGCGGATCTGGGGGTGGCCTCGGGCAACGGCAAGGGGCAGATCTTCGTCAAGGGCGAGGTGATCAGGACCGTGCCGGAGTCGAAGATCGTGGAGACCCTGATCGACGAGGCGATGAAGCTCGCCGAGCAGATGGAGAAGGACGGCGCCGCCTCCGGAACTCCTACCGTCACCACACCGGGGTCGTCCGGCGTCGTCGCCGGCTGAAGGGACGTACCAGCGACTGAGCCAGGTGCCGCGTCGGACGACGTCCGCCCGTGCAGGGGCGGCGTCCGTCGTCCGACGCGGCACCAGGAGCGCGGCAGCGGCTGTCGCGCTCCCCAGGCGGAAACGAGTGCTCGACAAGAGGGGAGGCCGGAGCGTGACGATTCTGGAGAACATCCGGGGACCACGTGACCTGAAGGCGCTGTCCGAGGCAGAGCTGACCCAACTGGCAGAGGAAATAAGGGAGTTCCTGGTTCACGCGGTCGCCAGGACGGGCGGTCATCTGGGCCCCAACCTGGGGGTGGTGGAGCTGTCCATCGCGCTCCACCGGACCTTCGAGTCACCGGTCGACCGCATCCTGTGGGACACCGGCCACCAGAGCTATGTGCACAAGCTGCTGACCGGCCGTCAGGATTTCTCCAAGCTGCGCGGCAAGGGGGGCCTTTCGGGCTATCCCTCGCGGGAGGAGTCGGAGCACGACGTCATCGAGAACAGCCATGCCTCCACCGCGCTCGGCTGGGCCGACGGGCTCGCCAAGGCCCGTCAGGTGCAGGGGGAGAAGGGGCATGTCGTCGCGGTCATCGGCGACGGAGCGCTGACCGGCGGCATGGCCTGGGAGGCGCTCAACAACATCGCCGCCGCCAAGGACCGGCCCCTGATCATCGTCGTCAACGACAACGAACGCTCTTACGCGCCCACCATAGGCGGCCTCGCCAACCATCTGGCCACCCTGCGCACCACCGACGGCTATGAGCAGGTCCTGGCCTGGGGCAAGGACATGCTGCAGCGCACCCCCGTGGTCGGCAACACCGTCTATGAGGCGCTGCACGGGGCGAAGAAGGGCTTCAAGGACGCGTTCGCGCCGCAGGGCCTCTTCGAGGACCTGGGGCTGAAGTACCTCGGCCCGATCGACGGACATGACGTCCGGGCCATGGAGTCGGCGCTGCGCCGGGCCAAGCGCTTCCACGGCCCGGTGTTGATCCACTGTCTCACCGAGAAGGGCCGCGGCTATGAGCCCGCGCTCGCCGACGAGGAGGACCACTTCCACACCGTGGGGGTGATGGACCCGCTCACCTGCGAGCCCCTGGCCCCTTCCAACGGCCCGTCGTGGACCTCGGTGTTCGGCGACGAGATCGTGCGGATCGGCGAGGAGCGCGAGGACGTGGTGGCGATCACGGCCGCCATGCTCCACCCGGTGGGCCTGGCCAGGTTCGCGGAGCGGTTCCCCGACCGGGTGTGGGACGTGGGGATCGCCGAGCAGCATGCGGCGGTGTCCGCGGCCGGTCTCGCGACCGGGGGACTGCATCCCGTGGTCGCCGTCTACGCGACCTTCCTCAACCGTGCCTTCGACCAGTTGCTCATGGATGTCGCCCTGCACCGCTGCGGGGTCACCTTCGTGCTGGACCGGGCCGGGGTCACCGGCGTCGACGGGGCGTCGCACAACGGCATGTGGGACCTGTCGGTGCTCCAGGTGGTGCCGGGGCTGAGGATCGCCGCGCCGCGCGACGCCGATCAGCTGCGGGCGCAGCTGCGGGAGGCGGTGGCGGTCGACGACGCGCCGACCCTGCTCCGCTTCCCCAAGGAGGCGGTGGGCCCGGCGATCCCGGCGGTGGACCGGGTGGGCGGCCTGGATGTGCTGCACCGCGCGGAGCGGCCCGAGGTGCTGCTGGTCGCGGTCGGCGTCATGGCCCCGGTCTGCCTCCAGGCCGCCGATCTGCTGGAGGCCAGAGGCATCGGCTGCACCGTCGTCGACCCGCGCTGGGTCAAGCCCGTGGACCCCGCGCTGCCCGGTCTGGCCACCGGGCACCGGCTGGTCGCGGTGGTCGAGGACAACAGCAGGGCCGCCGGTGTCGGCTCGGCCGTCGCGCTGGCGCTCGGCGACGCCGATGTCGACGTACCCGTACGGCGGTTCGGGATCCCGGAGCAGTTCCTCGCGCATGCCAAGCGGGGCGAGGTGCTCGCCGACATCGGGCTCACCCCGGTCGAGGTCGCGGGGCGGATCAGCGCCTGCCTGACCGCCAGGGACGAGCTCTCCAAGGAGACACAGGCATGACCATCCCCTCCGGGAAGCGGGAGTTCGACCTCGGCGCGCTGCTGGCCGAACGCGGGGCCGAGCGCTATGAGCTGCACTCCAGACATCTCAATCACCAGCTCCCGCGCATGCTCCACACCATCGGCTTCGACAAGGTCTACGAGCGGGCCGAGGGCGCCCACTTCTGGGACGCGGACGGCAACGACTATCTGGACATGCTCGCCGGCTTCGGGGTGATGGGCCTGGGCCGCCATCACCCCGTGGTCCGCCGGGCGCTGCACGACGTCCTGGACGCCCAGCTCGCCGACCTCACCCGCTTCGACTGCCCGCCGCTGCCCGGGCTGCTCGCGGAGCGGCTGCTCGCCCACAGTCCGCATCTGGAGCGGGTGTTCTTCGGCAACAGCGGGACGGAGGCGGTGGAGACCGCGCTGAAGTTCGCCCGGTACGCCACCGGGAGGCCCCGCGTCCTGTACTGCGAGCACGCCTTCCACGGGCTGACCACCGGAGCGTTGTCGGTGAACGGGGAGTCCGGCTTCCGTGACGGTTTCGCCCCGCTGCTGCCCGACACGGCGGTCCCGCTCGGCGACCTCGACGCCCTGGCACGGGAACTGGGCAAGGGGGACGTGGCGGCCCTGGTCGTCGAGCCCATCCAGGGCAAGGGCGTCCACGAAACCCCGCCCGGCTATCTGCGGGCGGCCCAGGAGCTGCTGCACCGGCACAAGGCACTGCTGATCGCGGACGAGGTGCAGACCGGCCTCGGACGGACCGGGGACTTCTACGCCTATCAGCACGAGAGCGGGGTCGAACCGGACCTGGTCTGTGTGGCCAAGGCGCTCTCCGGCGGGTATGTGCCGGTCGGCGCCACCCTCGGCAAGGAGTGGATCTTCAAGAAGGTCTACTCGTCCATGGACCGGGTGCTGGTGCACTCCGCGAGCTTCGGATCCAACGCCCAGGCCATGGCGGCCGGGCTCGCCGTCCTCTCCGTCATGGAGAACGAGGGGATCGTCGACCGTGCGCGCACCGTGGGGGACCAGCTGAGGTCCCGTCTCGCGGCGCTCGTCGACAAGTACGAGCTGCTGAGTGAGGTGCGCGGCCGGGGACTGATGATCGGGATCGAGTTCGGCAGGCCCAGTTCGCTGAAGCTGCGCGGCCGGTGGAGCATGCTCCAGGCGGCCCGCAAGGGACTGTTCGCACAGATGGTGGTCGTGCCCCTGCTGCAACGGCACCGCATCCTCACCCAGGTCTCCGGCGACCAACTGGAGGTGATCAAGCTGATCCCCCCGCTGATCGTCGACGAGCGGGACGTGGACCGGTTCGTGGAGGCGTTCACCGCGGTGATGGACGACGCACACGGCGGCGGACTGATGTGGGACTTCGGGAAGACCCTGATCAAGCAGGCGGTGGTGAACCGATAGCCGCCACGGTCCGTTCTTTGCCTCTGGGGCAATAAATTTGCCGCAGAGGCAAAGTTCGGGCTGAATGGGGAGCATGAGCTCTCCCGAGAACGAGCCCGGGCCGGTCGGAGATCTGCCCGCCGTCGCGCCGCAGCTGCGGGCGCTGCGCCGCCGTGCCGCACTCACCCTGGAGGCCGCGGCTCGTTCCGCCGGGCTCTCGCCCGCGCATCTGTCACGGCTGGAGACCGGGCAGCGCCAGCCCTCGCTGCCGATGCTGCTGGCTCTCGCCCGCGTCTATGGTACGACCGTCGCCGAACTGCTCGGCGAGACGGTCCCCGACCGGGACGCGGTGGTGCGCGCCCCCGACATGGAGCCGACCCGGGCCGGCGGCTGGACCTACTGGCAGGCCGGCGCGCCGGGCCGCGGTATGCAGGCCCTGCGCGTCCAGGTCCCGTACGGCACCCAGGGCGACATCGTGCGGGTCCACCCCGGCGAGGAGTGGCTGTATGTGCTGAACGGGCGGCTGCGGCTGCGCCTCGGCGACGCCACCCATCTGCTCGCGCCGGGCGACAGCGCGCACTACGACTCCCTCACCCCGCACCGGCTCGCGGCCGTCGACCACGGCGGCACCGAACTGCTGTTCGTTCACACCCTGTTGCAGAGCCCCAACCCCACGCTCTGTCTCGGCCCCACCCCTGGAGAAACGCCATGACCGAACAACCGGAGACCGGCCCCCGGCGCAAGGACGTGGAGGACAAGTTCCCCCGCGCCCTGTGGATCCGTCTGTTCATCTACATCGCCGTCGGCCATCTCTTCGCCGCCTTCATCTATCTGCTCTTCGAGGTGGGCGCGAAGTGACGACCGCTCCCTCGGCGGCCGGGAGCGGGACGGCTCAGTCCAGCAGCCGCTCGTGCAGCCGCTCCCGCAGCGCCGGGGTGAGCCCGAGGCCCCGCTCGAGATAGGCGTCGACACCGCCCCAGGTCTCCTCGACGGTGTCGATCGCCGCCGTCAGATACTCGGCGCGCGCGTCGAAGAGGGGACTGAGCAGCTCCATCACCTCGGGGGAGTACGCGTCGGCCGAGGAGCCGTTGCGGTGCACCCGGTAGCGGCGGTGCTTGGCATTGGACTCCAGATAGTCCGTGACGATCGCCTCGCGTTCGACCCCGAGGGCCAGGAGCGTCACCGCGATCGACAGACCCGCACGGTCCTTGCCCGCCGCACAGTGCATCAGCGCGGGCACACTGTCCTCGGCCAGCGCGCGCAGCACCCGGGAGTGCTCCGCCGTCCGCTCCCTGATGATCGCCCGATACGAGACGATCATGCGGTTGACCGCCTTGCCCTCGGCGAGATGCGTGCGCAGCTGCTCCAGATCGCCGTCCCGGACCATCTTCCAGAACTCCGCGCCGTCCGCCGGATCGGACAGCGGCAGATTCATATTGCGCACGCCCGGCAGATCGACGTCCGGGCCCTCCAGCCTCTTGTCCGCCGCATTACGGAAGTCGAAGATCGTGTGCAGGCCGAGGGAGACGAGGAACTCCGCGTCCTTCTCGGTGGCGTGCGCGAGATGACCGCTGCGGAAGAGCACCCCGTGCCGCACGCGCCGCCCGTCCACGGTCGGCAGACCGCCCACATCACGGAAGTTGCGCACCCCGGTCAGTTCGGGCTCGGTGGACGGGACCTGCTGTGTCACAAGGGCTCCTCTCGAACCGGCCGTCGGCGCTGCTCGCCGGCGGCCGTCCCACGAGGTTACGACAGGGCGACACCGGGTGATCACCGGATGCCGGGCGTCCCCCTGCAACCTGCGTCCCATGGTTGCTCCGGAGCCGTCACACCCGCGATGATGTCGAGCACTGATCGGATGTGTTCGGATCTGTGGGGTGGGGGATGCTGGAGATCGGCGCGGACCGGTGTACCTGGCTGCTGTCGGGGCCGACGAGCAGCTACGCCCTGCGGCTCACCGACGCCGGTGAACTGCTGCATCTGCACTGGGGCCCGCGGATCGCCCTCGCCGACGCCGAGGCGCTCGCCGCCCTGCCGCCCACCCCGTACCGGCCCTTCGAGTCCCCGCTCGACGGCCGTGAGGAGTACCCGGTCGAGGGCGGCCCCCGCTTCACACGCCCCGCGCTCTCCGTCCGCACCCAGGAACGCCGCGGCACCGAGTGGACCTTCGAGGGCGACGAGGCCGACGGCGGGGAACTGCGGCTGCGGTTCCGCGACGGCGGGCTACGGATCACCCTCCACTACCGGATGCGCGGGGATGTCGTCGAGCGCCGGGTGACCCTCGCCAACGACGGCCCCGCCCCTGTCGAGCTGCTGCGCGCCGACTCCGCGACCTTCACCCTGCCCGAGCGCGAGGGGTTCCGGCTCAGCCAGCTGCACGGCCGCTGGGCGGCCGAGTCCCGGCTCGTACGCTCCGGTCTCGGCTACGGCGAACAGATCATCGGCAGCCGTCGCGGCCACACCGGGCACCAGCAGCTGCCCTGGGTCGCGCTGGACACCGACGCGACCGAGGAGCACGGCGAGGTCTACGGCTGCGCCCTCGCCTGGTCGGGCAGCTGGCGGATCGCGGTGGCCCAACTCCCGGACGCACGGGTGCAGATCACCGGCGGGGCGGGACACGACGACTCGGGTCTGCTGCGCCTGGCGGCGGGCGAACACTGGACGACCCCCGTCTTCGCGGGACTGTGGAGCGACGGCGGTTTCGGGGGCGCGAGCCGCGCCTGGCACGCCTATCAGAGGGAGCATGTGGTCCCGGACGCGGACCGGGACCGGCCCGTGCTCTACAACTCCTGGGAGGCGACCGGGTTCGACATCTCCGAGGAGCAGCAGGGGACGCTCGCCCGGCGGGCGGCGGCGGTCGGCGTCGAGCTGTTCGTGGTCGACGACGGCTGGTTCGGGGCCCGCACCGGAGAGCACGCCGGGCTCGGCGACTGGCGGCCCAACCCCGACCGCTTCCCCTCCGGCCTCAAGCCGCTCGCCGACTATGTGCACGCCCTCGGCATGCGGTTCGGCATCTGGGTCGAGCCCGAGATGGTCAACCCGGACAGCCACCTCTACCGCGCACACCCCGACTGGGTGCAGCACCGGCCGGGACGGAGACGGACGGAGTTCCGCAACCAGCTGGTGCTGAACCTGGCGCGCCAGGACGTCCAGGAGTATCTGTGGGAGCAGCTCGACGGGCTGCTCTCCAGCGCCCCGATCGACTATGTGAAGTGGGACTTCAACCGCTGCTTCACCGACCCCGGCTGGCCCGGCGATCCATATCCGCAACGGATCTGGGTGGACCATGTACGGGCGCTGTACGCGCTGGTGGACCGGCTGCGGGCGGCGCACCCCCAGGTCGCCTTCGAGTCCTGCTCGGGCGGCGGCGGGCGTATCGACCTCGGGGTGCTCGGCCGCACCGACCAGGTGTGGACCTCCGACAACACCGACCCTCTCGACCGGCTCGCCATCCAGCACGGCTTCAGCCAGATCCATCCGGCCCGGGTGATGGCCGCCTGGGTCACCGACAGCCCGAACACACAGCTCAACGGCAGGGTCAGCGCGCTGCGGTTCCGGTTTGTGAGCGCCATGGCCGGGGTGCTCGGGGTCGGCGGCGACCTGATGCGCTGGACGGAGGAGGAGCTGGCCGAGGCCCGGGCCTGGGTCGAGCTCTACAAGGAGATCCGTCCGGTGGTCCAGCGCGGCGACCTCTACCGGCTGCGGCCCCCGGAGGGCGGGCTGAGCGCCGTCCAGTACGTCCTCGGCGACGAGACGGTGGTCCTGGCCTGGCTCCAGGCGCAGCACCACGGTGAGCCGGCCCCCGCGCTGCGGCTGCGCGGCCTGGACCCGGCGGCTACCTATCTGCGCCAGGGCGGGGACGTCCCCCGTGCGGACGGGACCGGGTCCGGGGAAGAGGACGAAGTGCATCGGGGAGCGGTGCTGTCGCACCACGGGCTGCGCACCGGTCTGCGGGGCGATCTCGATGCGACGGTCATCCGGCTGCGGCGCCTCTGAGGAGCTTTATTCCGGGTCGGCCCACCCGGGCCACGTGGTGTTTCTCACGGTACGTCAACCCCTGCCTACGGTCGCGTAGGTCACATCCCGGGAGGAATCATGGGCCGACGTGGCACACGATTCGAAGAATGACAGCAGATCAGTGATCGGGTCGTACGTGGCGGTGGGGGACAGCTTCACCGAGGGCGTGGGTGACCCCGGCCCGGACGGACGGTTCGTCGGCTGGGCCGACCGGTTCGCGGTGCTCCTCGCCGACCTGCGGCCCGAGGGCGACTTCGGCTACACCAATCTCGCCGTGCGCGGCAAGCTGCTCGACCAGATCGTCGCGGACCAGGTCCCGAGGGCCGTGGAGCTCGCCCCGGACCTGGTCTCGTTCTGTGCGGGCGGCAATGACATCATCCGGCCCGGCATCGACCCCGACGAGGTCGCCGAGCGTTTCGAGCGCGCCGTCGCGGCCCTCGCCTCCGCCGCTGGCACGGTGATGGTGACGACCGGCTTCGACACCCGCGGGGTACCGGTCCTCAAGCATCTGCGCGGCAAGATCGCCACCTACAACGGACATGTCCGGGCGATCGCCGACCGGTACGGCTGCCCGGTCCTCGACCTGTGGTCGCTGAAGACCGTCCAGGACCGGCGGGCCTGGGACGCCGACCGGCTCCACCTCTCGCCCGAGGGGCACACCCGGGTCGCCCTGCGGGCAGGTCATGTGCTCGGCATCGAGGTACCGGCCGACCCCGACCAGCCGTGGCCGCCGCTGCCGCCGCGCGGCGCCCTCGAGGAGCGGCGGGACGACATCCACTGGGCGCGCGAGCATCTGGTGCCGTGGATCGGGCGCCGGCTGCGCGGCGAGTCCTCCGGCGACCACGCCGTGGCGAAGGGCACCGTGTCGCCGCAGGACATCAGGTCCCGGATCGCGCAAGGCGCCTGAGCGCCGCCGTGCCCGTGGGGCATTTCCCCACAGAAGTGGTTGCGTCGAAGTGTTTCCGTAGGGCCGTCATGCGTCTGGATTTCGTGGTCAGGGGCGCACATGCCGGACAGTGCGATGGAAGCCCGTATTGCATGCCTTTGGCGTCACTCAGGGTGCCGATCCGGTCGCCGGTAACTCGTGTCATCCGTATTGCGGCTGCGGAGGGAAGGGCCTAAACCTCACTGACCGGGAAAAAGCTCCACAGATCCTGTTCCACACCTGGCGTGACAGCTTCCTGCAAGTGCCGTGGTCCTCGAAGGAATCGCGTGTTAAAGTCCCTTGACTTAATAGGCTGTTAATTGCGAGGCGATTATGCACGAACGCGAATTGCGCGCTTTTGTCGCGATTGCCGAAATAGGCCGAATGGACCTTGCGGCCAAGCAGCTCGGATATTCGCAACCCGCTATTAGTTATCAGATCATATGCCTTGAGCGGTCTCTGGGCATCAAGCTGTTCACTCGAAATTCGGGGGGCACCACTCTGACTCGTGAAGGGCAGATGATTTTGTCCTCGGCACGCGCGACGTTGATGCTGATAGACAATATCAAGAGAGAATGTCTGGAATTCAGCAGAGTGCCCGTGGCCGTCACGGCCGTGTAGCCGGGCCCCGATCCGGATCCGCGTGACCGCCTGGATCCCGGAGTGCCGACTCGACCGCTGCCCCGGTCGGTCGGTCACCGCTGCCGTCCCGCCGACACGTCGGCGTGTCCGGCGTCCTCTCACCGCCCGCCGGCACCTGCGCGGCGACGGACGCACGGTCTCCCGGAGCGGGCATCAGGTGATGTCGTCCATGCTTATACAAAGGGAGAACAGTGGCGCAGGGGGAGAAGGAAATCGTCGTGGTGAGCGCGGCCTCGGCCGTGCGGGACCGCGGCACCGTGGTGATATCGGGGTTGGCGAGCGACGCACACACCTGGAACCTGGTCTACCTTCAGCTGCTCATCGAGGAACTCGGCTACGACGTGGTCAACCTCGGGCCCTGTGTGCCGGATGATGTGCTGGTCGACGAATGCCGCCGGATCGATCCGGTGCTGCTCGTCATCGGCAGTGTCAACGGGCACGGCTGCACCGACGGCCTGCGGGTGGTGGCGCGGCTGCGCGCCTGCCCGGAGCTGGCCGCCACTCCGATGGTGATCGGAGGCAAGCTCACGGTGTCCGACGAGAACGTGGAGCGTCACGCCCGGGCACTGGCGGAGGCGGGCTTCGACGCGGTCTTCCCCGACCAGTCGTCGGACCCGGCCGACTTCACGGCGTTCATCGCCTCGCTCCCGGCCGCCTCGCTCTCCGACGCTTCGCTCTCTGCCGCCTCGCTTCCTGCCACTTCGCTTCCTGCCACTTCGCTTCCGGCCGCTCCGCTTCCGGCCCTGAGTGCCGGGAGACCCGAGTGAGCGCCCTGGTGCCGGACGGGCCCATGCCCGCGCAGCCGGGATTCGGCGCGTTCGTCCGTGCGCGGGCGAACGCCGGTGCCCTTGTGGTGCAGCCGCGGATGGGCTTCGGCGATCCGGAGCGGATGAGGGAGGGGCTGGCGGCCACCAAGGCGGCGCGGGGGCACACCGTCGGCACACTGACCCTGGACAGCTACACCAGGGTGGGGGATCTGGCCGCGGCCGAGCACGCACTGCGTGAGGACGTGCCGCTCAACGGCTACCCGATCGTCAGCCACAGCGACGCCACGACCCGGGCGATGCTGGCCGGTGTCAGGGACGCCGGCTTCCCCGTGCAGGTACGGCACGGATCGGCGCTGCCCCAGCACATCTTCCGCAAACTGATCGCCCTCGGCCTGGACGCGACCGAGGGCGGGCCCGTGTCCTACTGCCTGCCCTACGGACGCACCCCGCTGGCCGCATCGGTCGAGGCCTGGCGGCAGTGCACCGAAATCTTCTCCCAGCTGCGCGGCCAGGACGCCGAACCACATCTGGAGACCTTCGGCGGCTGCATGATGGGCCAGTTGTGCCCACCCAGCCAGCTGGTGGCACTGAGCGTGCTGGAGGCATTCTTCTTCCGTGCGTACGGGTGCCGCAGCATCTCGGTGAGCTACGCCCAGCAGACCCATGCCGGCCAGGACGCCGAGGCGGTGTTCGCGCTGCGCCGACTGTGCGATGCGCTGCTGCCCGATGTGGACTGGCATGTGGTCATCTATGCCTATATGGGGGTGTATCCGGTCACCGATGCCGGGGCGTACCGGCTGCTGGGTCAGGCCGCCGAGCTGGCCGTGCGGACCGGCTCCGAGCGGCTGATCGTCAAGACGGTCGCCGAGTCACGGCGGATCCCCACCGTCGCGGAGAACGTGGCGGCCCTGGAGTTCGCGGCCCGAGCCGCCGAGGCGACCCGTGCGGCGCCCGATCCGGGCACGGACACCCAGACATACGCCGAAGCGCTGGCGCTGGTCGAAGGGGTGCTGAACCTGCACCCGGATCCGGCTCGCGCTCTGCTGCTGGCGTTCGAACGCGGCTATCTGGACATCCCGTACTGCGTGCATCCGGACAACCGGGGCCGCACCCGCAGCCGGCTCGACGGGGAGGGCAGGCTGTGCTGGGCTCAGACCGGCGCGCTGCCGCTGTCGCATCTGGTGCCGAACGGCCAGGGCCGCGCGGTGAGCGCGGCGGGTCTGCTGGCGGACCTCTCCTATATGAGGGACAAGGCCGACCGGGAGGCGATCCAGCACCGTGCCCCCGCCGCGGTGGCGGCCTCCGACCTGCGGTGACGGGTCCGGCCGCGCCTGCCGTCAGTGGCGGCAGGCGCGGCCGGACATCGGTGACGGCGCAGGCCCGGTCCGGCATCCGGCGTCGATCGTCGGCAGGGCGGGACAGGCGTGATGCCTCAGACCGGGTCCGCGGCCGGCTCGGGCCAGCCGACGAACTGCCGGCGGCCGTACAGCAGCGGTGCTCCGACGGCACAGTCGGTGCCGAACACCTCGCCGAAGACCACGACATGGTCACCGACGACCTTGGCGTCCGCCACCCGGCAGGCGGCGAACGCCACGATGTCCTCGCCGAGGCGGGGGAGTCCGGCGCTGCCGACCGGTTGCCAGGGCACCCGCTCGAAATGGCTCAGTGAGGAGTCGGCGAACAGGCGGGCGACCGGGCTCGCGCCGACGCCGAGCAGATTCACCCCGAAGTAGCCATGGGCGCACAACGCGCCGAGCGTCTTGCTGGTGACCGACAGACAGACGGACAGAACGGGCGGACGCAGGCTGACGCTCGAGAGGGAGGAGCAAGTCATACCGCGCGGCCGGCCGTCCTCGTCGACGGTGGTGACCACGGACACGCCGGTCGGGAAGGAGCTCATGAACGCGCGGTACGCCTCGGCGTCGACCGGACTCGGCTCCATATCCATCCCCTTCGTAGCTCCAGCCCGTCCCGCTCCGGGATCAGCGGCCCTGCTCGCGTTCCCGCCATGCCTGCCTGAGCCGGTCGAGATGGTCCAGGCCGGACAGCACCTCGTCGGGCTCCACCCCGAAGTCGATCAGGCAGGCGATCTCGTCCACCCCGATCTCGTGGAGCGCCTCGCACATCCGCAGACCGTCCTCGACCGTGCCGAACAGGCCGCTGGTGTCGAAATAGCGGTCGAACGCCTGACCGACCAGGAAGTCGATGTCCGCCGGGCTCATCTTGTTGAGATCCAGCGCGACCGCGTTCGCGCCCGCCGCCTTGGCGGCATGGATGACCAGGTCGAAGGAGCTGGCCAGATACTTGCTGAACGGCTCGCGGACCGTCTGCCGCACCTTCTCCCGGTCCGTGCCGATGAAGGTGTGCAGCATGAGCGCGACATGTCCGTCGCCCTCGGTCTCGTCGTGGTGGTCGCGGAAGGCCTGCCGGTATTCGCCGATCCGCTTCTCCAGCACATCGATGCCCTGACCCAGCAGATGGGTCAGCACACCGGCGCCCATCTCGCCGGCTTCGCGGAAGGTCTGCGGATTGCCCGCGCTGGTCAGCCAGACCGGCAGTTCCGGCTGCACCGGCGGTGGGAAGACCGTCAAGGTGACGGTCTCACCCGCGCCGTCGACGAAGGTCGCGGGCTCCTGCCGCCAGAGGCCCCGGATCGCCTCGATCGAGTCGACCAGTCCTGATCTGCGGGTCGGATAGCCCTCCGGGCGCAGTACGAAGTCGGCGGCGTGCCAACCGGAGGCGAAGGCGATGCCCACCCTCCCCTTGGAGAGGTTGTCGACGACGGACCACTCCTCGGCGATGCGCACCGGGTGGTGCAGCGGGGCCACCACACTGCCGGCCCGCACCGCGACTTTCTCGGTGACCGCGGCCACCGCGGCGCCGGTCACCGCCGGATTCGGATACAGGCCGCCGAACGCATGGAAGTGGCGTTCAGGGGTCCACACCGATGCGAAATCGTGGGTGTCGGCGAACTTGGCTCCCTCGATCAGCAGTCGATATCTGTCGCCGGCGTCCTCGTTGTCGTTCGCGAAGTAGAAAAGGCCGAAATCCATGGCGCCTCCAGCCATCAGCGCGTGCGGTCGGTGGCCGAGCGAAATACCGAGTAGAGCCGGATTCTGTCAGCCTGTCGCACGCAGCTTAGTCAAGATGAAAATCCGCTCCGGACCAGTTAGAAAACTCTGTGGCCGGGCTTGAAATATGGTGTCGTGGACCGTAGGCGGCGGTTTCACCGCAGGAGTCCGGCGCGGCCGTGGGCCCGCACCGCGGCCGGAACGGCGAGAGCGATGAGCAGCACACAGAAACCGATCGCGAGCGGCGCCGCATGACGGTCGGGGAAGCCCGCGGCGACCATGGTGTCCTGATGGCCCAGCAGATCCCGCACCGCGCTGTTCACCGCGGTCACCGGATTCCAGCCGACCAGTTCACGCAGCCAGCCGGGCAGGCCGTCCGGCGGTACGAACGCATTGGACAGGAACGTCACCGGCAGCAGGCACACCGGTACGACCGAGGTGACCGCCTCGGCGTTGCGGACGGTGAGACCCAGCAGGATCCCCAGGCACGAACATCCCATGGCCAGCAGCAGTTCCAGGCCCACCGCGGCCAGCGCCGCCGTCGGCCGCAGGCCGTCGGCCCAGCCCGCGGCCCAGGCGGCGGGCACCACACCGGCCATCGCCGCCACCACGGGCAGCGAGTCCACCACGATCCGTCCGAGCAGGATCGCCGTACGGTCGACCGGAAGCGAGCGGAGCCGGTCGAACATGCCGTCCTGAAGGTCGTCGACCACGCCCAGCGCGGACACCGCGGTCGTCGAGACGGCGATCGAGGTGACCACGCCCGCCGACACAAAGGCACCGTAGGGCCCTCCACCGGGGACCCGCATGCTGCCGCCGAACAGGATCCCGAGGCCGAGCACCATCGCGACCGGCATCACGGTGAACCCGATCAGCTTCTCCGGCAGCCGCAGCAGATGCCGAAGATGCCGGCCGGCTATCGCCCGTACGTCGCCGAGGAACTCCGCCATGTCGCCGAGGGCCGGTCAGGCGTGCCCGGCGAGCAGGATCCGGTGCATCGGGGTGTCCAGCACCGCGACCCGCCGCAGACCCGCCGAGGCCAGCCAGCGGTCGTAGTCGTCCAGCAGGAAGGCGTCGCCGCCGCCGGTCGCCAGCATGGACGCGGCGAACAGCATCGCGAACCGGTCCTGGATCGACTTGGCGTCCTTCTCGTCGGTGACCAGATGGTCGGCGATGCAGACCAGACCGTCCTTCGACAGCGCCTCCTTGGACCTGCGCAGCAGCTCCTGCGCCGACTCGGGGGTCTGGAGATGGAAGATGTTGACGAAGACCAGCAGATCGTGGTCGGAGCCCCAGCTCTCGGTCCAGAAGTCGCGCACCTGGACGTCGAACCGGTCGGCGACACCGAGCCGTTCGGCCTGCGCCCTGGCGATCGGGGCGATGTTCGGGGCCTCCAGGCCGGTGGCCCGCCACCCGGGGAACGCCCGCAGCAGCAGCTGGCTGTACAGGCCGGTGCCGCAGCCGATGTCCAGCACGGAGGCCGGTCGGTCCGTGGGCCACTCCAGCGTCTCGAAGCCGCCGCGCAGCGCCTCCACGATCGGCGGCGCCCAGAAGTTGATGCCGCGCACCAGGGACTCGTAGTTGTGCTCGGTGATCTGGTTCAGCTGGAGACTGCCGGTCTCGTCGCGGTTGTCGCGGCGCACCGCGTCGGCCAGGTTGCGCCAGGAGTGCCAGGCCAGCTGCCGGTCGTACTCGATCTTGCCGACCAGGCTGAACAGCCCGCCGGGCAGCAGGCATTCGTGCATCTCCTCCGACATCCGGTAGAGGGCCGGACCGGCGTCGGCGGGGATTCGGTCGACGATGTCGTAGGCGTAGAGACCGTCCATCAGCACCCGCATCGCCCGCTGTTCGGCGTCACACGCCGTGGCGAGCTGGTCGCTGGTCTTCGGCCCCGTGCTCAGCTCGGCGAACACGCCGAGGTCGTGCGCGGCCTCGATGACGCCGGGCGCCCAGAGCGAGATCAGGTGCTCGTAGATCCGGTGGGCCGAGTGCACGACCTTGCCGGCACCCCGCCAGTCGGGCAGCAGCGCGTTGTCCACGAGCGGGCGGATGTTGAGCTCCGGCGCGGGCGTGTCGTCCGTCTCGAAGTCGGCGGGCGTGGTGACGCCTGGCGTCATCGCAGTGCTCCTTTGGGGATAGGCGGCGCCGTGTCGGGCGAACGGTTCACCGGGCTGCTGCGGTCTGGTACCTACGGGCGGCGAGCGGCATGGCCAGCGCGATCATCACCACGATGAGGACCACGGCGACGGGGATCGGGTGGACCGAGGGGAAGGAGGTGTCACCCACGGAGGTGGGATTGCCGAACAGATCGCGCAGCGCCCCGACCACGGCCGACAGCGGGTTCCAGACCGCGATGGCGCGCAGCCAGCCGGGCAGCCCGCTGAGCGGGATGAAGGCGCTGGACAGGAAGGTGAGCGGCATCATGACCATGGACATCACCGCACTGACCGCCTCGACGTTGCGCAGCGAAAGACCGAGCAGCGCGCCGAGCCAGGCGGCGCCGAGGCCCAGCAGCAGGAGGATGCCGAAGGCGGCCAGGAGGTGCGTGGCGCCGGTGTGCACCCGCCAGCCGATCAGATAGCCGACCGCGGCCATCACTACGATGGCGATCGAGGACAGCAGCAGATCGGAGACGGTACGCCCGATCAGTACGGCGTAGCGGGACATGGGAAGCGAACGGAACCGGTCGACCAGGCCGTTGCGCAGGTCGTCGACCACGCCGACCGCGGTGGTCTGCAGGTTGGCCAGCATGACCTGGGCGAAGATGCCGGCCATGATGTACTCACGGTAGTTGCCGCCCTCGACCTGCATGGCGCTGCCGAACAGGAATCCGAAGACGATCACATACATCACCGGCATCAGCGTCACGCTCAGCAGCCGCTCCGGCACCCGGGTCAGATGCCGCAGATGGCGGCCCACCAGGGCGAGGGAATCGCTCAGGAACTCGCTCATGTCGCCGCTCCTTCGGTCACCGGCTGCGCCGTGGGGCCGGTGAGGGACAGGAAGACCTCGTCCATCGACGGACGGCTGAGCCGGAAGTCGGCCACGGCGATCCCGGCCCGGGTCAGTTCGGTGGCCACCGTCGCGATGCCGCCGACGCCTTCGGTCATCGGCACCGAGACGGTCTTTTTCTCCTCGTCCACGAGCGGCTCGTCGACGCCGAACCGGCTGAGCACCTTCGTCAGTACGACGAGGTCGTCCGCGGAGGCGGCGGTGACCCGCAGCCGGTCGTCGCCCACCCGGTCCTTCAACTCGTCGGGGGTGCCTTCGGCGACCACCGCGCCGTCGTTCAACACGGCTATATGGTCGGCGAGTTGGTCGGCCTCTTCGAGGTACTGGGTGGTCAGCAGCACGGTGACACCACGGCTCACCTGGCTGCGGATCACCTCCCACAGGGTCAGCCGGCTGGTCAGATCGAGCCCGGTGGTCGGTTCGTCGAGGAACAGCACCGGCGGCTCGGCGATCAGGCTGGCGGCGAGGTCCAGCCTGCGCCGCATGCCGCCGGAGTAGGTCTTCACCGGACGGCCGGCCGCGTCGGTCAGGTCGAGCCGCTCGAGCAGCTCGTCCGCCCTGGCCCGGGTGGCGGCCCGGCCGAGGTGATAGAGGGTGCCGATCAGCCGGAGGTTCTCCCGGCCGGTCAGGCGTTCGTCCACCGCCGCGTACTGTCCGGTCAGCCCGATGTGCCGGCGTACCTCTTTCGCCTGGCGGCGCACGTCGAATCCGGCCACACTCGCCTCGCCGCCGTCCGCGGAGAGCAGGGTGGCCAGGATGCGCACGGTCGTGGTCTTCCCGGCGCCGTTGGGGCCGAGCAGCCCGAACACCGTGCCGGCGGGGACCGACAGGTCGACACCGTTCAGCGCGTCTTTGACCTGCTTTCCACCATAACGTTTGCTCAGCCCCTCGGCCCGAATTGCAATGTCCACGCATTCACCCCCATACGCTAAAGTCCGCTGATCGCGGATCAACGGTTCAGATCGGACAACGCCGGGTTTCCTGCGAGGACAGAGAACTCCAACGGTTCACCGGCTGCGTCGGTTGTCGCATCGGCGCCGCCGACGCTAGCAGCGACATGTCCGGAACCGGATCTCTCATCGAAAACTCCGATACGCACCAGGTTCGTGCCTTCGTACCCGGTGATACCGTTCCCGCGGTGTGCCCGGGCCTCGAGACAAGGATTTGAATGGTGCATGAAACCTTAATTCCAGGCGGACATGGCGAGAATTCGCGTGGTCTGGATCAGCGAGCCGAACTGCCGCCTCGGCCGGTCTGGGTTCACCTGGCTTTCGCTTTCACGATTCTCTTCATGCTGCTGCATGTGTACTGGGCGGTGGGCGGCACCTGGGGGCTGCCGCTGCTTGCGAAGCACGACAAGTCAGCGGTGCAGGCGGTCAACTGGGTGGTCAGCGCCATCATGGTGTTCGGCGCGCTCTTCGTCCTCGCGCTGAAACGCCGGACGGGCGGGCGGATGCGCGCCTGGGTGCTGCTGGTGCCGATCTGGACCGCGGCGGTGGTGTGCATCTCCCACGCCCTCTACGGCTTCTTCACCAAGGCCCTCTATCTGAGCGGACGGCACGGCGCGGTCGACTTCCCGGTCGTGCCCGGTGTCGGCGCGGCGGAGGCGGCCGAGGCCAACCATCTCTCGGCCGTGCAGGACCTCCTGGTGTTCGAGCCGTGCTTCCTGGTCCAGGGCGTGGTGCTGGCCCTGGCCGCCTGGCAGTTCATCCGCACCGGGGACGGCCGCCGCAGGTGGTGGACGTCGCTGGTGGTGGGCGTCCTGGTGATCGATGTGTTCGGCGCGCTGCTCTCGCTCGCCGGTATGCGCTTCGCGGTGTCCTGACCACCCCCGCGTCGCCGGTTCAGTCGGCGACGCGGGCGGCGGTGAGGTGGTCGGCCAGCCGGCCGGCCAGGTCGCGGACGAGGGCTTCGGGGTCGTCCATCAGATAGAAGTGGCCCCCGGGGTAGACCCGATGGTCGAAGCGGCCGGTGGCGCTCACCGCCGCCCACTCCCGCAGACCCTCGACCGGCACCTGCGCGTCCTCGTCCCCCACATACGCGGTCACCGCGGTGTCCAGCGGGGTGACCGGGCGCGGCAGGTAGGTGCCGATCAGCCGGAAGTCCGCCCGGATCGCGGGCAGTACCAGCTCCCGCAGGTCCGGGTCGTCCAGCACCGTGCCGGCGTCGGGGTCGCCGAGCCGGCGCACCTCCTCCAGGATCGCGTCGTCGCCGCGCAGATGCACGCTCTTGGGCACCACCCGGTGCGGCGGCAACTGGCCGGAGACGAACATCCGCCCCGGGGCCGAACCGGTGCGCTGCTTCAGGCGCAGGGCCACCTCGTAGGCGACGGAGGCACCCATGCTGTGCCCGAACAGCACCAGCCGGTCTCCCGCCCAGCGCTGCAGCACATCGGCGATCGGCGTGGTCAGCGCGCCCATCTCGTCGATGCAGGGCTCCAGGAGCCGGTCCTGGCGGCCCGGGTAGCACACCCCGGTCACCTCGATGTCGTCGGGCAGCCACCGCGGCCAGTCACGGAACATGCTGGCCGCGCCGCCCGCATGAGGGAAGCACACCAACCGCAGACGGGGTGTGGCCACCTTGCGGTAACACCGCAGCCACTTCGACGGGTTCACCCCGGCGGACGGGCTCATGCGCGTGCTCCGTCCCCGCCGTCGTGAGCGGCCAGCGCCGCCTCGTCCGGCTGGAAACGCACCGGCAGGCCGCACAGCCCGGTCAGGAAGTTGGAGTGGATCCGCTGCGGCTCGCCGGTGATCTCGAACCCGGTGCTGTAGGTGCGCAGGGCGTCCAGCATCGCGTTCACCTCGACCCGGCCCAGATACGCGCCGAGGCAGAAGTGCGGGCCGTAGCCGAAGGTGATGTGCTTGTTGGGCGACCGGTTCAGATCGAAGACATACGGGTCGGCGAAGACCTCCTCGTCCCGGTTGGCCGAGCTGTTCCACAGCGTGACGATGTCACCGGCGGCGATGACCTGGTCGTGCAGCTCCAGGTCGGTGACCGCGCGCCGGCCGAAGTGCATCGCCGGGGTCGCCCAGCGCAGCACCTCCTCGGTGGCCGACTCCAGTGTCACCTCGCGGTCGCGGAGCAACTGCCACTGGTCCGGGTGCTCGGAGAAGGTCCGCACCGCGTCGATCATCGACAGTCGGCTGGTCTCGTCACCGCCGAGGATCAGGCTGTAGCAGTTGAGGACGATGACCTCCTCGCTCAGCGGCTCACCGTTCACGGTGCTGTTGGCGAGAAGGCTGATCACGTCCTCGGTCGGCTTCGCCCGGCGCTCGGCGACCAACTCGTTGAAGTACAGCAGGATCTCGTTGCGGGCGAGCCAGGCATCGGTCGCCGACTGACCCTCCTCGTTGGAGCTGAGCGCCGACTTGTTGAGGTTCAGCAGGAACTCACGGTCCGCGGTGGGCACTCCGAGCAGGTCCGAGATGGTGTTCATCGGGATGTGCTCGGCGACATCGGTGGCGAAGTCGCACTCGCCGCGCCGGACGGCCTCCACCACCAGCCGTGTGGTGTTCTCGCGGACCCGGTCGGTGATGGGCTTGAGGGCCTGCGGGGAGAAGGCCTTGAGCAGCACATTGCGCAGGTTCCGGTGCGGCGCGCCGTCGGTGACGGCGAGCATCCTGCCCGCCGCGGAGTCGCCCCCGGCGAGCAGCGTGACCAGTACGTTGCCCTTCTCCGAGGTGAGCCGCTTGTTGTCCTTGTACAGGGCCATGACGTCCGCGTACCGGCTGATCACCCAGAAGCCCGGTGCGTCGCCGGTGGGCGGGTGCCAGTGGAGCGGCCGTGTGGTGCGCAACTGGCGCCAGTATGCGCGGAGGTCGTTCTCCTCGAACGTTCTGGGATCGGTCAGATCGACTGTGGAGACATCGTCCGGTATCGACATCGTTTGCGCAGTCATTTTTTCGCCATTCGTCGTGGGCTGCGAAAGGGGAATGCGGCGGTATTGCTCGGCCGATGGGCAGCCGGTTCAGGCCCGTGGAAAAAGGACACCCTTTTTCCACGGGCCTGAACCGGTCGGTCGATGACAGCTCGGGGATCCGGCTACTTGCTTTCCCCGAGCTTCTCGGCGAGTACACGGCCGATTTCCGCGGCCGGTTCCGCCTGCATCATATGCGCGTGGGTACAGCGCACTACCCTGTATTCAATTTTTCCAGTGACGAACGGCCGCCAGCGTTCGGCCCGTTCGGCGAGCTCCGCGGCCGGCACCGTCTCGTCCGGCTCGGCGACGAGGACCAGCACATCGCTGTCGAGCGGCTGCGGCTCGAACCCGCCGATCAGGGTGCGGCTGTTCGCGAACACATCGGCCAGTGCGGTGATCGCGGACTCGTCGAGGTTGGCGAACACGCTCTGACGCTCCCTCAGCACCTCCGCCACCGTCGCGTACTCCAGCGGCTCGTCGCCCAGGCTGTCCAGGTCGTAGCCGACGAAGTCCAGCATGATCCGCAGCGCGTCCTGCTGGTCCGGCAGGCGCTCAGGCTCCGGCTCGCTCCGGTCGACGGGGTACTGGTCGAGGTTGGCGAGCAGCCCGACCTCCTCGCCCGCGGCCCGCAGCTGGGTGGCCATGGCGTGCACCACCAGACTGCCCAGGGACCAGCCGAGCAGATGGTAGGGACCGTTCGGCTGGACGCTCCGGATCTGCGCGACATAGTCGGCGGCCATCTCCTCGATGCTGCCCGGCAGCTTCGCCGACGGATCGGCGAGCCCCCTGGCCTGCAGACCGTAGAGCGGACGGTCCGCACCGATGTGCTTCATCAGGCCCGAGTAGACCCAGCTCAGGCCGCCTGCCGGGTGCACACAGAACAGGGGCGCCCGGTCGCCGGTGGTGCGCAGCGGAAGCAGCACGTCCAGGGTGTCCCCCTCGGTGTCACCCGTGAGCCGGTCGGCCAGCTCCGCGACGGTGGGCGCCTCGAAGACGGTGCGGATGCTCAGCCGTATGCCGAACGTGGCGCGGACCTTGGTGACCAGCCGCATCGACATGATGCTGTCGCCGCCGACATCGAAGAAGCTGTCGTGGACCCCGACCGTCCTCAGCCCCAGCACCTCGGCGAACAGCTCGCACAGGATCTCCTCCTGCGGAGTGCGCGGCCCCGTCCAGCTGGTGGGGCTGAAGTCGGGTGCGGGCAGGGCCTTGCGGTCGAGCTTGCCGTGGGGGGTGAGCGGCAGCGCGTCGAGCACGACGAACGCGGCGGGCATCATATGGTCCGGCAGTCGCGCGGCCAGAGCGTCACGCAGCCGGGGCACCTCGACCGTGGCACCGTCCGCGGGCACCACATAGGCGACCAGGTTCTTCGCGCCCTCGTCGTTCTCCCGGGCGATGACGACCGCCCGACCGACGCTCTCGTGCCGGCCGAGTACGGTCTCGATCTCGCCGAGTTCGATGCGGAAGCCGCGGATCTTGACCTGTTCGTCGGTGCGTCCGGCGAACTCCAGGGTGCCCTCGGGGGTCCAGCGGGCGAGGTCGCCGGTGCGGTAGATGCGGGTGCCGGGCCGACCGTAGGGGTTGGCGAGGAAGCGTTCGGCGGTGAGTGCGGGGCGGTCGAGGTAGCCGCGTGCGAGTCCGTCACCGGTGACATAGAGCTCCCCGGCCACGCCGACCGGAGTGGGGCGGAGCCGGGCGTCGAGGACATAGGCGCGGGTGTTGACGACGGGGGTGCCGATGGGCACCGGGCCGCCTGCCGCGAGGGGGGCGCTGATGGTGGCGGCCACGGTGGCTTCGGTGGGGCCGTAGGCGTTGATCATGCGGCGGCCGGGTGCCCAGTGGGTGAGGAGTTCGGGTGGGCAGGCGTCGCCGCCGACGATGAGGGTCTGGAAGTGGGTGAGTTGGTCGGCTGCTCGGGTGGGGACGCTGGCGAGTGCGGCCGGGGGGATGAGGGCGTGGGTGATGCGATGGTCGCGCAGGACCTCGGCCAGTGCCTCGCCGACCAGGGGGCCGGGGGGCGGGACGACCAGGGCGGCGCCGGCGGCGACGGCCGTGCAGAGTTCCAGCACGGAGGCGTCGAAGCTGGGTGAGGCGAACTGCAGTACGCGTGAGTGCGCGTCGACGGTGAAGCGTTCGACGCAGGAGGTGGCGAAGGCGGCGAGGCCTCGATGGGAGACGACCACGCCCTTGGGGTGTCCGGTGGATCCGGAGGTGTAGATGACGTAGGCGGGGTGGTCCGGTCGCAGAGCGGCAGCGCTCACCGGGGAACTGTCCATGTCCGGGTCGGTGTCGACGGTCAGCCAGCGCGCCCCGCCGCCCACACCGGCCAGCCGTGCGGCGGTGTCTCCGGTGGAGAGTATGAGCGCGGGTGTCGCGTCGCCGAGGATGTAGGTGATGCGGTCGACGGGGTAGTCGGGGTCGATGGGCAGGTAGGCGCCGCCCGCCTTGAGTACGGCGAGTTGGGCCACGACCATGTCCACCGAGCGGGGGAGTACCAGCGCGACCAGGCGCTCGGGGCCGACTCCGGCGTCGATCAGGACGCGGGCGAGCCGGTTGGCTCGTTCGTCTGTCTCCCGGTACGACAGCGAGTCCGTGCCGTACATCACCGCGACCGCGTCCGGGTCCCGTTCCACGGTCGCGCCGAACAGCTGGGGGAACGTCACCGGCAGCACATCATCACGCGCGGTGTCGTTCCACTCCACCAGCACCCGGTGCCGTTCCTCGGGGGACAGCAGCTCGGCGTCGCTCACCGCCCGGTCCGGGTCGGCCGTGAACTGGCCGATCAACCCGACCAGCCAGTCCATCCAGCGCACCATCTCGGCACGCTCGAACAGCTCGCCCCGGTACTCGAACTTCAGCAGCAGTTCGCTGGTCGGAACGGCGATCAGGGAGATCGGGTAGTGGTTCGCGTCCCGAGCCTCCAGGCCGGTGATCCGCTGCCCCCCGGTGGGCCTGCCGAGCGAGCCGGTGTCCATCGGGTAGTTCTCGGTGACGGTGAGGGTGTCGAAGAGCTGATCGACGCCCTGGGCGCGCAGGATGTCCGGGAGCCCGAGGTACTGGTGGCCCATCAGCTCGGTCTGCCGGCTCTGAAGACCGTCCAGCAGCTCCGCCCATGACTCGCCGGGCCGCACCCGGACGCGTACCGGCAGGGTGTTGATGAACAGGCCGACCATGTCCTCCACACCGGCGATCTCCGGCGGGCGGCCCGAGACCGTGCCGCCGAAGACCACGTCGTCGCGCCCGGTCAGCCGTCCCAGCAGCACACCCCAGGCCGCCTGGACGACGGTGTTGAGCGTGACACCGCAGCGCCGGGCCGCCGCGTTCAGCGCGGTGGTCAGCTTCTCGGGCACACGGAACAGCAACTCCTCCGGCACGGTCGCCCGACGGCCGGAGTCCTCCGGCGCGATCAGCGTCGGTTCGCTGACACCTTCGAGCACCCGCTGCCACGCGGCGAGCGCCGACCCGCGGTCCTGCCGGCCCAGCCAGGACAGATACTCCCGGTAGGGAGTGGGGGTGGGCAGCTCCCCGCCCGCGTACAGCACGAACAGATCGCGCATCACCAGCGGCGCGGACCAGCCGTCCAGCAGGATGTGATGTGTGGTGAGGACGAACCGGCAGCGGTTCTCGCCCAGATGGACGAGGGTGAACCGGAACAGCGGCGGCCGTTCCACCTCGAACCGGTCCACGCGGTCGGAGGCCATGAACGCGGCCAGTTCGGCGTCCCGCTCCTCGGGTGCCAGACCACTGAGGTCCACCTCCCGCCACGGCAGCTCCACCCCGCGCCGCACCACCTGCACGGCACGGTCAAGCCCCTGCTGCCGGAACGCGGCCCGCAGGTTGGCGTGCCGGTGCAGCAGCCCGGCCGCGGCCTTTCGGAGCCCGGGGGCGTCCAGGCCGCCCTCGACGTCCACCGCGATCTGGATGTTGTAGACATCGGGGGAGTGCTCGTCGAACTGGGCGTGGAAGAGCAGGCCCTCCTGCAACGGGGTGAGCGGCAGTACGTCCTCGAGCTGCTCCGGGTCGGCCGACTCCACCATGTCGATCTGGGCCTGGGTGAGCGGCACCAGCGGGAGGTCGGAGGGGCTGTGGCCACCGGCCGACGGGCGCGCCACATGGGCGACCAGGGCGCCGAGCGCCTCGAACCAGGTCTCGGCGAGCTCGCGCACCTCCTCCTCGGTGAACAGCGCGTCCGCCCAGGACCAGACGGCGATCAGCCGGGGTCCTTCGGCGCGGTCCTGGGTCTGCGCGTTCAGGTCGATGCTGTGGCTCAGCGGTACATCGGTGTCGCCGCCACCGCCGAGTCCACCGGACTCCGGGGCCGGGCTCCACTCCTCCGGCGCGGCCTGCGTCTCCTCCTCCGCGATGGCGAAGCGGCCCAGATAGTTGAAACCGATCTGCGGCTTGGGCAGGCCCGCCAGCATCATGCTGGTCTGCGGGTTGAGGTAGCGCAGCAGACCGTATCCGATGCCGTTCTCCGGCAGCCTGCGCAGCTGCTCCTTGACCTCCTTCAGGGCCCGGCCGGCCGAGGGACCCCCGGCGCAGAACTCGCTCCAGTCCAGCGGGCCCGGGTCGACCCGGACCGGGAAGAGGCTGGTCAGCCAGCCGACGGTGCGGTGCAGATCGACGCCGTCGACGATCTCCTCGCGGCCGTGGCCCTCGAGGTCGATCAGCACGCCCGTGTGGTCGCCCCGGTCGTGCGTCTGCCGCCACCGTGCCACGGCCGCGCCGAACGCGGTGAGCAGGACGTCGTTGACCCGGGCGTGGAACGCGGCCGGCACGGTGGTCAGCAGCGCCGCGGTCAGCTCGGTGGGCAGGACCAGCGACATCGTGCGCGCGGTCGCGGTGATGTCCCGTCGCGGGTCGAGCGGTCGGGGCGTCAGCAGCGGGTCGGAGTCGCCGAGCACGTCCAGCCAGGTCTCCAGTTCCCCGACCCGCTCGGCGTCCTGCGCGGCCTCGGTCAGCCGCTGGGCCCAGGTGCGCAGCGAGGTGCCCACCGGGGCCAGTTCCGGTGTCCGGCCGGCCGCCACCTCGGCCCAGGCCTGGGCCAGGTCGGGCAGCAGGATCCGCCAGGAGACACCGTCCACGACCAGGTGGTGCACGACCAGCAGCAGCCGGCCGGGGGCGCCGGGACCCGCGTCGAACCACACCGCCTGCACCATCGCGCCGGTCTCCGGGTCCAGCCGGTCCCAGGCCGCCTGGACGTGTTCGCCGATACGGGTGCCGGTCTCCTCCCGGCCCAACCCGGCGATGTCCACCCGGTGGACGCAGTCGGCGGCGCGCAGTTCACCGCGGGGCGGTATGTCCAGGTTCCAGATCAGTCCGCCGGTGCGGCGCAGCCGCATCCGCAGCGCGTCATGGTGGTCGAGCACCGTCTGGAGGGCGGTTTCCAGGCGCTTCAGGCCGAGTTCGGCCGGGACGACCACCATCATGGTCTGGTTGAAGCGCCGGATCGGGCCGCCGCGTTCCCGCATCCAGTGGATGATCGGGAGCAGCGGCACGGAGCCGACGCCGTCGGTGTCCCCTCGGCTGCCGGAGGACGTCCCGGCGCGGCCGGCGGCAGCCGCGAGACGTGCGACGGTCTTGTGTTCGAACACATCCCGAGCGGTGAACTCGACGCCGGCCGCGCGGGCTCGGCTGACCAGCTTGATGGAGACGATGCTGTCGCCGCCGAGGTCGAAGAAGCTGTCGTCGATCCCGACCTCGGACAGGCCGAGCACCTCGGCGAACAGTCCGCACAGGATCCGCTCGGTCTCGTCGCGAGGCTCCCGGCTGCCCTGGGAGGCGATGAACTCGGGGGCGGGCAGGGCCTTGCGGTCGAGCTTGCCGTGGGCGGTGAGCGGCAGCTCGTCGAGCACCACGAAGGCGGCGGGCATCATATGGTCCGGCAAGGTGGTGGCCACCCGCTCCCGCAGCCGCGCGGTGTCGATCTCGGAGCCGGAGGCGGGCACCAGATAGGCGACGAGCTGCTTGCGGTGCTCCTCGTCCTCCCGTGCGTTCACCACGACCCGGGCGACGGTGGGGTCCTCGGCGAGTACGGTCTCGATCTCGCCGAGTTCGATGCGGAAGCCGCGGATCTTGACCTGTTCGTCGGTGCGTCCGACGAACTCCAGGGTGCCCTCGGGGGTCCATCGGACGATGTCGCCGGTGCGGTACATGCGCGCTCCGGGCGGGCCGAAGGCGGCGGCGACGAAGCGTTCGGCGCTCGGTGCGGGGCGGTCGAGGTAGCCGCGTGCGAGTCCGTCACTAGTGACATACAGCTCTCCCGCGACACCGACCGGCACGGGGCGCAACCAGGAGTCGAGGACGAAGGCCCGGGTGTTGATCACCGGGGAGCCGATCGGTACAGCCCCGCCGGGTACCAGAGGCGTGCTCATCGAGACGGCCACGGTGGCTTCGGTGGGGCCGTAGGCGTTGATCATGCGGCGGCCGGGTGCCCAGTGGGTGAGGAGTTCGGGTGGGCAGGCGTCGCCGCCGACGATCAGGGTCTGGAAGTGGGTGAGTTCGTCGGCTGCTCGGGTGGGGACGCTGGCGAGTGCGGCCGGGGGGATGAGGGCGTGGGTGATGCGATGGTCACGCAGGACCTCCGCCAGGGCTTCACCGACCAAGGGGCCCGGGGGCGGGACGATCAGGGCGGCGCCCGCCGTGACGCCCATGCACAGTTCGAGTACCGAGGCGTCGAAGCTGGGCGAGGAGAACAGCAGGACCCGCGAGTCCGCCTCGACGGTGAAGCGTTCGACGCAGGAGGTGGCGAAGGCGGCGAGGCCTCGATGGGAGACGACGACGCCCTTGGGGCGTCCGGTGGATCCTGAGGTGTAGATGACGTAGGCGGGGTGGTCCGCTCGCAGAGCGGCAGCGCTCACCGGGGAACTGTCCACGTCCGGGTCGGTGTCGACGGTCAACCAGCGTGCCCCGCCGCCCACACCGGCCAGCCGCTCGGCGATGTCTCCGGTGGAGAGTACGAGCGCGGGTGTCGCGTCGCCGAGGATGTATGCGATGCGGTCGACGGGGTAGTCGGGGTCGATGGGCAGGTAGGCGCCGCCCGCCTTGAGCACGGCGAGTTGGGCCACGACCATGTCCACCGAGCGGGGCAGGACCAGCGCGACCAGGCGCTCGGGCCCGACTCCGGCGTCGATCAGGACACGGGCCAGCCGGTTGGCTCGTCGGTCCGTCTCCCGGTACGACAGCGAGTCCGTGCCGCACATCACCGCGACCGCGTCCGGGTCCCGTTCCACGGTCGCGCCGAACAGTTGCGGGAACGTCACCGGCAGCACATCATCACGCGCGGTGTCGTTCCACTCCACCAGCACCCGCCGCCGCTCGGGCGCCGAGAGCACATCGACGGCCCGCACCGGAAGTTCCGGGTCCGCGACCACGGCCGCCAGGAAGCGCACCAGCCGCTCGCCCAGCCCCTCCACGGTCGAGCGGTCGAACAGATCGAGGCGGAACTCCACGAGGCCGCTGATCCCCTGGAGTTCGCCCTCCCGGTCGATGCTCTCGTTGAAGCTCAGGGAGAGGTCGAACTGGGTGGATTTGACCGGCACTTGGCGTACGGTGCAGTCCAGGCCGGTCAGGCCCATGCTGCTCTCCGGGGTGTTCTGCAGAGCCAGCGAGACCTGGAAGAGCGGGTGGCGGTCCAGTGAGCGCTCCGGGTTGAGCACCTCGACCAGCCGCTCGAACGGCACGTCCTGGTGGGCGTAGGCCGCCAGGTCCGCCTCGCGGACCCGGCCCAGCAGTTCGGTGAAGGTCGGGTCGCCGGACAGGTCGGTGCGCAGCACCAGCGTGTTGATGAAGAAGCCCACGACCCGCTCCAGCGCGTCGTCGGTGCGGCCCGCGATCGGGCTGCCCAGCACCACGTCGGACGTCGAGCCGAGCACCGAGAGCAGGGACGCCAGGCCCGCCTGGAGCACCATGAACAGCGTGGTGCCGGTCGCCCTGGCCAATGCGGCGAGATCGCGGTGCAGTTCGGCCGGGAGGTGCACCAGCACCGAGTCGGCCCGGTGGTCGGCCTCGGCCGGCCGAGGCCGGTCGGTGGGCAGCCGCAGCTCGTCCGGCAGCTCGGCCAAGGCGTCCTTCCAGAAGGCGAGTTGCTGGTGGATGAGACTGTCCTGGTTGTCCTCGGAGCCCAGGATCTCGTAGTTCCACAGGGTGTAGTCGGCGTACTGCACCGGCAGCGGCTGCCAGTCGGGCGCCTCGCCGGCGGCCCGGGAGGTGTAGGCGCGCGCGAGGTCCGCGGAGAACGGGTCGAGCGACCAGCCGTCGCCGGCGATATGGTGCAGCACGGTCAGCAGGACGTGCGCCTCCGGGCCGGTCTCGAACAGGGTGACCCGCAGCGGGGTCTCGACGGCCAGGCCGAAGCTCTGCGCGGACGCCGCAGCGATGGCGGTGTCCAGGTCCTCGGTGCCGGTACGCACCACCGTCAGCTCGCAGCCCCGGTCCGGGGAGAGGATCTGCTGGCGCGGCTCGCCGTCCCGGTCCGGGAACACGGTGCGCAGGCTCTCGTGCCGGGCGACCACGTCCCGTACGGCGGTGCGCAGCGCGTCGATGTCCAGCGGGCCGCTGATCTGCACCGCCAGGACGATGTTGTGGGCGGTGCTGGTCTGCTCGAAGCGGTTCATGAACCACAGCCGGCGCTGTGCGTGGGACAGCGGGATCTCCGCCGGCCGGGCCGACGGCCTAAGGGGGGCGCGGGCGCCGGCCGCACCGCCGATCCGGCCCACCAGTTCGGCGACGGTGGGCGCCTCCCACAGCTCCCGCAGCGGCAGTTCGACCTCGAAGACCGATCTGATCCGGCTCACCACACGGGTGGCGTGCAGCGAGTGGCCGCCCAGCTCGAAGAAGTTGTCGTGGACGCCGACCGACGTCAGATTGAGCATCTCCGCGAACAGCCCGCACAGGATCTCCTCCTGGGGGGTGCGCGGGCCCTGGCGGGTGACCAGCGCGGCGAAGTCGGGGGCGGGCAGCGCCGCCCGGTCCACCTTGCCGTTGGGGGTCAGCGGGAGCGCGTCCAACGGGACGAGGACGGCCGGCAGCATGTAGTCGGGCAGCCGGGTCGCCGCGTGGGCGCGCAGCACGTCCACCGCCGGCACCGTCCGGCCGGGGGCCGGGACCAGATAGGCGGCCAGGCGGTTCTCGCCCGACTCGTCGGGCCGGGTGACCACAGTGGCCCGGGAGATGTCCTCGTGCTCGGTCAGCACCGCCTCGATCTCGCCGGGTTCGACCCGGAAGCCGCGGATCTTCACCTGGTCGTCCACCCGGCCGACGAACTCCAGCCGGCCGTCGTCCGCCCAGCGCGCCACATCACCGGTGCGGTACATGCGGGAGCCCGGCGCGCCGAACGGGTCGGCCGTGAACCGCTCCGCGGTCAGGCCCGTCCGGCCCGCATAGCCGCGGGCCACACCGTCGCCCGCCAGATAGAGGTCGCCCGGGACACCGACCGGGGTGGGGGAGAGCGCCGAATCCAGGACGTACACACGGGTGTTGGCGATCGGCCGGCCGATCGGCGGAAGTCCCGGCCGGTCGCTCAGCAGGGCCGAGGTGGACCAGACCGTCGTCTCGGTCGGGCCGTAGACATTGGTGACCTCGGCGGCCAGCTCACGCAGTCGGGCGGCCAGGCCCGCGGGGACCGGTTCGCCGCCGACCAGGACCCGCAGTCCCGCCAGGGCCCCCGGCCGCTCCGAGACCAGGGCCTGCCACAGGGTGGGGGTCGCCTGCATGATCGTGGCGCCGCTGCCGGTGATCAGCCGGCCGAGCGCGGGCGGGTCGAGGACCTGGTCGCGGGAGGCGATGACCACGCCGGCGCCCGCGCTCAGCGGCACGAACAGCTCCAGCGCGGCGATGTCGAACGCGACGGTGGTGACCGCGACCAGCCGGTCGGCGGCCCCTACGCCGAACCGGTTCCGCATGTCGGCGACCAGGTTGGCGATATTGGCGCGGGAGACCACGACACCCTTGGGGCGGCCGGTGGAGCCGGAGGTGTAGATCGCATAGGCCGGGTTGGCCGGACGGACCGGCGCGGTCGGGCCGGTCCCGCTCGGAGCGTCGGCGGGCGGCCGGCCGAGCGCGCCGTCGTCGGAGGACTCGTCCAGCAGGATGCGCCGCACCCCGGGGACCTCGGGCAGGCCGGTCACGGTCGAGTCGGTCAGCAGCAGGCGGGGACGGGCGTCGTCCAGGATGTAGCCGATCCGGTCGGCCGGGTACTCGGGATCCAGCGGGACATAGGCGCCGCCCGCCTTGAGGACGGCGAGCAGCGCGGTCAGCAGCGCGGCCCCGCGCGGCAGGGCCACGGCGACCCAGGACTCCGGTCCGACGCCCTCGGCCGCGAGCCGGCGGGCGAGCCGGCCGGCGCGCTCGTCGAGCTCCCGGTAGGAGACCTCGCCGTCCGCGTCGATCACGGCGACGGCGTCCGGGGTGAGCGCCGCATGCCGCTGGAAGGCGTCGACGAGGGATTCGGCGCCCTCGGCAACCGCGGTGTCGTTCCACTCCGTCAGCAGCCGGTGGCGTTCGGCCTCGGGGAGGGCCTGGGCCCGGCCGACCGGCGCCTCGGGGTCGGCGTGGATCAGGGTGAGGACGCCGACCAGCGCGTCCAGAATGCCCTGGGCGCGCTCCCGGTCGAACAGGTCGGGGCGGTAGCCGAGTCGGATCCGCATCCGCCGGCCGGGCGCCGGGAACAGGCTCAGCGGGTAGTGGGTGGCGTCCTGGCCGACCGCGCCGGTGATCCTCAGGCCCTCGGCGAGTTCACCGAGACCGTCGGCCTCCACCGGATAGTTCTCGAACACGACCAGGGTGTCGAAGAGTTCGCCGGTCACCCCGGACTGCGCCTGGGCGTCGGCGAGCGTGAGGTGGTGGTGGTCGAGCAGATCGACCTGTCGGCGCTGCTGCCGTTCCAGCAGCCGCGCCCAGGACTCGGACGGCCGCGCGGAGACCCGCACCGGCAGGGTGTTGATGAACGAGCCGACCATGTTCTCCACCCCGGGGACCGCCGAGGGCCGGCCGGAGACGGTGCCGCCGAACACGACGTCGTCGCGGCCGGTCAGCTTGCCCAGCAGGACGCCCCAGGCCGCCTGCACCACGGTGTTCAGGGTGACGCCGCAGCGCCTGGCCGTCTCGGCCAGCCCGCTGCTCAGCTCCTCCGGCAGAGTGACCAGCAGGTCCTGCGGGACCACCGCGCCGCGGTCGGCGTCCGGCACGACCAGGGTCGGCTCGCCCACGTCGCCCAGCGCGTCGCGCCAGGCGGCGAGGGCGGCCCGCCGGTCCTGCCGTCCCAGCCAGGACAGATAGTCGCGGTAGGGCGTCACCCCCGGCAGCTCGTCGCCCGAGTAGAGCGCGAACAACTCGCGCATCAGCAGCGGGCCCGACCAGCCGTCGAGCAGGATGTGATGGTTGGTCATCAGGAACCGGCAGCGGTCCTCCCCCAGCCGGATCAGGGTGAAGCGCAGCAACGGCGCACGCCGCAGGTCGAATCTGCGCACCCGGTCGGCGGCCATCAGCTCGGCCAGCCGCTCCTCCTGCCGGTCGGCCGGACCCTCGGTGAGGTCGACCTCGGACCAGGGCAGCCCGACCTCGCGGTACACCACCTGCACCGGATCGCCGTTCTTGCGGCGGCGGAAGCCCACCCGCAGGTTGGCGTGCCGGCGCAGCAGCGCGGCGGCCGCGTCACGGAGCCGCCCCGTGTCCAGCGCCCCGTCCAGGTCCACCGCGATCTGCACCGTGTAGACGTCGAGGGCCGCCTCGTCGTCCTGCGCGTACTGGGAGTGGAAAAGGAGCCCTTCCTGCAAGGGCGACAAGGGCAGGAGATCCTCGATGCGCGACTGGTTCACCATGACAACCCCTCGTCGTCCAGATCGTTCTCGAACTCGTCCAGTTCCTGCTGGTCCACCCGGACCAGGGTGGAAGTGCCCGACCGGGCGGGCGCCGCCGTCAGACCGCGGGCGCGCGTCACCATGGACGTCAGCGCCCGGAACCAGGACTCGGCCAGGTCCCGCACATCCGCCTCGTCGAACATCTCGTCGGGCCACGCCCACGAGGCGACCAGCCGCGGACCGTCCGGGCGGTCCTCGGTCTGCGCGTTGAGATCGAGGCTGTGCGCCATGGGCATCGCGGCGTCACCGCCACCGGTCAGCCCGGAAGCACCGGGTGGCGGACTCCAGTCCTGCGCCGCGGCACCGGTGCCGCCGGCGGCGAACCGGCCCAGATAGTTGAAGCCCAGCTGCGGTGCGGCCAGTGCGGCCAGTTGCGGCCCGGTGCGCTCGTTGAGATAGCGCAGCATGCCGTAGCCGATGCCGCCGTCCGGCAGTTCGGCGAGGTGGGCGCGCACCTTGGCGAGCACGGCGTCCACCGCTGCGCCACCGCCCCAGAAGTCGTTCCAGTCCACCTGCCCGGGGTTGAGGCGCACCGGGAAGGAACTGGTGAACCAGCCGACGGTACGGCCCGGATCGGCGCCCCTGACCACCGGTTCGCGGCCGTGGCCCTCCATCTCGACCAGCACCGCATTGCCCTGGGTCGGCTGACGCCGGGCCCGCCAGGAGGCGACCGCCACCGTGTAGGCGGTGAGGAGCACGTCCTTGATGCCGGCGCCGAAGGCGGCCGGCACGCTCGTCAGCAGCGGCTCGGTCACCTCCGTGGGCAGGGTGAGAGTCAGGGTGCGGGCCCTGCCGAACACATCCCGCTCCCGGTCCAGCGGCCGGGCGCCCAGTTGCGGGTCGGGGCCGCTCAGCGCCGAGCGCCACAGCGGCAGTTCCTCGATCCGGCGCCCGCTTCCGGCCTCCTCGGCCAGCCGTCCGGCCCAGGTGCGCAGCGAGGTGGGCACCGCCTCCAGCACCGGTTCCCGACCGGCCGCCACCTGGGACCAGGCGGCGGCGAGATCCGGCAGCAGGATCCGCCAGGACACCCCGTCCACGACCAGATGGTGCACGGCCAGCAGTAGCAGTCCCGGCCGGCCGGTACCGGCGTCGAACCAGACAGCCCGCACCAGCGAGCCGGACTCCGGGGCCAGTTGCCGGGTGGCCGCCCGGCCGTGCTCCACGAGGAGGGCGCGCTGCGTCTCGGTGTCACCCGAGGCGGCGGCGTCCGCGAAGTCCACCCGGCGCACCAGCTGTTCGGCGCGCACCTCGCCCCGGGGGCGTACCTCGATCCGCCAGTCCTCGTCGCTCGCCCTGGTCAGCCGCAGCCGCAGCGCGTCGTGCCGGTCGAGCACGGCCTGTACGGCGGTGGTCAGTCCGGCGAGGTCGAGCGCGGCCGGAGCCTGGACCGCCATCGCCTGGTGGAAGCCGTCGATGGGGCCGCCGTGCTCCCGCCACCAGTGCATGATCGGGGTCAGCGGCAGTTCCCCGATGCCCGCGTCCGGGTCCTCGGCGAGGGTCTCGGCCGCGGCCTCGGCGATCCCGGCGAGCGCCGCGGGCGTACGGTGCTCGAACACGTCCGCCACCGTCAGTTCGATCCCGGCCGCCCGGGCCCGGCTGACCAGTTGGATGGAGACGATGCTGTCGCCGCCGAGGTCGAAGAAGCCGTCGTCGGCCCCGACGGTCTCCCGGCCGAGCAGTTCGGCGAAGATCCGGCACAGCACCGCCTCGCGTTCGGTGGCCGGGTCACGGCCCGGCACCCCGCTGTCCAACTCCGGAGCCGGCAGTGCGGCGCGGTCCAGCTTGCCGTTCGCGGTGAGCGGCAGCGCGTCCAGGACGACGAAGGCGGCGGGAACCATATAGTCGGGCAGCGCGGCCGTGACGTCCTTGCGGAGTACGGCCTGGTCGGGCAGTTCGGCGCCCTCGTCCGGCACCACATAGGCCACCAGCCGCCGGAGGCCCGGCTGGTCCTCCCGCACGATCACCGCGGCCTGGGCGACGCCGGGCCGGGCGAGCAGCACGGTCTCGATCTCGCCGAGTTCCACCCGGAAGCCGCGGATCTTGACCTGCTGGTCGGAGCGTCCGACGAACTCCAGCTGTCCGGAGGCGTTCCAGCGCACCAGGTCGCCGGTCCGGTACATCCGGGATCCTGCCGGGCCGAACGGGTCGGCCACGAACCGCTCCGCGGTCAGCGCCGGGCGGCCCAGATAGCCGAGCGCCACTCCGGAGCCGGCGACGCAGAGCTCACCGGCGACGCCCGCAGGCACCGGCCGCAGCCGCTCGTCGACCACCGTCACACGGGTGCCCGCGACCGGGCGGCCGATCGGCGGAGTGGTGTCGCCGGACAGCGGGTCGCTGAGGGTGGCCGCGATGGTGGTCTCGGTCGGCCCGTAGGCGTTGACCACGGTGCGTCCCGGCGCCCAGCGGGCCAGCAGGCCCGGCGAGAGCGCCTCGCCGCCGGAGACGATGCAGCGCAGGCCGGGCAGGTCCCGCTCCGGGAGGGTGCCCAGGAGCGGGGCGGGCAGCATGACATGGGTGGCCTCGGCGGCCTCGAGGGCGTCGGCGAGGCCCTCGCCGATCAGTTCACGGTCCGGGCCCGGCAGGGCGAGCGCGGCCCCGGAGAGCAGGGCCATCGCCAGATCGCCCACCGACACGTCGAAGTTGGTCGACACCACCTGGAGCACCCGGCTCTCGCCGTTCAGGCCCAGCCGTTCCACATGGCTGTGCACGAACGACGCCAGACCGCGGTGCCCGACCAGCACGCCCTTGGGGCGGCCGGTCGAACCGGAGGTGTAGACGACATAGGCGGGACCGTCCACGGTCCCCGCCGCCGCCGGGTCGGTCGCCGGACGTGCGGCCACCGAGGCGGCGAAGCCCGGTTCGTCCAGCACCCAGGCCGGCACGGCCGGTGCGGCGGGCAGCAGACCGTGGGACGCCTCGGTGGCGAGCAGGGCGGCCGGTGCGGAGTCCGCGAGCATGAAGGCCACCCGCTCGGCCGGGTACTCCGGATCGACCGGCAGATGGACGGCGCCCGCCTTGGCCACCGCCAGGAACGCGGTGACCTGCTGCGGGGAGCGCGGCACGGCGACCGCGACGACACCGCCCGGGGCGACCCCGCGGGCGATCAGCTCATGGGCCAGCCGGTTGGCCCGCTCGTTCAGCTCGGCATAGCTGGTCGTCTCGCCCTCGCACCACAGGGCGGTCGCCCCCGGGGTGCGTGCCGCCTGCGCCTCGAACAGCTCGGCCAGGGTGCCCGCCGGGGCCTCGGGCTCGGCGCCGCGCCAGGCGCCGAGCAGCAGCTCCCGCTCGCCGGATGTCAGCAGGTCGTGCTCGCCGATCGGCCGGTCCGGCTCGGCCAGCAGCCGCTCCAGCAGCGCGACCAGCCGGTCCGCCAGCGACCGTACGGTGCCCTCGGTGAACAGGTCGGTGCTGTACTCGATCACACCGACGATGCCGTCCGGCCGCCCGTCCGCGTCCACCGTCTCGGCCAGGTTGAACGCCAGGTCGAACTTGGCCACCCGCAGGCCGTTGGGCTGCTGGGCGATGGCCAGGTCGTCGCCGAAGTCCAGTTCGGCGGGCGGGGTGTTCAGCAGGTTGAGCATCACCTGGAGCAGCGGGTGCCGGGACATCGAGCGGCTGGGGGAGAGCACCTCCACAAGCCGCTCGAAGGGCACGTTCTGGTTCTCGAAGGCGGCGACGTCGGTGCGCCGCACCCGCTCCACCAGCGCCCGGAAACTGGGGTCGCCGCTGGTGTCGGTGCGCAGCACCAGGGTGTTGACGAAGAAGCCCACCAGCTCGTCCAGGGCGTCGTCGGTGCGCCCGGCCACCGTGGTCCCCAGCGGGATGTCGGGGCCCGCGCCGATCCGGTCGAGCAGCGCCGCGAGCGCCGCCTGCAGCACCATGAAGGGGCTGGCCCCGGCAGTCTTCGCCAGCTCGGCCAGCGCACGGTGCAGCGAGGGCTCCAGACGCAGCCGGACCAGGTCGCCCCGGTGACTGGGCCTCGCCGGGCGCGGCAGGTCGGTCGGCAGCGCCAGCTCCTCCGGCATGCCGGCCAGTCGCTCCCGCCAGTGGTCCAGCTCCGCCGCCAGCCGTGAGTCCCGGTCGTCCTCGCTGCCCAGTACGTCGCGCTGCCAGAGGGCGTAGTCGGCGTACTGCACGGCGAGCGGCGTCCACTGCGGCGCCCGTCCGGCCGTCCGGGCCCGGTAGGCGTCGGACAGATCGCGCAGCAGCGGGCCCAGCGACCAGCCGTCGCAGGAGATGTGGTGGACCAGGAAGACCAGCACATGGTCGCGCGGCCCCACGGTGAACAGGTCCACCCGCACCGGCAGTTCGGCGGCCAGGTCGAAGCCGTGGGCGACGGCCGCGGCGACCGCCGCGTCCAGCCCGTCGGGTCCGACGTCGGTGATCCGCAGCCGGGGTGTCGCCGCCGCCGGGTCCAGGATCTCCTGGCGGGGTGTGCCGTCGGACTCGGGGAACGTGGTGCGCAGGCTCTCGTGCCGGGCCACCAGGTCACCGATGGCGGCCCGCAGCGCCTCGACGTCGAGAGCGCCGGTGAGCCGCATGGACAGCGGGATGTTGTAGGTGGGGCTGGGGCCCTCCAAGCGGTTGAGGAACCACAGCCGGCGCTGTGCGAACGACAGCGGGACATGCTCGGGACGCGGCTGCGGCACCACGGTGCGCCGGGCGTCCCCGGCCCCGCCGATCAGCACGGCCAGCCCGGCCACGGTCGGGTTCTCGAAGAAGTCGCGCAGCGGAAGTTCGGCGGCGAACTCGCTGCGGATCCGGCTGACCAGCTTGGTCGCCTGCAGGGAGTGCCCGCCGAGCTCGAAGAAGTTCGCCTCGACGTCGATGTCCTCGTCGCCGAGCACCTCGGCGAAGATCCGCCGCAGCCCGGCCTCGGTCTCGTCGCGCGGGGCACGGCCACCGGACGAACCGCTGGACTCCGGCGCCGGCAGCGCCCTGCGGTCGACCTTCCCGTTGGGGGTCAACGGCAGGGCCGGGAGCACCATGAAGGCCGACGGCACCATGTACTCGGGCAGCCGCGCGGCGACATGCTCCCGCAGCGCCGCCGCCGAGGGCGCCGTACGGCCCTCCCCGGCGACCACATAGGCGACCAGTCGTCTCTCGCCCGGCTCGTCCTCCCGGGCGAGCACGGCGGCCTGCGCCACATCGGCGTGGGCGACGAGCCATGACTCGATCTCGCCCGGTTCGATCCGGAAACCACGGATCTTGACCTGGTCGTCGGCGCGGCCGATGAACTCCAGATTGCCGTCCGGCAGCCAGCGGACCAGATCGCCGGTCCGGTACATCCGGGACCCGGCTGGACCGTACGGGTCGGCCACGAAGCGTTCGGCGGTCGGACCCGGCCGGCCCGCATAGCCGCGGGCCAGCCCGGCGCCGGCCAGATAGGCCTCACCGGGCGTGCCGACCGGAACCGGTTGCAGCGCCTCGTCGAGGACCAGCACCCGCACGTTCCAGAGCGGGCGGCCGATCGGCGGGTTGACGCCCGCGGTGAGCGGTTCGCTGACGGTGGCGCACACGGTCGCCTCGGTCGGGCCGTAGGCGTTGAGCAGCCGCCGGCCGTCCGCCCAGCGGGCGATCAGGCCGGGCGCGGACGCCTCACCCGCGACGATCACATTCATGCCGTCCGGGAGCGCGCCCGGCGGCAGCACCGCGAGCGCGGCCGGCGGGATGTTGGCGTGGGTGACCCGCTCCCGGGCCAGCAGCGCGGCCAGCGGTTCACCGACCGCCAGATCGTCGGCGGGGGCCATCACCAGGACGCCGCCGACCAGCAGCGGTGCGAGCACCTCCCAGACGGCGGCGTCGAAGCTGGAGGAGGCGAACTGGAGCATCCGGCTGCTCGCGTCGAGGCCGAACTGTTCGCGGATCGCGCCGAAGCTGCCGATCCCCTCGTGCGGGACCACCACGCCCTTGGGTGTGCCGGTCGAACCGGAGGTGTAGATCACATAGGCGGCGCCGGCCGGGGAGGCCGTCCGTCCGGCGTCCGGCGAGGTGTCCGGCAGCGCGGCCAGTTCGGCGTGCACCTCCGCGTCGTCCAGCAGCACCCGCGGGACGTCGGAGCCGGGCAGCCCGGCGGCAGCGGTTCCCTCGGTCAGCAGTACGGCCGGCCCGGCGTCGGCGAGGATGAAGGCGATGCGCTCGGCCGGATAGGCGGGGTCGACCGGCAGATAGACCGCACCGGCCTTGACCACCGCGAGCAGGGCGACCACCAGGCGCGGCGTGCGCGGCAGGGCGACCGCCACCACGTCCTCGGCTCCGATGCCCCTGCGGAGCAGCAGCTGCGCCAGCCGGCCGGCCTCGGCGTCCAGTTGCGCGTAGCTCAGCTCGGTGCCGTCGTAGCTGATCGCCACCGCGTCCGGGCAGACGGCGGCCTGACGGGCGAACAGCTCGGCGACGGTGCCCCGCGGCACGTCGTGCGCGGTCGCGTTGAAGTCGTGCAGCACCTGCTGCCGCTCCGCCGGGGAGAGCACCTCCAGGCGGCTGATCGGCAGGTCCGGGGCGGCGCAGGCGGCGTCCAGCAGGCGCAGCAGCCGGTCGGCCATGCGCGAGACGGTCTCCGGGTCGAACAGGTCGTCGCTGTACTCGACCAGGCCGGTCATGCCGAGCGGCGCGCCCTGCTCGTCGTAGCGCTCCCGCAGGCTGAACGCCAGGTCGAACTTGGCGGCGCCGATGCCGACGCCCTGTGCGCCGATCTCCAGACCGGGCAGGCCGATCTCGACGTCGGCGGTGTTCTGCAGGTTCAGCCACACCTGGAAGAGCGGATGGCGGCCCAGCGAGCGCTCGGGATTGAGCACCTCCACCAGCCGCTCGAACGGCACCTCCTGGTGGGCGTAGGCGGCGAGGTTGTTCTCCCGGACCCGGTCGAGGAGTGCGGCGAAGCTCGGGTCGCCGCCGGTGTCGGTGCGCAGCACCAGGGTGTTGACGAAGAAGCCGACCAGTTCGTCCAGCGCCTCGTCGTCGCGGCCGGCGACCGGGGTGCCCAGCGGGATGTCGGTGCCCGCGCCCAGCCGGGTCAGCAGCGCGGTGAGCGCCGCCTGGCCGACCATGAACAGGCTGGTCCTGGTCCGCCGGGCCAACCGCGCCATCCGGTCGTGCAGTTCGGCGGGGACTGCGAAGGGAACCGTGGAGCCCCGGTGACTGGCCACCGCGGGCCTCGGCCGGTCGGCGGGCAGCCGCAGCTCGTCCGGCAGCCCGGTCAGCGAGGTCCGCCAGAACTCCAGCTGCCGGGCGATCTCGCTGTCCGGCTCGGTCTCGCTGCCCAGCACCTCGCGCTGCCACAGCGTGTAGTCCGCGTACTGCACCGGCAGCGGCGTCCAGTCGGGCGCGCGGCCTTCCAGCCGGGCCCCGTACGCCTCGGCCAGGTCGCGCGCCATGGGCGCCATGGACAGTCCGTCGCCCGCGATGTGGTGCATCACGATCAGCAGCACATGACGGTCCCGGTCGAGCCGGTACAGATGCGCCCGCACCGGCAGTTCACCGGCCAGGTCGAAACCGCGGAAGGCGGCCTCCTCCAGGGCGGCGTCCAGACCGGCCTCGTCGGCCTCGGAGACGACGAAGACGGGAGCGGACTGCCCGGCCGGGGCGATCGACTGACGGGGTGTGCCGTCGATCTCGGGGAACGTGGTGCGCAGGCTCTCGTGCCGGGCCACCACGTCACCGAGCGCGGCCCGCAACGCCTCGATGTCGAGCGGGCCGGTCAACCGGGCGGCCAGCGGCAGGTTGTAGGTGGAGCTGGGGCCCTCGAGACGGTTGAGGAACCACAGCCGGCGCTGCGCGAACGACAGCGGGACCAGCTCCGTGCGGGGCATCGCGCGGACCGCGGCGCGCGCTCCCGCCGCGCCGGACGTCTTTCCGGCCAGGCCCGCCACGGTGGGGGACTCGAAGACGTCCCGTACGGCCACCTCCACACCCAGCGTGGAGCGGATCCTGCTGACCAGCCTGGTCGCCAGCAGAGAGTGGCCGCCGAGGGCGAAGAAGTCGTCGTCGACGCCGACCGAGGACACGCCGAGCACCTCGGCGAACAGGCCGCAGAGAATCTCCTCCCGCGGACCGCGCGGGGCGCGTCCCTCGGGCGCCTCGGCCTCGGGCACCGGCAGCGCGGCCCGGTCCAGCTTGCCGCTGGGGGTCAGCGGGAACGCGTCCAGGAGCACGAACGTCCCGGGCACCATGTGGTCCGGCAGCGCGGCCGCGACATGCGCGCGCAGCTCCGTCCGCCCGACCGTGCCGGCCACCGGCACCGCATAGCCGACCAGCCGGCGGCCGCCGCGCCCGTCGTCCAGGGCGACCACGGCGGCCTGCGCCACCCCGGGATGGGCGCGCAGCACGGCCTCGATCTCGCCCGGCTCGATCCGGAAACCGCGGATCTTCACCTGATGGTCCGCGCGGCCGGTGTACTCCAGCTCGCCGTCGCGGTTCCAGCGCACCAGGTCGCCGGTGCGGTACATCCGCGCGCCGGGCGGCCCGAACGGATCGGCCGTGAACCGCTCCGCGGTCAGGCCCGGACGGTCGTGGTAGCCGCGGGCCAACTGGACGCCCGCGATGTACAGTTCGCCGCCGACACCGTCCGGCACCGGTCGCAGGGCCGCGTCCAGCACATACACCTGGGTGTTCCACACCGGACGCCCGATCGGCGCGCCGCCCCGGGGCCAGGCCGACCGGTCCGCGGGCAGGGTGTGCGCGGTGACCACATGCGTCTCGGACGGGCCGTAGTGGTTGTGCAGTACGCGCTCCGGGACTGCGCCGCACAGCTCGCGCACCCGGTCGCCCAGCACCAGCGCCTCACCGGCCTGCGCGACATGCCGCAGGTCCGGCAGGTCGGTGCCGTGCTCCGCGACGGCCTCGCCGAGGGCGTCCAGCATCATGGTCGGCGCGTACAGCTCGGTGACGTTCCCCTCCCGCAGCCAGCGCGCGAACTTTGCCGGGTCGCGCCGGGTCTCCTCGTCCGGCACCACCAGCGTCCTGCCGTCGAGCAGCGCCGAGAGGATCTCCTGGGCCGAGACGTCGAAGCTGATCGCGGTGAACTGGGCGGTCCTGGCGCCGGGTTCGGCGGGGAGGTGCGCGGCGTGCCAGGACATCAGATTGACCAGCGCGGCGCCGGGCATGACCACGCCCTTGGGGCGGCCGGTCGAGCCGGAGGTGTAGATCAGATAGGCGGGGTGCTGCGGCAGCAGCGGACCGGTCCGCTCGTCGTCGCGGGGGTCGGTGTCCGGCAGCGCGGCCAGTTCGGCCCGTACATCCGGGTCGTCCAGTGTCAGCGTCGGCCCGGCGGGCAGCCGGCCGGCCACCCCGGTGGTGGACAGCAGCAGCCGGGGAGCGGCGTCGGCCAGCATGAAGGCGATCCGCTCGGCGGGGTACTCCGGATCGACCGGCAGATAGCCCGCGCCGGACTTGAGCACGGCGAGCAGACCGACGATCAGCTCCACCGAGCGGGGCAGGGCGAGACCCACGATGTGCTCCGGACCGATGCCCCGGCCGATCAGCAGCCGGGCGAGCCGGTTGGCCCGCGCGTTCAGCTCGGCGTAGGTCAGCTCCTCGTCGCCGCACACCAGCGCGGGGGCGTCCGGGCGTTCCGCGGCCCTGGCCTGGAACAGCGCGGGCAGCGAGGCGGCCGGCACCCGGTGCTCGGTGTCGTTGCGGGTCACCAGGAGTTCATGGCGGGCCACCGGGTCCAGTACGTCGACCTTGCTCACCGGGCGGGCCGGTTCGGCGACGACGCCTTCCAGCACCCGCACGAAGGCCGCCGCGATCCGCTCGGCGGTCGGCTCGTCGAACAGGTCCGCGCCGTACTCCACGAAGCCCTCGACGCCGCCGGGACGCCCGTCGGCGGTGTAGCTCTCGCGCAGGCTGAACAGCAGGTCGAACTTGGACACCCCGGTGTCGACGCGTTGCGTGCCGACCTCCACGCCCGGCAGCCGGAACGGCGCGGTCGGGTTGTTGTGCAGGGTGAGCATCACCTGGAACAGCGGGTGCCGGGACATCGACCGGCCGGGGTTGAGCACCTCGACCAGCCGCTCGAACGGCACCTCCTGGTGGGCGTAGGCGGCCAGGTCCGCCTCCCGCACCCGGCCGAGCAGCTCCCGGAAGTCGGGGTCCCCGGAGAGGTCGGTACGCAGCACCAGGGTGTTGATGAAGAAGCCGACCAGATCGTCCAGCGACTCGTCGCCGCGCCCGGCGATCGGGGTGCCCAGCGGGATGTCGGTTCCGGCGCCCAGCCGGTGCAGCAGTACCGAGAGGCCCGCCTGCAACGTCATGAACACGCTGGCCTGACAGGTACGGGAGAGCGCGACCAGACGCTGGTGGACCTCCCGGTTGATCCGGAAGCCGACCGTGCCGCCCCGGTAGGAGGGGGCCGCGGGACGCGGCCGGTCGACCGGCAGGTTCAGCTCGTCCGGCAGCCCGGACAACGTCTCGCGCCAGAAGGCCAGTTGCCGCGAGACCGCGCTGTCCGGGTCGTCCTCGCTGCCGAGCACCTCACGCTGCCACAGGGCGAAGTCCGCGTACTGCACCGGGAGCGGCTCGAACGACGGCGCACCGCCGTCGCGACGCGCGCCGTAGGCGGCGGACAGATCGCGGCCGAACGGTACGGCCGACCACTCGTCCATCACGATGTGGTGCATCACCACCAGCAGCACATGCTCCTGGTCGCCCAGCCGCAGCAGCCGCGCCCGTACCGGAGGCTCGGCGGTCAGGTCGAAGCCCTCGCCGGCGGCCCCGGCCAGCGCCGCCGCCAGACCGGCCGGGTCGACATCGGTCACCCGCAGTTCGGGGACGGTGTCCACCACGACCTGGCAGGGCGTGCCGTCACGGTCCGGGAAGACCGTGCGCAGGCACTCGTGCCGCCGCGCCACATCGGCCAGCGCCGCGCGCAGCGCCGCCACGTCCAGCGGGCCGGTCAGCCGGGCCGCCATCGGCACGTTGTAGGCCGGGCTCGGGCCCTCGAACCGGTTGATGAACCACAGCCTGGTCTGCTGCAGCGACAGCGGCACATCGTCCGGGCGCGGCACCGGCTCGATCCGCCGGGCCACCGGCCCGTCGGGGGTGAGCAGCCCGGCGAGCCCGGCCACCGTCGGCGACTCGAACAGGCTGCGCAACGAGAGCCGCACACCGAACACCGAGCGGATCCGGGTGACCAGCCGGGTCGCCAGCAGCGAGTGGCCGCCGAGCTCGAAGAAGCTGTCGTCGATGCCCACGACGGACGCCCCGAGGATCTCCGCGAACAGCCCGCACAGGATCTCCTCCTGGGGGGTCCGCGGGGTGCGGCCGGAGGCCACCCCGGAGAAGTCGGGGGCCGGCAGTGCCCGCTTGTCCAGCTTCCCGTTGGGCGTCACCGGGAGTTCGTCGAGCACCATGAACGCCGCGGGCACCATATGGGCCGGCAGCGCGTCCGAGACGGCGGTGCGCACCCCGGCCACGCCCGGCGCGGCGGCGCCGGCCTCCGGCACCAGATAGGCGACCAGCCGGTGGTCGCCCGGCCGGTCCTCGCGGACGATCACAGCGGCCTGCGCGATGCCGTCCTGGGCCGTCAGCACCGACTCGATCTCGCCGGGCTCGATGCGGAAGCCGTGCAGCTTCACCTGGCTGTCGGCGCGGCCCCCGAAGACGAGCCGTCCCTCCTGGTCCCAGGTGGCGATGTCTCCCGTGCGGTACATCCGGGCGCCGGGCCCCTCGAAGGGGTTGGCGACGAAACGCCCGGAGGTGAGCGAGGGACGGCCGAGGTAGCCGCGGGCGAGGCCCGCTCCGGAGACATAGAGCTCGCCGGGGACCCCGGGCAGCACCGGGCGCAGCGCGGAGTCCAGCAGGTAGACCCGGGCGCCGGTGATCGGGCCGCCGATGGGCGGTACGACCTCCCCGGCGAGCGGGGCGCTCATGGTGGCGCAGACGGTGGTCTCGGAGGGGCCGTAGGCGTTGATCATGCGGCGGCCGGGGGACCAGCGGCCCACCAGTTCGGGCGCGGTGGCCTCGCCGGCGACCACCAGGGTGATGCCCTCGGGCAGGGCGTCCCGGTCGAGGACGGCGAGGGCGGCCGGGGGGATGGTGGCGTGTGTGACGCGCTGCTCGGCGACGAGGTCGGCCAGCGGTTGCCCGGGGCGGAGCCGCTCGGCGGGGGCCAGGACGAGGGCCGCGCCGGTGAGCAGGCCCATCACCAGCTCCCAGAAGGCGGCGTCGAAGCTGAGGGAGGCGAACTGCAGGACGCGGCTGCCGGGGCCCACCTCGAAGCGTTCCCGCTGGGCGGCGACGAGGGAGGCGATGCCGCGATGGGTGACCACGACACCCTTGGGCCTGCCGGTGGAGCCGGAGGTGTAGATGAGATAGGCGGGGTGATCGACCGTCAGGCCCGAGGCGGGGGCGCGGTCGTCGGGGGCGGCGGCGATGCGCGCCGCGGTGGCGGGGTCGTCCAGCATGAGGAGGGAGCGGTCACCGGCCGGCAGGCCGGCGGCGACGGCCGTGGTGGTGAGGACGACTCCGGGCCGTGCGTCGTCGAGCATCTGGGCGATGCGCTCGGCCGGGTAGTCGGGGTCCACCGGCAGATACGCCGCCCCGGCCTTGTGCACCGCGAGTACGGCGACGGCGAGGTCCACGGACCGTGGAAGCGCCAGGGCCACATACTGCTCGGGCCGGACCCCGGCGGAGACGAGGTGGTGGGCCAGCCGGTCGGCGCGGCGGTCCAGCTCGGCGTAGGACAGCGTGGTGTCCTCGCAGACGACCGCCGGGTCCCCCGGGGCCAGGGCGACCCGCTCGGCGAACAGCTCCGGCAGCGTCCTCGGACGCTCGCCTCCCGAGTCGTTGCGCCGGAGCAGGATGTCCTCGCGCTCCTCCGGGGCCAGCACGTCCAAGCGGCCGACCGGGCAGGACGGGTCGCGCACCACCGCTTCCAGCATCCGTACCAGACGGGCGCCGATCACCTCCACGTCCGCCGGGCTGAAGACGTCCGGCCGGTAGCCGAAACGGATCCGCAGCGTCTCGCCGGGCAGCGCGGCCACACTGAGCGGGTAGTGGTTGGCGTCCGCGCCGTGCGCCCCGACGATCGTCAGCCCGGCCAGCTCGCGGAACCCCTGCTCGTCGAAGGGGTAGTTCTCGGTGACGGTGATGGTGTCGAACAGTTCGCCGGACGCCCCCGCCAGGGCGTGCACATCGGGCAGGTTCAGATGCTGGTGGGACATCAGCCCGGCCTGCTGCCGCTGGAACCGCGCCAGCATCTCGCCCACCGGCTCCGACGGGTCGAGGCGCAGCCGCACCGGCAGGGTGTTGATGAACAGACCGACGATGTTCTCCACACCGGGGAGGTCCGCCGGACGTCCGGAGACGGTGCCGCCGAACACCACGTCGGTGCGGCCGGTCAGCCGGCTCAGGACCAGCGCCCAGGCGCCCTGGAAGACCGTGTTGACGGTCAGGTCCTGTCCCCGGGCCGCCGCGGTCAGCTCACGGGTCAGCCCCGCCGGGACCTCCACCAGCAGGCGCTCGGGCGCGACCGGGGTGCGCAGCCGGTCGTCGGACACCAGCCGGGTCGGCTCCTCGACGCCGCTCAGTACCGCCCGCCACGCCTCCTCCGCCGCGGTCCTGTCCTGTCCGGCCAGCCAGGCGAGGTAGTCGCGGTAGGGCGTCACCGGCGGCAGCGCCGACTCGTCGCCGCCCGCGCCGTACAGCGTGAACAGGTCCGTCATCAGTCGGCCCACCGACCAGCCGTCCAGCAGGATGTGATGGTGCGCCATGACGAGCCGGTGGGCGCGCTCGCCGTGGTGGATCAGCGTGAAGTGCAGCAGCGGCGGCCGTGCCAGGTCGAAGGTGCGGTCCGACGCGGCCTCGGTCAGCTCCCGCAGCCGTACCGTCTGCTCCTCCTCGGGCAGGTCGCGCAGATCGAACTCCTGCCAGGGCAGGGGTACTTCGCGCGGGATCAGCTGCACCGGGCGGCTGAGCCGCTCATAGCGGAAGGCGGCCCGCAGATTGGGGTGCCGGCGCAGCAGCCCCGACACCGACTCCCGCAACGCCCCGGCGTCCAGCTCGCCTTCGAGGTCGAGGCAGAGTCTCGCCGTGTAGATGTCCAGCGAGCGCTCGTGGTAGACGGTGTGGAAGAGCAGGCCTTCCTGGAGGGGAGAGAGCGGAAGGACGTCCTGGAACCCCGGCTTCGTCATGAGGAGAAGTACCTTCCGTCAGCTTCCAGCACGTCGATGTCGCCTTGGTCGAGACCGGTCAGGGAGAGGTCGGAGGGGGTGTGCCCGCCGGCGTCCGCGGCCCGGGAACGGGTGGTGATGGCATCCAGCGCGCGGAACCAGTCGTCGACCAGTTCACGTACGGCCGCCTCGCCGAACAGCTCGCCCGGCCAGGCGCAGGCCACGGTCAGGCACGGCCCTTCGGGACCGTCGACGACCGAGGTGGTCAGCTCCAGCGCGTGCCCTGCCCCCGGCGCCCGCTCGGTGGGTCCGGCGGACACCGGCCACTCGCCGGGCGCGGCCCCGTCGAACCTGCCGAGGTGGGTGAAGCCGATGTCCGGCGGGGGAAGTTCGGCCAGCACGGGGGCGGTACGCGGGTTGAGGTACCGCAGCATGCCGTAGCCGACACCGCCGTCCGGCACCGCGCGCAGCTGCTCCTTGACCGCCTTGACGGCGTTGCCCACGGCCGTGCCGCCCGCGGTCAGTTCGGACCGGTCGACGGCACCGGCGTCCAGCCGCACCGGGTGCGCCGAGGCGAACCGGCCCAGGGTGCGGGAGAGGTCCTGGCCCTCGGCGAACGCCTCGCGTCCGTCGTGCTCCAGGTCCACCAGCACGCTGGTGCCGCCGAGGTGGTCCCGCAGCTGCCGGCGCCGCCAGTGCGGGACGGCCAGCGCCAGGGCGGTGAGCAGCACGTCCTCCACCTCGCAGTGGAACGCGGCGGGCACCCGGTCGAGCAGCGGTCCGGTCCGGTGCGCCGGCAGGGTGCGGTGCAGCGTGCCCGTGACGTCGGGCGCGTCCGGCCCCGGGCGCGACGGCCGCTCGGTGAGCCGTGGTTCCGCGGCGGTGAGCGCCGCCTTCCACCCGTCGAGTTCCCGCTCGCGCTCCGGGTCCTGCGCCGCGGCCACCAACTGCTGGGCCCAGCGGCGACAGGACGTGCCGGCCGGCCTTGGGGCGGCCTCGGCCTCCCCGGTCAGCACACGCCAGCAGGCGGCCAGCTCGGTGCGCAGGATGCGCCAGGACACCCCGTCCACGGCCAGCCGGTGCAGCACCACCAGCAGCCGGCCCTGCCGTCCGGGCCCGGCGTCGAACCAGACGAACCGGGCGATGTCTCCGGTCTCCGGGTCGAGGCCTTCGGCCGCCCGCCCGGTGTGCTCGGACACCACGGCGGCCGAATCGTCCGCGTCCGGTCCGGCGACCTCCACACGGGTGACCCACCCGGTGGTGTCCACCGTGCCGGTGGGCCGCACCTGAAGGCTCCACCGGGCGCCGTCCTCGCCGTTCTCCTGGTGGTCCAGCAGCAGCCGGAGCGCGTCGTGCCGGTCGGTGAGCACGGCCACCAGCTCGCGCAGCCGGCCGACGCCGAGATCGGCCGGGGCATCGAGCAGCAGCGACTGGTGGTACGCCCCGACCCGGCCGCCCCGCTCCCGGAGCGCGTGCGCGGCCGGGGGCAGCGGGACACCGCCGACACCGGCGTCGGGTGACTCGACGACGAGGTCGGGGACGTCGGTCGCCACCGACGCGAGCCCTTCGACGGTCCGGTGGACGAACACGTCCTCTGGCTTGATCCTCAGCCCCCGCGCCCGGGCGCGGCCGACCAGCCGGATCGAGACGATGCTGTCGCCGCCGAGGTCGAAGAAGCTGTCGCGGACGCCCACCGAGGGCAGGCTGAGCACCTCGGCGAACACCTCGCAGAGCACTTCCTCGCGGGGGGTGCGCGGCTGCTCGTCGCCGACCAGCACCGCGAAGTCCGGGGCCGGCAGCAGCTTGCGGTCCACCTTGCCGTTCGGGGTCAGCGGCAGGGCGTCGAGGGCGACGAACGCGGCCGGGACCATATGGTCCGGCAGGACGCGTGCCGCGTGCTCCCGCAGCTCGGCCGCGGCCGGTACCTCCCGTCCGGGCGCCGCGACCGGATAGGCCACCAGGCGCTTGTTCCCCTCGCCGTCCTCCCGGGCCACCACGGTGACCTGTGCCAGTGCCGGGTGGGTGGCGAGGACGGCCTCGATCTCGCCCGGCTCGATACGGAAACCGCGCACCTTGACCTGGTCGTCGGCCCGTCCGACGAACTCCAGCTCGCCCGCGGTGTTCCAGCGGGCGATGTCGCCGGTGCGATACATCCGGGTGCCGACGGGGCCGAACGGGTCCGCCACGAACCGTTCGCCGGTCAGCCCGGGCCGGTCCAGATAGCCGCGGGCCACGCCGTCACCGGCGAGATACAGGTCACCCGCGACGCCGGCCGGCACCGGCGCGAGCCGGGCGTCCAGAACGTACACCCGGGTGTTGGCGATCGGCCGGCCGATCACCGGCGCGCCGGGCCGGTCGTCCAGTTCGGCGGTGGTGGACCACACCGTGGTCTCGGTGGGGCCGTACAGATTGCGTACGCCGGCGGACAGCTCGCGCAGCCGGGCGGCCAGCCCGGCGGGCAGCGCCTCGCCGCCGACCAGGACCCGCAGCCCGGCGAGGGCGTCCGGGTGCGAGGACACCAGCGCCTGCCACAGCGTCGGTGTCGCCTGGACCAGGGTGGCACCCATGCCGGTGATCAGCTTGGCCAGCTCGTCGACGTCCCGCACCTGCTCGGTGGCGGCGAGCACCAGCCGGGCCCCGGCGACCAGGGGCACGTACAGTTCGAGCCCCGCGATGTCGAAGGCGACGGTGGTGACCGCCACCAGGACGTCCGCGTCGGTGACCGGCAGCCGCTCGCCCATGTCCCGCACGAAGTTGGCGATGTTGGCCCGGGTGACCACCACGCCCTTGGGGTGGCCGGTGGAACCGGAGGTGTAGATCACATAGGCCGGGTGGTCGCCGCGCGCCGTGCCCGGCAGATCGGTGCCCGGCAGCGCGGCGATCCGTGCCCGCAACGCCGGGTCGTCCACGGCGACCGTCTCGGCCCCCGCCGGCACGGGCAGTTCGCGGGCGAGCCCGGAGGTCGTCAGCACCAGGGCGGGCGAGCCGTCGGTGAGGATGTGCCGCACCCGCTCGGCCGGGTAGGCCGGGTCGAGCGGTATGTAGGCCGCGCCGGACTTGAGCACCGCCAGCAGGGCCGTCACCAGGTCCGTTCCGCGCGGCAGGCTCACCGCGACCCGGACCTCGGGACCGGCACCGCGGTCGGCCAGGTATCGCGCCAGCCGGTTCGCCCGGGCGTTCAGTTCGCCGTAGCCGGTCTCACCGTCGGCGGTGACGACCGCGACCCGGTCCGGGGTGCGGGCGGCCGCCGCCTCGATCGCCTCCACCAGCGAGTGCGGACCGAAGTCGGCGTTCGTGGCGTTCCAGTCGTCCAGCAGCCGGGTGCGCTCCACGGGCGTCAGGACGTCCAGGTCGCCGACGGGACGGTCGGGTTCGGCGCACAGCCGTTCCAACAGATGCGTGAACCGCTCGGCCAGCCCCACCACGGTGTCGTGGTCGAACAGATCCGTGCTGTACTCGGCGACCGCCTCGATCCCGGCGGGTGTCCGGCCCTCGTCGAACAGCTCGCGCAGATTGATGTTGAGGTCGAACTTGGCCGTGTTCAGATCGAGCATCCGGCGCCGCGCGGACACCCCGGGGAGGTCGTAGTCGGCCTCGGGGTTGTTGTGCAGGCTGACCATCACCTGGAACAGCGGGTGACGGGCCATGACCCGCTCGGGGTTCAGTACGTCGACCAGCCGCTCGAAGGGCACGTCCTGGTGGGCGTACGCGGCCAGGTCGGTCTCCCGCACCCGGTCCAGGAGCTCGGTGAAGCCGGGGTCGCCGGACAGGTCGTTGCGCAGCACCAGGGTGTTGACGAAGAAGCCCACCAGATCGTCCAGCGCCTCGTCCGTACGGCCCGCGATCGGTGTACCCAGGGGGATGTCGGTGCCCGCGCCCAGGCGGTGCAGCAGCACCGAGAGGCCGGCCTGGAGGACCATGAACATGCTGACCCCGCACCGGTGGGCGAGGGCCGCCAGATCCCGGTGCAGCCGCGGCTCCAGCCGGAAGGTGACCCAGTCGCCCCGGTAGGAGGGGGTCGCGGGGCGCGGTCGGTCCACCGGCAGGCTCAGCTCGTCCGGCAGCCCTGCCAGCGCCTCGCGCCAGTAGGCCGTCTGCTGTGCGGCCACGCTGTCCGGGTCGTCCTCGTCGCCCAGCACGGAGCGCTGCCAGAGCATGTAGTCCGGGTACTGCACCGGCAGCGGCGTCCACCGCGGTGCCGTGCCGGCGCACCGGGCGCCGTAGGCGGTGGCGAGGTCCCTGCCGAACGGCCCGGTCGACCAGCCGTCGACGACGATGTGGTGCATCACCACCACGAACGCCGACTCCCCCTCGCCGGTCCGCAACAGGGCGGCCCGCAGCGGCAGTTCGACCGTCAGGTCGAAGCCCTGCCCGGCGATGCGCCGCAGCTCCCCGTCCAGCTCGTGCGGCGGGACGTCGAGCACGGTGAACTCCGGTGCGGCGACCGACGGGTCCAGCACCACCTGGTACGGAGTGCCGTCCCGCTCGGGGAAGATCGTGCGCAGCGACTCATGGCGGGCGACGACATCGCCGAGCGCCGAGCGCAGCGCGGAGACGTCCACCGGACCGTCCAGCTCCAGCGCGATCGGGAGGTTGTAGGTGGCGCTGTGACCCTCGAGACGGTTCAGGAACCACAGCCGCCGCTGGCCGTGGGAGAGCGGCAGAAGCGCCGGCCGCGGGGCCGCGGTCAGTGCCTTCCGGCCCTGCGGCGCCCCGGGCAGCGATCCGGCCAGGGCGGCCACGGTCGGGCTCTCGAACAGCGCGCGGATCGGAAGCTCCGTGCCGAGGACCGAACGGACCCTGCTCACCAGCCGGGTGGCCAGCAGCGAGTGGCCGCCCAGGTCGAAGAAGTTGTCGTCGACCCCGACCGTGGGCACGCCCAGGATCTGCGCGAAGAGACCGCACAGCAGCTCTTCCTGCGGGGTCCGCGGAGCGCGGCCGGCGGCGGTGCCGACGGTGGAGTGGTCCGGCGCCGGGAGGGCTCGCCGGTCGACCTTGCCGTTGGGGCTGAGCGGCAGCTCGTCCAGCACCACATAGGCCGCCGGCACCATGTAGTCCGGCAGGTCCCCGGCCACCTCCCGGGCGACCTCGGCCCGGTCCAGCGGGCCGTCCGGCACCAGATAGGCGACCAGGCGCTGGTCGCCCGGCACGTCCTCCCGCAGGACGACGGCGGCCTGGGCGACGCCCGTCCGGCGCAGCAGCGCGTTCTCGATCTCACCGATCTCCACCCGGAAACCGCGGATCTTGACCTGGTCGTCGACGCGCCGCAGGAAGTACAGCTCGCCGTCCGGCCGCCACTTCACGATGTCGCCGGTGCGGTACATACGGGAGCCGGGCGGGCCGAACGGGTTGGGCGCGAACCGCTCGGCCGTCAGCGTCGGCCGGTGCAGATAGCCACGGGCGATCCCCTCGCCCGCCACATACAGCTCACCGGCCACCCCCATCGGCACCGGCCGCAGGGACTCGTCCAGCACATACAGCCAGGTGTTGGGCATGGGACGGCCGATCGGCAGCGGTCCGCTGCCGACGGGTTCGCCGGCCCTGATCACATGCTGGGTGCAGTTGACCGTGGTCTCGGTGGGCCCGTAGCCGTTGTAGAGGTGCGCCCCGGGGTGGCGCGAGCGCCACTCGGTGAGCGTCTCGCCGAGCAGCAGCTCGCCGCCCAGCATCAGCTCGCGGCCGGGTGAGAACGCGTCGGGAAGCGCCTCGAGCAGCGGCAGATGGCTGGGGGTGGCCTTGAGGAAGGTGCACGGCGTCCGCTCCAGGTCCGCCAGGGTCCGCGGATCGCCGTCGTCCAGGGTGGCCAGGATCACCGTGCCGCCCACCGACAGCGGGGTGTACAGCGCGGTCACCGTCAGGTCGAAGGAGATCGGGCTGTGCAGCACCGCGGCCCCCGAGGCGCTCGGGTAGCCCGAGGTGCTCCAGCGCAGATAGTCGCTCAGGCAGTGCTGTTCGGTCAGCACGCCCTTGGGGCGCCCGGTGGAACCGGAGGTGTAGATGACATACGCGGAGTGGTGCGGGTGCACCGGATACCGGCGCTCGGCGTCGGTCGGCGCCGTCACCGGGCGGCCGGCCAGGGCCTCGACGGTGTCCGCGTCGTCCAGCAGCAGCCGCGGCAGGTCGTCGAAGTGCGGTACGGCCGCACCGACGGTGCCGTCGGTGAGCAGCAGCATGGCCGAGGCGTTCTCGATCATGTACTCGATGCGTTCCGGCGGGTAGTCCGGGTCGAGCGGGAGATAGGCGGCGCCCGCCTTCAGGACGGCCACCAGGGCGACCACCAACTGCGGGGTGCGCGGCAGGGCGACCGCGACCCAGTCCTCGGCCCCCACCCCGCGCGCGATCAGATGATGGGCCAACCGGTTGGCACGCTCGTCGAGTTCGCGGTAGGTCACCTCCTCGCCCCGGCAGAGCAGCGCGACCGCGTCCGGGGTCTTCGCGACCTGCTGCTGGAACCGCTCGACGAACGTCGGCGGAACCTCCTCGCGGATCTCACCGACACCGAGCGCGAGGATCCGGTGGCGGTCGGCCTCGCCGAGCAGGTCCAGCTCGCTGATCCGCTGCGCCGGATCGGCGGCGACCGACTCCAGGAGGCGGCTCAGCCGGGCGGAGATGTCCTCGGCCGTGCCGCGGTCGTACAGGTCGCTGCTGTAGTTGAGCAGACCGGTGACACCGGCGGGCGCCCCGTCGTCGGCGTACCGGTCGCGCAGGGAGAACGACAGGTCGAACTTGGCGACCTCGGTGTTCACCGGGTGCAGACGGGTGCGCACCCCGGAGAAGCCCAGCTCCATCTCGGGGGTGTTCTCGAAGTTCAGCAGCACCTGGAACAGCGGATGCCGGGAGAGCGAGCGCTCCGGCTTGAGCGTCTCGACCAGCAGCTCGAAGGGCACCTCCTGGTGGGCGTAGGCGGACAGGTCCGCCTCGCGCACCCTGCCGAGCAACTGACGGAACGTCGGGTCGCCGCTCAGATCGTTGCGCAGGACCAGGGTGTTGACGAAGAAGCCGATCAGGTCGACCAGCGACTCGTCGTTGCGACCGGCGACCGAGGTGCCGATCGGGATGTCCGTGCCGCCGCCCATCCGGTGCAGCAGCGCGCCCAGCGCGGCCTGCATCAGCATGAACAGGCTGGCGCCACTGGCGCGGGCGATCTCGAGCAGCCGGGCGTGCACCTCGGGCGGGACGGTGATCGGGACGAATCCGCCGCCGTGGCTGGGGACCGCGGGACGGGGCCGGTCGGACGGCAGGTCCAGCTGATCCGGCAGACCGGCCAGCGTGGACCTCCAGTGGTCGATCTGCCGCGCCAGCACACTGTCGGGGTCCTCGATGTCGCCGAGGACCTCCCGCTGCCACAGGGCGTAGTCGGCGTACTGCACCGGCAGCGGCGTCCACTCGGGGGCGTGTGCCGAGCGCCGCGCGGTGTAGGCGCGGGAGAAGTCGCTCACCAGCGACGCGAACGACCAGCCGTCCGCCACGATGTGGTGCACCAGGATCAGGAACACCTGCTCGGTCGGGCTGAGCACGAACAGCTCGGCCCGGACGGGCAGTTCGCTCTCCAGGTCGAAGCCGCGGCGGGCGGCCGAGGTCAGGGTCGCGTCCAGTTCGGGCTCGGTCAGCTCGGTCACCGGGATGTGCAGTCGGGCCCGGTCGGGGGCCACGATCCGCTGGACCGGTACCCCGTCGTGGTCCTGGAAGACCGTGCGCAGGCTCTCGTGCCGGACCAGCACGTCGTGGAGGGCCTCCTGGAGGGCGTCACGGTCGATCTGTCCGGTGAAGCGCAGGGAGACACCGAGGTTGTACGTCGGGCTCGGGCCCTCCAGGCGGTTGAGGAACCACAGCCGCTGCTGGGTGAACGACACCGGCAGCTCGGCCGGGCGCTCCATCGGGGCCACCCGGGGCCTGGCCCTCCCGGCGCGCGCCACCAGCTCCGCCAGCCGGGCCACGGTGGGCGCCTCGAACAGATCACGCACCGCGAGATCGACGCCGAGCACCGCCTGGATCCTGATGACCAGCCGGTTGGCGATGAGCGAATGACCGCCGAGGTCGAAGAAGCTGTCGTCGATGCCGACCGAGGACAGCTCCAGGATCTCCGCGAACAGACCGCAGAGCACCTGCTCCTGCGGGGTACGGGGCCCTCGGCCTTCCCGGTCGCCGGCGAACTGCGGGGCGGGCAGGGCGCCGCGGTTGAGCTTGCCGTTGGGGTTGAGCGGCAGTCTGCGCAGGGTGACGAAGGCCGCCGGCACCATATAGCCGGGCAGGGTGTCGGCCACCAGCTCACGCAGGCGCGGGATGTCGGCCTCGCGTCCGGCGGCGGGCACCACATAGGCGACCAGCTGTTTGTGGTGGTGCTGGTCCTCCTGTGCGATCACCACCACCTGCGCCACGGCGGGGTCCTCGGCGATCACCGACTCGATCTCGCCGGTCTCGATGCGGAAACCGCGCACCTTCACCTGCTCGTCGCTGCGCCCCAGATAGGCCAGCTGACCGTCGGCGGTCCACCGCACCACGTCGCCGGTCCGGTACAGCCGGGAACCCGGCGCGCCGAAGGGGCTGGCCACGAACCGCTGCGCGGTCAGGGCCGGCCGGTCCAGATAGCCGCGCGCCAGGCCCGCCCCCGCCAGGTACAGCTCACCCGCGACACCGGCGGGAACCGGCCGCAGCGAGGAATCCAGCACATAGACCTGGGTGTTGGAGACCGGACGGCCGATCAACGGCTCCGCGGGCCCGCCGTCGGAGTACCAGGCGGTCGCGTACACCGTGGCCTCGGTCGGGCCGTAGATGTTGGCGATGCGCGCCCCCGGCATGGCGGTGCGGATGTCCGCCATCGCGCGGCCGGTGAGCGCCTCACCGGCGAGCACCACCAGCCCGGCCGAGGCGGAGACGTCGTCCTGGCCGATCAGCTGGGCCAGCGCGGACGGCACCGCGCTGATCATGCTGCCCGACCAGCCGTCCTCCCGCTCGGCCAGCGCCAGCAGATCGCGCACCACGTCGATGCGTCCGCCGACCGTCAGCGGTCCGAAGATCTCGAAGACCGACACATCGAAGTTGAGCGAGGTCGACGCGAGCGTCCGGGACAGCGCCTTCGCACCGATCTCCCGCGCCGCCCAGATGGCCAGGTTGACCGCGTTGCGGTGCTCCACCACCACGCCCTTGGGCGTCCCGGTCGAGCCCGAGGTGTAGATGACATAGGCGGCGTTCTCCGGCCGCAGCGGCGCCGGCCGGTCCTCGTCCACCGGGTTCGTCCGGGAGCGGGCCGCGGCCGATTCCACCGTCGCGGGGTCGTCCAGCGCCAGCGTCGGCACCTGTCCGAGGACCTCCTGCGGCCATCCGGCCAGCACGCCCGCGGTGCTCATCAGCAGCGCCGGATCGGCGTCCGACAGCAGCAGCGCGACGCGCTCCACGGGATAGCCGGGGTCCACCGGCAGATACGCCGCACCGGACTTGAGCACCGCCAGCAGCGCGACGATCAGCTCCGCGGAACGCGGCATGCCCAGCGCGACCACCCGCTCGGGGCCCGCGCCCCGGGCGATCAGCTCCCGTGCCCACCGGTTGGCGGACTCGTGCAGTGCGCGGTACGTCAGCGACCGCGGTCCGTCGCACACCGCCACCGCGTCCGGGTGCTCCGCCGCCGCCCGTTCCAGCAGATCGACCAGGGTGCTCCCGGTGGGAACCTCGCACCCGGTGTCGTTCCATTCGTGCAGCAGCCGCCGCCGCTCGGGCATCGACAGCACGTCGACCGCCCGCACCGGGACATCAGGTTCGGCGACGACCGCCCGAAGGAGACGCACCAGACGGTCGCCGAGCACTTCCACACCGGACCGGTCGAAGAGATCCGTACGGAACTCGACGACCGCGTCGACACCGCCCGGTGCTCCCGTGTCGTCGGCGCACTCGCTGAACTCGAAGGACAGGTCGAACTTGGCCCTGGTGCGTGCGCCCGGCTCGGCGACCGCTCGCAGGCCGGGGAAGTCCACGGTGGTGTCCAGCTTCTTCTGCAGCGAGAACAGCACCTGGCACAGCGGGTGGCGGGACAGCGAACGCTCCGGGTTCAGCACCTCGACGAGACGCTCGAACGGCACGTCCTGATGGGCGTAGGACGCCAGGTCCGACTCCCGTACCCGGCCCAGCAGTTCCCGGAACGTCGGGTCACCGGACAGATCGGTCCGCAGCACCAGCGTGTTGACGAAGAAGCCGATCAGATCGTCCAGGGCGTCATCGGTGCGGCCCGCGATCGGGCTGCCCAGCACCACGTCCGAGCCGGCGCCTAGCACCGAGAGCAGCGAGGCCAGTCCGGCCTGGAGCGTCATGAACAGCGTCGTCCCGGTCCGCCGGGCGAGGTCGGCGAGACCGCGGTGCAGATCGGCCGGCAGCCGCAGTTCGACCACATCGGACCGGTAGTCCGCCTCGGCCGGCCGGGGCCGGTCGGCGGGCAGCGCGATCTCCGACGGCAGATCGGCCAGTTCCGAGCGCCAGAAGGCGAGTTGGCGTGCCATGGTGCTGTAGGGGTCGCGGTCGTCGCCGAGCACATCGCGCTGCCACAGCGTGTAGTCGGCGTACTGCACCGGCAGCGGCCGCCAGTCCGGTCGCCCTCCCCGGAGCCGGGCGGCGTACGCCGTGCACAGATCGCGGACCAGCACCCCCAGCGACCAGCCGTCCGCGGCGATGTGATGCACCACGACGGACAGCACATGCTCTTCCTCGCCGAGCGAGAACAGATCGACGTGCAACGGGAGTTCGGCCGCCAGATGGAACGCCCCGGCCGCGCAGGCGGCCAGCGCCGAGGGCAGCTCCTCGGCGCTGATCGCCGAGGTGGGCAGCTCGATCGCGGCCGCCTCCGGGTCGAGCACGACCTGGCTCGGAACACCCTTCACATCGGGGAAGACGGTGCGCAGGCTCTCGTGCCGGGCCAGCATGTCACCGAACGCCGCGCGCAGCGCGTCCTTGTCCAGGGGCCCGGACAGGCGCAGCACCAGCGGGATGTTGTAGGCCGAATGAGGCCCTTCCAGCCGGTCGAGGAACCACAGCCGGTTCTGGGCGTAGGACAGCGGGATCTCCGCCGGGCGGGGCCCGGCGGAGACACCGGAACGGGCGTTGTCGCCGCAGGTCACGCGTTCCGCCAGGGCGGCGACGGTCGGCGCTTCGAACAGGGTCCGGATCTGCAGCTCCACGCCGAACACCGAACGGATCCTGCTGACCAGCCGGGTGGCCAGCAGGGAGTGGCCGCCCACGTCGAAGAAGTTGTCGTCGACGGTGACGCCCGGCACGCCCAGGACCTCGGCGAACAGCCCGCACAACACCTCCTCGGCGGGGGTGTGCGGGGCGCGCCCGGCCGAGCCGGCCACGAACTCCGGTTCCGGCAGCGCCTTGTGGTCCAGTTTGCCGTTGGCGGTGATCGGCAGCCGCGGCAGCACCACGAACGCCGAGGGCACCATGTGCTCCGGCAGCGCGGCGTGCATCGCCTCGCGCAGCGCGCCGAGGTCGAGGTTGCCGCGGTCGCCGGCCGGCGTGACATAGGCGACCAGCCTCCCCCAGCCTCCGGCCGGGGGGACCCCCATGTCCCCCGGCTGGTCCTCACGGACGATCACCGCGGCGCGGGCGACCTCGGCGGCGCTCTCCACGGCGGCCTCGACCTCGCCCAGCTCGATCCGGAAACCGCGGATCTTCACCTGCTGGTCCGCCCGGCCGACGAACTCCAGCTCGCCCGCGGTGTTCCAGCGGGCGATGTCGCCGGTGCGGTACATCCGGGTGCCGGGAGGTCCGAACGGGTCGGCGACGAACCGGTGCGAGGTCAGCTCCGCACGTCCGTGATAGCCGCGGGCGAGCCCGTCGCCGGAGACATACAGCTCACCGGCCACTCCGGGCGGCACCGGCCGCAGGGCGCCGTCCAGCAGACGGATCCCGAGGTCGGGGATGGGGGAGCCGATCACGCTGCCCCGCGACGCGCCGACGGTACGCCGGTCGAGCGCCACATGGCTGACATGCACCGTGGTCTCGGTGATGCCGTACATGTTCACCAGGACCGGCGCGTCCTCCGGGTGCCGGGCGTACCAGCGCTCCAGCCGCCACAGGTCCAGTGCCTCGCCGCCGAACACCACGCACCGCAGCGCCGGCCCGCCGCCGAGCCCGGGGTGTTCCTCGTCGGCCTGCATGAGCTGGTAGAAGGCGGACGGGGTCTGATTGAGCACCGTGACGCGTTCCTCGGCCAGCAGCCGCAGGAACTCCTCCGGCGAGCGGCTCACCTCGTGGGGTACGACGACCAGCCTGCCGCCGTGCAGCAGCGGGCCCCAGATCTCCCACACCGAGAAGTCGAAGGCGTAGGAGTGGAACAGCGTCCACACGTCCTCGGGCCCGAAGTGGAACCACTGCCGGGTGGCGGTGAACAGCCGGAGCACGTTCCGGTGGGGGACCACCACGCCCTTGGGCCGGCCGGTGGACCCGGAGGTGTAGATCATGTACGCCGGATGCCGGGGGCCGAGCGGGGCGGCCCGCTCCGCGTCGGTGATGTCATCGGTCGGCTGACCGGCCAGCTCCGCGACGGTGCGGGTGTCGTCGAGCGTCAGCAGCGTGACGTTCTCGGTGTCCGGCAGGAGCCGCGCGTGCGCGGTGTCGGTCAGCACCAGGTCCGGTGCGGCGTCCGCGAGCATGTATGCGATCCGCTCGGCGGGATACGCCGGGTCCAGCGGCAGATACGCGGCGCCGGCCTTGAGGGTGGCCAGCAGCGCGACCACCGTCTCCACCGAGCGGGGCAGCGCGAGCGCGACGAACCGCTCCGGGCCGGCGCCCCGGGCGATCAGCACCCTGGCCAGCTGGTTGGCCCTGGCGTTGATCTCCCGGTAGCTGTGGCCGGTGCCGTTGGCCGTCACGGCCGTGCGCTCGGGGTGCTCGGCGGCCACCCGCTCGAACAGCTCAGGAAGCGTCGCGGCGACTGGGGCCTCGGCGGGGACGTCGACGGGGGCGGGCCGGACGAGCGCCCGTGCGCGTTCGTCGGCCGTGGCGGTGTCCAGCCGTCCGACCGGTGTCGAGGGGTCCGCGGCACACAGCGCGGAGAGCAGGCCGAGGAAGCGGCGCTGGTGCGCGGCGAGGGACTCCTCGTCGTACAGCGCGGAGTTGGCGTCGAAGTCGAAGCGCAGCCCGCCGTCGGTGGAGCGGGTGTCCACCACGATCGCGAGGTCCGTGATCGGACCTCCCGGCAGGTTGCGCACGGTCGCGGCATGCCCGGCGAAGGCCAGCTCGTAGTCGAACAGGACCAGATTGACATGCGGTCCGATCAGATGCTGATCGGGGCCGAGCCTCAGGTCGCGCCGGATGTCCTCGTGCCGGTACCGCTGGTGGCGCACGGCCCCCCGCATCTCGGCGGAGACGGCGGCGAGCAGGTCGCTCACCCGGGCGTCGGGCCGGACGCCCAGCCGCAGCGGGACCAGATTGGACACGCTGCCCGGGACATTCCGCAGTCCCTTCCCCCGACGCGCGGCGACCGGCAGACCGATGACCACCTCGTCGCTTCCGGTGAGCCGCCCCACATAGAGGGCGAGAGCGGCGACCACCACGGTCGGCCAGCCGGTCCCGGCCTCGCGCGCGAGGCCGTGGAGCGCCTCGATCCCGTCGGCGCCGAGCTCCTCGCTGCGGCGGATCACCTCGCGGGGCAGGTGCTGCGAGCCGCCGGAGAGACTGACCGGGGGCTGCGCGCCGGCCAGGTGCTCGGTCCAGAACGCACGGTCCTCGGCGTGGTCCGCGGAATCGACATAGGACCGGTCGGCGTCCACCAGGCTTCGCAGGGATGCGAACGGACTGGCCGGCACCGGTTCGTCCGCCGTCAGCGCCGAGTAGACCTCGGCCACCCTCGGCACGAACATGGCCACCCCGGCACCGTCCAGCACGATGTGGTGGACACGGAAATACCACAACCAGCGATCCGCGGCGACCTTGAACAGGGCGAAGGCGAACAGCCGGTCGCCGAACAGGTCCACGGGCCGGGCACGGTCGTCGTCCATCCATGCCCGCGCCCCGGCGACGGGATCGGTCTCGCCCGACATATCCAGGACAGGGAACGGGAAGCCGACGGTGGGCCGTATCCATTGCCCGGGAATTTCACCGTCCTCGACGAATCGCACGCGCAGTGCGTCGGTCTCGTCGACCACCCGACGAAGCGCGGTCTCGAAACGGTCCGGATCGACCGGTCCCTGAATATCCAGGTACTCGGCGATGTTGTAGACCGTGTTCGCGGAGTCGATCCGTTGCGCGAACCAAATGCCCGACTGGGCCGGCGTCAGAGGGAGCCGGAGATCACCGGATTGTGGCACGACTACTCACTCCCCTTGAGACGGAAAAACGGTGAAGACAGCCCCGTGGGCCACACTGATTCGGCGCATGGTGCCGAGCGGGCGGGAAGAATCCGCCCTGGGCTTGGACGTTACCAAGCACCCGGCTTCCCGGAACGGCCTTATAAGAAGCCTCGATAAACCATCGCCGCAGGTCGTTCGAGCATTTAGAGCTCCGAACAAAAGTGGCGCCCGGCGGGCGGCGCCCGGCACGCACGCTCGCCGCGTTGCCGGAAGGCCCTGGTAGCTCCGCTACAAGGACCTTCCGGCGCCTTGCGATCGCACGCACCGGACACCGCCCGCTGATCGGACCCCACTTTTGTTCGGAGCTCTTACTGCGGAATGGCATGGGTGCCGCGGGGAGCTCGGCCGCCGCAGTGGCGCAGCGGGTCCCAGTCGGCACCGCGAGCGGGAAGCATCCGGGGGTCTCCCAGCACCGCACCCGCGTGCACCTCCGGCAGGAGCGGGCGGCCGAGGATCTGCCCGGCGCAGGCGATACCGCTGACCGCGGCACCGGTGATCCCGCTGCCGTAGCGGGTGCCCTGCCCCACCACATACAGGCCGGTCACGCTGGTCCGGGTGTCCGGCCTGGCGCCCGTGCCGCCCCAGCGGGCCAGGCCGAAGGGCGATCCGCCGGTCGAACGGGTGTAGCGGCGCTGAGTGGCCGGGGAGGCCAGCTCCAGATGGGTCACATAGCGGCGGAACGGGCCGAGTGCGCGTTCCGCGGTGGCCAGCATCGCCTCGGTGACCCTGTCCTTCTCCGCCAGGTAGGCCGGATCACGGCGGTACCGCCCCCCGTTCTCGGAGGCGGCCTCCGCGCCCCATGCCTCCAGGGACCGCGGACACAGCGCCATCACCTGGAAGTTGGCGTGCCCGGGCGGCCGGATGGCCGCGGTGTGCGGATCCTTGGCCGAGGCGAAGGAGACGAACACCGACGACGGCTCGTCGAACCGGCCGTCCGCCAGGCCGCGGAACGCCTCCTCGACATCCGTGTTCCCGTGCCACCACAGGTTGGCCCCGGTCCTGCCGGGCAGCTCCCGGTCGAGCCCGACATAGAGCACCGCCAGGGGGAAGCCCGTCACCGCGGTCCTGGCCCGTTTCCCGATCGACGCCGGGAAGTGCTCCTCGCCGACCAGCTCCCGGACGGTACGCACATAGTCCGCGTTGGACACCACGACCGGCGCGCGCAGCTCCTGCCCGGTGTCCAGCACGACACCGCACGCCCGGCCCTGTTCGACCAGCACCCGGTCCACCCGCTGCCCGACCCGGACCGTGCCGCCGTGGCCGGTGATCGCCTCGGTCAGCGACGCGGCCAGCATCTGGCCCCCGCCTACCGGATAGGCGGCGCCCCGCAGATAGTGGTCGGTCACACTGGCGTGCATGCCGACCGTGGCCTCCTCGGGGCCGATCCCGTAGTTGAGCGCCTGGGCGGCCAGTACGGTGCGCGCGGTGGCGGACAGACCGCAGTGCTCGAACAGCTGGTGCAGCGTCCGGCGGCCCCAGGCCATCGCCATGGGGGTGCGGCGCAGCACCTCGGCCGGATCGGCGCCGACCGCGGACAGCAGGGTCCAGCGCATCTCCGCACCGACCGCCGAGCACACCGCCACGAACTCGCGCAGGCCGCCCTCGTCCGCCGGCAGCGCCTCGATGAGCCGTTCGAGATAGCGGTCCCAGCCGACGGGTACCGACATCCGCAGTCCGGGCAGGACGATCTCGTCGAATCCGTCCGGGTCCATCTCACGGAACGCGACGCGGTCGCCCAGCCCCAGCCCCCGCAGGATCGACGGCAGCACGCCGTCGGGCCCGCAGTCACCGATGTAGTGCACCCCGGCGTCGAACTCATAGGCCGAACGCCTCCGGAAGACATGGCTGTTGCCGCCCAGCACCCCCGCCTGTTCGAGCACCAGCACCCGGTGGCCGGCCACCGCCAGGTACGCGGCACAGGTCAGACCGCCCATGCCGCTGCCGACCACGATGGCGGTCCAGTCGGCCGCGAGCCGCTGCTCGTCGCTCATGGCAACCCCTCGGGATCTCGGTGGAGTGCGGGGCTCAGCCGCAGCCGCCGGCGTGGCCGGCGTCCACGCCCGCCACGGCCGTCTCGGGCAGCGCCGCCGCCTCCGCCTCCGGCACGGTGACGGAGGCGCGGGGGACACCGCGCAGCGCGGCGACGAACCCGGCCACCCGGTCGACACCCCAGAACTTGTCGTGGCCGTGGACGAAGAACGGCACGCCGAACAGTCCGTCCCGCGCCGAGGCGGCCAGGATCTCCACACCCCGGGCGCGCAACTCCGGATCGTCGGCGGCGCCGGCGGCCCGGTCCGCGTCCAGGCCGAGTTCGCCGGCGATCGCGCCGATCACGGCCGGGTCGGAGATGTTCTTCGACTCCTGCCAGCGGGCACGGTAGACCAGGTCGACGAACTCCTTGCCCTTCCCGGCGTCCTCGGCCACCAGATAGGCCAGGTGCGAGACCTCCCAGACCGGCTCCCGGTCGATCGGCCAGGTGACGTCGAGTGCGTGGTCCTCGGCCAGCCGCCGGGTGTCCTGAAGGATGTAGAAGTTCTTCTCCCGCGCCATCGGCACCAACGGCAGCCTGACCCCCGCCTGCGCCAGCAGTTCCTCACTGCGCGCATCCGGCTCCCAGAACGGGATCCACTGCACGTCGTCCAGGACGTCGGGGTGGTGCTTCTTCAGGTCGTGGTAGGCGAACCAGGAGTAGGGGCTCCGCAGGGAGAAGTACCAGCGTGGCGGCTTCTTGGCCATGACGGTGTCCTTCTGTGAGGGATGGGGGGACCCGGAACAGGCCCTAGATGGTGATGCCGCCGTCGATCTGGAACACGGAGCCGGTGATGTAGCCGGCGCGCTCGGAGGCCAGGAAGGACACCAGGTCGGCGACCTCGTCGGCCCCACCGAAACGGTTCAGCGGGATCGAGGCCAGCATCTGTTCGCGGACCTTGTCGCTGAGCACCGAGGTCATGTCGGTCTCGATGAATCCGGGGGCGACCACATTGGACCGGATGCCGTAGCGGCCGACCTCCTTGGCCAGCGACTTGCCGAAGCCGATGATCCCGGCCTTGGTCGCCGCATAGTTGGACTGGGTGGCGTGGCCGTGGACGCCGGCCACCGAGGAGATCAGCACCAGTGAGCCGGAGCGGCGCTTCATCATCTCGAACACCACCGAGCGGCAGACGTGGTAGGTGCCGTCGAGGTTGACCGCGACCACGTCCTTCCACTGCTCGTCGGTCATCATCAGCAGCGGGTTGTCACGGGTGATGCCGGCGGCGGTGACCGCGACATCCACCGTGCCCAGGGTCTCCTGGGTCTCCGCCACCCACTCGCGCACCGACTCCGGTGAGGCCACGTCCACCTTTCTGGCCATCACCCGGACATCGAGCTCCCCGAGTTCCTTCTCCAGGCCGATCGCGGCCTCGTCGTCGGACCGGTAGCAGAAGCTCACATCGTGGCCGTCGGCGGCGAGCCGCCGCACCACGGCCCGGCCTATGCCGCGGGAGCCGCCGCTGACCAGCGCGACCGGCCTTTCCTCCTGTGCCATCGGGCATTCCTCCTTCTCGGCTCAACCGGCGGACGGCTGCAGCAGGCCGGCGGGGCGGAAGGCCATCACCATCCGCTCGACCGACATCACCACCTCGCCGTCGCACAGGGTCTCGCCCTCGAACATCGCGGTGTCGGACAGAGCACGGGAGAGCCGGGCCCGATGCAGAAGCACATCGCCCGGCAGCACCGGCCGGTGGAACGTGATCCCGGTGAGTCCGCCGAGCAGCATCACCCGGTCGGCCTCGTGCGCCTCGATCGGCTCGTCGGGGGAGCGCCAGGTCGCCAGGATGCCGGCGGTCTGGCCCCAGGACTCGATCAGGAGCGTCTGCGGATACTCCAGGCACGCGTCGGCGCCGTGCAGGCCGACCTTCCGGTAGCACTGCTCGTTGCGGGTGATCGCCTTGCTCGCGACGACGCTCTCCCCCGGAACCAGGTCGAGGACCCGGTCCACCAGAAGCATGGGGAACCGGTGCGGCAGCAGCCGTTCGACATGGACGCTGTTCATGCGGCGACCTCACCGGACAGACGCAGTCGCACCGACGCGGCATCGCCCCGCCCGGTGCTCACCTTGGCCTGGCAGCGCACACCGCCTTCGTGGTCGCGCAGTTGCAGGCGCACGGTGAGCAGATCGCCGGGGTGGACCGCGCCGAGGAAGCGGGTGGACTCCACCGCGATCAGCCGGGGTTCCGGCATCCCGGACCGTTCGGCCACCGCCAGCGCGCTGCGCTGCACGCATTCGACGATGCACACGCCGGGAAAGATCGGAAAGCCGGGGTAGTGGCCGGCGAAGACCGGTTCCGTGCGGTCGATCGCGACGGAGGTCACCGCGGTGAGGACGCGGCCGTCCCCGGCGGGGGCCTTCGACCGGTCCATCGACACCACCTCGATCCCGGCGTCCACCGGGGAGGGCTTCGGGCCGAAGAGGCCCCCGGCGACCGGCTCGGCCGCCGGCGCCGGGAGGGAGGTGGTCATATCGACACCGCCAGCTTCCGCTGCAGCAGCGCGAGCGCCTCATGGAAGGTGCGGGCCGTTCGCATCTCCTGCTCGGTGAACTTGACCTGGTACTTCTTCTCCAGCACCACGACCAGTTCCAGCAGCAGCAGCGAGTCGACCTGCAACTCCTCCACGAAGTCGGTCGCCTCACCGATCTCGGTGGCGTCGACATCGATCACATCGGCCAGGGTCTGCCGAAGTTCTTCCTTGTTCAGCTTCTCGATGGGCTGTGACGTCATGATCCGCTCTCTCCGCTCGATTCGTTGCCGGGTCGGGTCGGCGCTCAGCGCAGCCGCAGCAGGGCGCAGCCGGTCCCGCCGTCGCGCTCCACCGCGGTGATCACCGCGACCTGCCCGGCGGCGCCGGGTGTCCGTTCGGCGACCGCGAGCACGGCGGCGATCCCCAAGGTCGCCGACGCGGCCGAGGCGTCGCCGAACAACTCGGTGTTCCGCAGCGGTTCGAGCGCCGCGGCGCCGAACACCTCGGTCAGCACGGCGCGTTCCTGCTCGCCGAGGGTGCCGGGGGCGCCGCACGGGCCGGCCGCCCACACCTGCGACGGGTCGACCCCGGCGCGGTCCATGGCACGGCGCAGACAGGAGCCGAGCACCGTCGGGAGGTCGCCCTCGCCGAACACACCGCTCTCCACGGCGAGCACCTCGGCCAGCACATGCTCGGCGCCGACGGACCCCTCGGGCTCCAGCAGCAGTACACCGGCGCCCTCGCCGAGCACCGTCGGGTCCTCCTCGGCCTCCCGGGTGTGCCACTCCAGCCAGGCCCGCTCGTTGGAGTACTCCTCCGCGGAACCGCACAGCACCGCCTCGGCCCGGCCGGCGCCGAGCAGTCTGCGGGCGTAGTTCAGCGCGAGCAGCCCGGCCAGCCGGCCGCCCGCGATCGTGGCGTTGGGGCCCTTGATCCGGTGCCAGATCGCACACTGGCCGGCCGCGCAGTTCATCACCGTGTTGGGCATCTGCGCCGGGTCGACGAAGTAGGGCTGTTCGCCGGTCAGCGAGTCCCGGGTGAAGTCCATCATGCTCTGGGCGCTGCCGGTGGTGGTGCCGAGCACGACCGCCCCGCGCTCACCGGTGGCGACCTCGCGATTGCGTTCGGCGTCGTCGAGCAGCGCACCGACGGCGCTGACCGCGAGTCCCGTCACCCGGTCCATCGACCGGGTGCCCTTGCGGCCCAGTGCCTCGCGCGGACTGAAGCCGGGCACCAGCCTGGCCCGCTCGTCGGGCACCTGCCACTGCTCGCGGTCGATCCGTACGGCGGTCTCACCGCCGTGGTGCAGGCCCTCGGCGAAGGCCGCACGACCCGTCCCGAACGGGGACACGGCCGACCAGGCGGTGATCACCGGTCTCCGGGCGGCGCCCATGGTGTTGCCGCTCATGACGACAGCTCCTTCCGGCGAGCCCGGTCAGTTGGCGTCGAGGTTCTTGCCGCCGAGCGCGGCCAGTACCTCCTCGTCGAAGGTGACCAGGGACCAGTCGCGTTCCGGCGACTCCTTGGTGACATAGCCGTGCGTGATGTGTCCGGTGGCGACCTGCACCAGCGCGCCGTCGCGCATCACATAGCAGTCCATCCGGGCGGTGAACAGGATGGCCTTGAAGACGTCCTCGATCGTGAAGACGGTGTACAGCTCGTCCTCGATCCTCACCTCGTCGGTGAGGCGGAGGTCGGACTTGGTCACCACCGGGATCCAGTTGCGTTCGTCCAGGAGGCGGTGGATGGCGATGCCCCGGTCCGCGACGAACAGGTGGAGCACCTCCTCCATCTGCCGCAGGAAGCCCGACATCTGCATATGGCTGGTGAAGTGGCAGTAGAAGTAGGGGACCCGCCACTTCCAGCCGAAGGCGTTGTCGTCGCCGATGATCTCGGCCAGCACCGGGTCGCCGGACCGTGTGGTGACCCCGCGCTGCGCGGACAGATCGATGTTGTCCACCGGGACGGCGGTGATCTTCTTCGGAGTCGCCGCGCCCAGCCGCGGCACCACGAAGCGGGTCAGCCGCTCCGGCAGCGGCTTGGGGTCCTCCACATGCTCGATCGCCCGCAGCGCGACCTCGAAGGTGGTGGTGGCCGCCTTGCGCGGCGCACCGTCCCGCTGCACGGTCGCGGTGATCGCGAACCGCAGCCGGTCGTCGGTGTCCTTGGTGACCGGCTTGACCTCGACGGCGACATCGTCGTCCAGGGTGAGCACGGTGTGCAGCCGGGTGTCGACCGAGACGACGTCGAAGCCGACCCCGTACTCGACATAGAGAGTGGTGGCACCGAGGCCGGCGGCGCGGAAGTGCTCCAGCACGGCGGCCTCGATCAGATAGTGCACATGCTTGAAACCGATGGTCGTGCTGATGTTGCCGCCCTCGTAGGACGGACGCAGGGAGATGCGGGTGGTGACGTCGAAGAAGTCGTTCAACGCCTGCTCGGTCGCCTCGGGGACGGGGCTGATGGGGGACGTCATCGTGCTCAGGCTCCTCTACGGTCAGGCGGGTTGGTCGACGACAGCTGGTTCGGCCAGGCCGATCGAGCCGAGGAACTCGTCGAGAGCGGCGGAGAAGGCGTCCGCCTGCTCCACCATCGGGAAGTGCCCGGCGCCCGGGACGAGACGGCAGCGGGCGTCGGGAAGGTCGGCGGCGAGCGCCATGCTCTCGGAGGGGACGGCGGTGAAGTCCTCCTCACCGCTGATCACCAGCGAGGGCACGGTGATCAGATCGGTGCGCAGCCAGGGCGTGCGCAGATAACTGCGGAAGAAGCTCAGATACCCGTACGGGCCGACCCGTTCGCATACGCGCAGCGCCATGTCGTGGCGCAGCGCGGGATCGAGGCGGGGCCCGGCCATCACCCGGATCCCCTCGTCCATGGTGCGGCGGAAGTTCTCCAGCATGTCGCCGACGACGGCGTACTCGAAGCTCTCCGGATCGCGGCGGTAGAACGGGGACACCAGGACCAGGCCCTCGATGCCATGGCGCGTGAACGGGTCGCCGCCCCGGGCCAGTTCCTCGCTGAGCAGGTCGAGCAGCAGCACCGTGGAGAAGGAATGGGCGACCACGATGCCGGCGCCGCCGGGGACCTGTCCGAGCGCCTCCTCGACCGCCCAGGAGGCGTCCGGGGAGTACGCCCAGGCCGGTGACTGCCCGCCGCCCCAGGGGAGTTCGGCGGTCCACAGGTCGAGGCCGCCGGCGCGGGTCCCGGCCAGCGCGTCCCACACCGAGGAACTGTTGGCCAGGCCGTGCAGCAGCAGTGCGCCGGTCCCGTCCGAAGGACGCCGGTGGCGCACCGTGCACACCACGTCCTCGGGACGGTCCGGGAACCGCCCTCGGTCAGGCCTCACCGAGTGTCTCCGGGAGCGAGCAGCAGCAGTCCGGCGACACCGTCGTCCTCGCGGCCGGCCAGGGCGTAGAACGGGCCGGGTTCCCCCGCGTCGAAACGGGCGGCGGCGGCCGCGCACTGCACCAGGCCCAGCGCACCGGAGAGCACACCCCAGCCGTCGGGCATTCCATGGCGGGGAACTCCCGCCGGCAGACCGGCCGGCAGTTCGGTGGCGACGCCGGTCTCCGGCGGGTACCAGCCGCCCGGGGTGCCGGCGCCCAGCCCGCCGAGCCGGCCGACGCACTCCTCGACCCCGCCGGTGCGCGCGAAGCCGCCCAACCGGGCCCTGGCCCGCGCGCCGCGCTCCCGCGCGGTCTCCGCCCGCTCCAGGACCACCGCGACGGCCCCGTCCACGATCCGGTCCGCGCCGACCAGTTTGCGCACCATCTCGTTGTCCGGCTCGACCCCGACGACCAGGATCTGCTCGGCCCGCCCGGAGCGCAGCATGCTCGCGGCCCAGTGCAGGGCGTCGAGCCCCGAGGCGTCTCCGTTGCAGACGGTCAGGTTCGGGCCGCTCAGCTTGAAACGGATGGCGATCTCGGAGGCGATGATGTTGCTGGAGGCGTTGGGGCTGTCCATGGGGCTGGTGCCGCGGGTCGTCTCGGCCGCGATGGTGGCGACCACCCTGCAGACGGTGTCCGCGTTGCCGTAGTTGGACGCCACCACCACACCGACGCCGGCGCCCTCGACCAGCGGGCCGTCCGCGTCACGCAGTCCCGCGTCGTGCAGCGCGGCGAAGGCCGCACACAGTCCGAGCCGGGTGGCGCGGTCCTTGTACTTCAGACCCTTCTTGCCGAGCCGGGCTGCCGGGTCCACCGGCTCCGCCGGGAAGGCCGGTCCGGTGACAAGGTCCTCGACGGCGGCCACCCCGGGCAGGGCCGGTCCGACGCCGCTGACGACGATCTGCGGGAACTCAGTCATCGGACCGCCTCCACGATGGCCACCGCGTTCAGTCCGCCGAAGCCGAAGCCGTTGACCTGGGCCAGATCGATCCGGCCGGTGGCCGCGGTGGTGTGCACCAGCCGCATCGCGCTCACGTCCTCGGTCGGTTCGTCGAGTTCGGTCACCGGCGGGATCCGCCCGGTCGCCATGGACTGCAGGACCGTGATGAGGCTCAGCACTCCCGCCGCGCCGGCGGTGTGCCCGGTCATCGACTTGACGGCCGTCACCAGCGGTACGTTCTGGTGCTCGCCGAAGACCTCACGCACGGCCCGCACCTCGACCTCGTCGTTGAGGGGGGTTCCGGTGCCGTGCAGCATGACCAGGTCCACGTTCTCCGGTTTCACCCCGGCCCTGTCGTGCGCCTGCCTGATCGCGGCGGCGACCCCGGCCAGGTCGGGCGCGGTGGTGTGGTGGGCGTCGCAGTTCACACCGACCGAGCGCACCTGCCCGTGGACCTTGCGGCCGTCAGGACGGCGGCTCAGCACGACCGCCCCGGCGCCCTCGCCGAGGATGGTGCCCTTGCGGTTGACGTCGAAGGGTCTCAGCCGGCCGGGCGGCTCCAGCTGGAAGGCGTCGGTCAGGCCGAACATGCTCTCGGTGATCGAGTCGGCGCCGGCCACGATCACATGCTCCGCCGCGCCGGACTCCAACTGATCGACGGCGAGGGCGAGTGCGTACAGCGAGGCGGAGCAGGCGTTGGAGAAGGTATGGGTGTTCACCGCGCCGAAGCGCTCCCGCAGGGCGGTGCCGAAGTGCATCCGCTCCGCGGCGAACTCGGCGCCGTCGCGCCACCACAGCTCCAGCGACCGCATCTCCCGCAGACCGGTGCCGACGAGCACCGGCACATCGCGCAGGTCCTCCCCGAGCCCGGCGTCACGGGCCGCCTGACCCACCGCGTCGAGCAGGAAGGCGGTCGCCCGGCCCGGCACGTCCACGCCCGGCGCCGGCCGGTCGTCGATCTCGAAGAGATGGCCCGCCTTGAACTTCGAGGTGTCGAAGCCACGCAGCGGAGCCAGCCCGCTGCGACCCTCGCACAGGTTGTCGAACAGCTCGGCCGGGTCGCGTCCGATGCTCGCGAGCGCGCCGATCCCGACGATGGGCCAGCTCATGAGGCCTGCTCCTGGTACTTGGCGAGGATCACGACGGCGTTGTTGCCACCGAAGGCCATGCCGTTGTTCTGCACGATCCTCAGGTCGGCGTCGACCGCTTCGTTGGGCACGCAGTCGACCTCGCACTCGGGATCGGTCTCCCGGTGGTTGACGGTCGGCGGGATGAACCCGCCCTCGACGGCCAGAGCACAGGCGATCGCGGCGAGCGCGCTGGCGGCGCCCATGGTGTGGCCGAGCATCGACTTCAACGAGACGGTACGCGGCGGCGCCGTACCGTGGACGTCGCGGATCGCGCGGGTCTCGGTCACATCGTTCGCCTTGGTGCCGGTGCCGTGCGCGGAGATCAGGTCGACCTCGGACGGCTTCACCCCGGCGTTGTTCAGGGCGAGTTCCATGCACCGGGCGATGCTGCCCTGGTCGGGCGCGACCGGGTGCTCGGCGTCGCAGTTGAGCCCGTACCCCAGCACCTCGGCATAGATGGTGGCACCGCGGCGCAGCGCCGACTCCAGGCTCTCCAGGACCAGCACTCCGGCGCCCTCGCCGGTCAGGATGCCCTTGCGGTCCTTGTCGAACGGCCGGCAGCAGTCCGGCGCGATCGTGCCCAGCCGGTAGAAACCGGCGAAGGTCTTGCGGCACATCGCGTCCGCGCCGCCGCACAGGGCGAAGTCGACCTCGCCGGTGCGCACCGCGTCGTAGCCGTACCCGATGGCGTAGTTGCCCGCGGCGCAGGCGGTGGGGATGGTGACCGCCTCGACGTCCTGCAGCCGCAGTTCGTGAGCGATGGCCGTGGCCAGTCGGCTAGGCGCCACCCGCCGGACCACCACCGGGTCCATCTTCTCGGGTCCGTGCTTGATCTCGGTCTCGACCAGACGGTCGAGGTCGTGCGATTCCCCGTCGGTGGAGCCGATGGAGATCAGGCCGCGCTGTCCGCGCAGCTCCTCCTCGTCGAGTCCGGCGTGGTCGATGGCCATCCTGGCCGCGGCCACCGAGAAGCGGGTGGCAGGGCCGAGTTCGTCGACATCCAGGTTGCGGATCCACTGGCGTGGCTCGAAGCCGACCAGTTCGCAGCCGTTGGCGTGAGCGAAGCCCTCGGTTGCGAACCGGGTGATCGGCTTGGTGCCGCTGCGCCCGGCCCGTAGCCCCTCGGCGAACTCGACCGCGCCCACACCGATGCTCGAGAAGACTCCGAAGCCGGTCAGGACCACGCGATGCGCTGGTGGTGCCGACCTGTTGCTGGTTCCCGTTGCACGCATGGTCTCTCCGTCCGGTTTCGATCGGCGGTGCCGCGGCGGTACCGCTCGTCGGTGACTACTTGCCGGCGGCCTCTGCCACGACCTCTTCGACGCCCTTGAGGTTGACCATGCGGCCCAGCTCGGCCTGGTCGATGACGACGTGGAAGTTCTTCTCCAGGGCGGCGAGGATCTCGATCGCACGCAGCGAGTCGGCGCCGTGGTCCTCCTTGAAGAGGCTGGTCTCGGTGACCTCGTCCTCCTCGAGCTCGAGGATGTCGCAGATGATTTCCTTGATTTTCGCGGTCTTGTTCTCAGCAGAGGTCGTCATATCGCACTTGCTCCCTCGTGATGGTGCCTTCGACCCGAAAGGGCCGCGCACGGATTTGACGAGAACATGCGCCGATGCCAGTGAGGGTATTTCTCGCACTTGCTGCGATTTTCCCTCGGAATTCGGCACATCATGTTCACGGGCCTCGGCGAAGGTAGCCGGAGTCAACGCGCGTTCACCAGGCCGGTACGAAGACTTTGAATCAGCACGGTCCGTCACGTCCGGCCAGGGCACTCTTCTCAGCCGGGGGACCCGGAGCCCCGCGAATGTCGCGCCTCCACCCGAACTGCCGGAGGGAACGGGGCCTCTGAGGGGTCGAACCGGAGCCGCATCGAAATTTCCGCATCAGCGCTGACGGTCCCGTCCGGCCACGCCAGGCTGGTGGGCCGGACGTGCCCCGCGAGGAGTGCGGAGCCTCACCGGACAACCGCAGGGAGAGCATCGATGGCAGCCGGCGGAGCACTTTCGAAGTACTGGATGTTCAGCGACGAGTACACCCAGAACCCGTATCCGATCTTCTCCACGCTGCGCAGCGAACAGCCGGTGACCATGGTGCAGACACCGGACGGAGCGCGGGCCTGGGTGATCACCCGGCACGAGGACGTCCGCAACGCACTGGCCGACCCCCGGCTGAGCCGTGACATCGGAAACCTGTACCAGGCGCTCGGCCGGCAGATCGGCAAGGAGCTGAAGCCGACCGACGAGATCACCCACCATCTGGCCAACTCCGACCCGCCACGGCACACCCGGCTGCGTAAGGCGCTGGTGTTCGCCTTCACGCCCAAGCGTGTCGCGAACATGCGCCCCAGGCTGGAGCAGGTCGTCGAGGGGCTGCTCGACGAGCTCGCCGCGCAGCATCAGCCGGATCTGCTGGAGGGCCTCGCGGAACCGCTGCCGATCATCGCGATCGCCCAGCTGCTGGGTGTACCCGACTCCGACTGGCGGCAGTTCAAGATCTGGTCGAACACGATGCGGTCCACCGACGCGGCCGACCCGACCGGCCTCCTGGCCGAGCACACCAGGGAACTCTCCGCGTACATGGCCGATCTGATCGCGGAGAAGGAGCGCCACCCGACCGACGACCTCATCTCCGCGATGGTGCACGCCGAGGGTGACAAGCAGCTGACCCCGAAGGAGATCCTCTCGACCGCCTTCGCGCTGATGACCGGCGGCAACGAGACCACCACCGCCCTGGTCACCGGATGCTTCGCGGCGCTGCTGACCCACCCCGAGCAGGCGAAGCGGCTCAAGGCCGACCTGGACCGGCTCCCGCAGGTGGTCGACGAGTTGATCCGCTTCTCCAGCCCCATGCTGTACACCCTGCAGCGGCTGACCCTGGAGGACGTCGAGATCGCCGGAACCACGATCCCGGCCGGCGAGATCCTGATGCTCTCCCCGGCCAGCGCCAACCATGACCCGGAGGCCCTGCCCGACCGGCCGGACGAACTGGACATCGACCGGCCGAGGCCGGTGCACCTCACCTTCGGCCACGGCATCCACTACTGCATCGGCAGCCATCTGGCCCGGGCGCAGGCGGAGATCTCGATCCGCCGCGTCCTCGAACGTTTCCCGGACGTCCGGCTCGCCGTGCACCCGTCGGAACTGCGTTACCGCCCCGCCCTGCTCGCCAGGGCGCCCGTCGCTCTTCCCGTCAGGCTCTGACATTCCTCAGCCGCAGAACCCGACCGCCCCGTCGAGATCCCACTGCCCGAGAGGATAGAAATCGTCAATAGCAAAACGTTTCCCGCTGATTCTTCTGGACATGACCGGTTCGGCCTGATCCTGTGGACCGAGCGGAGCAGTGTGAAGAGCTGCCCGCCGCGGATTCGGCGCCGGCTCGCATCGTAGGATGGAGAAGGGTATATGAGCACCAATCCTTTCGAGGACAACGACGCCAGCTACTACGTGCTGGTCAATGACGAGGGACAGCATTCGCTGTGGCCGGCCTTCGCCGAGGTCCCGGCCGGCTGGACGGTCGCGCACGGCCAGGACAGCCGCGAGGCGTGCCTGGAGTACGTCGACAAGAACTGGACCGACATGCGGCCGCTCAGCCTGGTGCGTGAGATGGAGGCCGCCGGAAAGTAACCGGTGGCGCGCGCCGATCTGTGCGGGGGCGGGGCAACGCCGCGACCGCACAGATCGGCGCGTCGCGTACGGGACTCCGAACTCCGATACTCTGAAAGGGAGTTGTGCGGAGTACGGGGACGCTCCGGGGGAGTCCCCGAACTCCACTGCCGTACAGGGGAGTTGAACGGCAGGCGTAGGTGCTCCGGAGGAGGAGCCGGGGCGGGTGCCGCCCGGTCTCCGAGGGTTAACTCCCTGGTAGAACGCCCTTTGGCTGGGCGCCGTTGACGCGAGACACGTCGTAGAACTAGCGTCCCATCCAGTTCACAGCACCACACGTGTCCCAGGTGGGTCCCTACGTCCCATGAGGTAGGGGACTCGCGCCCACACCGTCGGCGCTCGCGGTCCGGCTGCCGCAGCGCGGCGGCCGCGAGTGCGCGATCGGGGCGCAGGCGCGGCCTTCACCGGGCATGTGCATCGCCATGCGGTCGAGCCACCCACCTGTGGGCAGAACCGGCCAGACAGGGTGGAGGAATGCCGAAGGAGTTCTCCGGGGGGAGACCGCACGACCATGGGGGAGCTGGTCAGGAGCGCGCGGTACGGGGGCAGCAGGACGACCTGGAGAATGCCCTTGCGGACGTGCATGCCCTGATGCTCGCCACGGTGACGAAGCATCGGGACATGGCGTCCCGCATGCCGCTGGTCACCGTGCTGGATCCGGTCGACGCCGATATTCCGGCCGTCAACCTCCAATTGATGGACGAGGCCAGACGCACCGTCGACGTGGTGATCGCCGTACCCGCCCACGCACAGTGCACCTATGGGCTGTTGCGCGAACTGCTGCTGAAGCGCGGCGACCTGGTCCGCATCCGGATCCTCTGCACCCGTGCCACGCTCAACCGGGACCTGATGCGGGAGTTCGCCCCGTGGGGGTACCGCAAGTCCGTCCGCATCGCCCGTATGCCGCTGATGGATGCCATGATCATCGACGGCCGGAAGGCGCTGGTCTGCACCGGGACGGCGGACGGACGCCAGGCGACCGTTCTGCGGGCACCGTCCGTGACCCAGCCCGTCCAGACCCTTTTCGACACCGTCTGGAACCAAGGGGTCGACGCCACCGCGTGGATGGGCTTCGGCGAGCACGCCCGCGTCGAACTCGTCCAGCAGATCCTCCACTACCTCCACGCCGGGGCCACCGACGAGGCCGCCTCCCGGGAGCTGTCCATCTCCGTGCGGACCTACCGCCGGCACATCGCCACCATCATGGAACTCCTCGACGCCAAGTCCCGTTTCCAGGCGGGAGTACGTGCGGCGGAGCTGGGGCTGCTCACCCGCGTCCTTCCGGCGCAGGAACCGTCCCGCCCACGCTCCCGGCGGGACGGTCGGTGGTCCGCGGCGGACCACTACACCACGGCCGCCCCCCGGCCCCCCTCCGGCCCGCCCGGCTCATGACACGACCGACACGACCGACACGGCCGCCGCACGCCCCGCAGGCCGGATCCGGCTGCCCGGTCCCCGGCCCCGGCCGGGCGGCGCGCCGGACATGACAAGGGCCGCCCGTCATCCCGTCCGGCGCCCTCAGACCCGTGTCGAGCCGTTTCCGCTGCGCCACCGACCGCCCGGAGCGCAGACCGGCCCATCTGAGCACAGGGCCGGCCCATTGAGCGCACAGCGGCTCATCGGAGCGCACGCCGGCCCGGAGGGCGTGCCGCCGGTGGGCGAGCACCCCGGCCCGAGGACCGTGCCGTACGTCCGTTTCGAATATCACTCCGTGACACGGAAGAAGCGCGTGCGGCGCGGGGTTAGGGAGACACGGGCCATGGGGCGCCTCCGGTGCGCCGTCGCCGGGCGCTCCGTAGGGGCGCCCGCACCGGTGACGGACCGCCGCCCCCGGATGCGACATCCGGGCCCGCGCGACGCGTTGTGTGCCGGGTCACATCGCGCCGTGCCCCGGCCGACCCGACGCCGTCAGAGGGAGCCGCCGCGCATCGCGGACGGCCGTACCGACTCCACTGGAGGTTCCATGACCGCTTCCCGTTCCCTGAGCGCCGGGCTCCGAGCCCTGAGGCCCGCCGCGTTCGGCGCCGATCCGAGCGGGGAGCGTCTTGCACGCATCCGCAACTCTCCGCACTTCGCGGACGGCGTCTTCGTCAATCCGGAGAGCACCCGCACCCGGCCCTCGGGCGGCTCCACGCTGGAGCTGGCGAAGACCTACTTCCGCAAGGAGTCCCGCGTCCGCCGGGCCCCGACCGGCACCGTCCCGGTGCACCCCACCACCTACGCCGATCTGGCCCGTCCCCCGGCGAGCGGGCTGCGGCTGACCTGGATGGGGCACTCCAGCGTGCTCGCCGAGATCGACGGGCACCGGGTCCTCTTCGACCCGGTCTGGGGCGAGCGCTGCTCTCCCTTCGACTTCGCCGGTCCCAAACGGCTGCATCCGGTGCCTCTGCCGCTGGCCGCGCTGGGCCCGGTCGATGTCGTCGTCATCTCCCACGACCACTACGACCACCTCGACCTGCCCACCATCAAGGCACTGGCCGACACCGACACCCTGTTCGCGGTGCCCCTCGGCGTGGGCGCCCACCTGGAACACTGGGGCGTCCCGACGGACCGGCTGCGCGAGCTGGACTGGCACGAGGCGACCAAGGTCGGCGCCCTCACCCTGACCGCCACCCCGGCCCGCCACTTCTGCGGCCGGGGGCTGCGCAACACTCAGCACACCCTGTGGGCCTCATGGGTCGTGGCCGGCGACGAACACCGCATCTACCACAGCGGTGACACCGGCTACTTCGAGGGCTTCCGGGACATCGGCGCCGAGTACGGCCCGTTCGACGCCACGATGATCCAGATCGGCGCCTATTCCGAGTTCTGGCCGGACATTCATATGACCCCCGAGGAGGGCGTGCGGGCCCAGCTCGACCTCCAGGGCGGGAGCCCTCACGGGGTGCTGCTGCCGATCCACTGGGCCAGCTTCAATCTGGCCCCGCATCCCTGGGCGGAGCCGGGTGAGTGGACGCTGGCCGCGGCCGGTGCGGTCGGTCAGGCGGTGGCCGTCCCGGTTCCGGGCCAGCCTTTCGAGCCTGTCGGCGACCTTCCTGCGCGCCCCTGGTGGCGGGATGTGTCGCTGCCACTGGACCGCGAGTGGCCCGTGCCGGAGATCACCCCGGAGGCGTCTCGTGACGACGACCTCGATCTTGTGGGCGAGGCCTGACCGCGGGCGAGCTGAGGCGTGCGCCGGAAGTCCTTGCAGCCATACCGGAGGCGGAGCGAGACCGGGTCCTGGGGCTCATTGAACGGGCCACCGCGTCCAAAGAGCCAGGAACGGGCAGCGAGGTTCCGGCTCTTGCCCTCCCCCGGCCGTGCGGGCGTGAGTGTGCGGGTGACCGTGAACGGCGCGCTGGTCTGCGACGGAGTGGGTCGGGCCGCGTCAGGCCGGCCACTCTCCTGACGGAGGAAAGCCACCAGTAGGTTCTTGGTCTGCTGGTGGTACATGAGTGTCGCGCCTGCTGACCTGCAAAAAAGAAGGGGGACCGAGACGGCCGGTAGTGCGTTGGCCCGCGACTGGTCCGGATCTTGGATCTGAGGGGGGTGCCCCTATGTCTTTGGTCAAGGGGAAACGGGGTGCGATGGGTCGGCGAGCTGGGCAGCATGGCGGGGTGACCGACCTGCTGTGGGATGACGTGAAGTGCTTCTTCGACCCGGACTCGATGGGGTCGTTGCCGGACGTGCGTGTCCCGAATACCTCGGTGGAGGACTGGCAGGCGGTCCTCGATCTTGTCGCGGAGAAGGGCTGGAAGTGCCAGTACTCCGAGGGAGAGACGGTGCTTCCGGTGCCCCAGGCGAATGCCGTGCTGTCTCGCCCGGCGGATGCCGAGTGCCCGGACCTGCGGGTCTGGCCGACTGGCGATGTGCTGGCGATCTTCCGTTTCCATGCCGATGATGAAGTCGACTTCGACGTCGACCTGCGGGAGTTGCAGGGCCAGGAGCGACTTGATGTGTTCTGCGGCTTCCTCCGGGAGATCGGACGGCGGTTGGGCAAGCCGGTGCTGATGGACCCGGAAGGCGACTACGGCCATCCCGTACTCGGCTTCGACGTCGAGGCTGATCGAGTTGTTCTCTTCGCAGACCCGCAGGTCAGGTGACTGAGGCAGACGGCTGCGGTTCGTAGAAGGTTCCGTCGCGGAGCATCGCGAACAGGACGTCGGCCCTGCGTCTGGCAAGGCAGAGCAGGGCCTGGGTGTGGTGCTTGCCCTGGGCGATCTTCTTGTCGTAGTAGGCCCGGGAGACCGGGTCCCCCAAGGCGGCGAACGCGGAGAGAAAGAAAGCCCGTTTGAGCTGCTTGTTCCCTCTCCGGGAAGGCTGTTCGCCGCGGATCGAGGAGCCCGAGCTCCGGGTCGCCGGGGCGAGACCCGCGTAGGCGGCCAGGTGGCCGGCGGTCGGGAAGGTGCTGCCGTCGCCGACCTCGATCAGGATCCGGGCTCCGGTCCTGACGCCGATGCCCGGCATCGACGTCAGGACCTTGGAAAGAGGGTGACAGCGGTATAGCTGATACTGGACGTCACGTGGAGCCTCTGGTCGTACGGAACGCGATCTTCGCAGACCTGTTCCTACCAGGGGCTTCACCTCTGTCCGACACCAGGTCACCACCCCGCCGTCCGACGCATGATCACGCACCGCAACGGTCGCGTTGCCGAGGAGATCTCAATACCAGGGATCGTGTCTTCGCCCACAGTCCATGAGTCCAGGATTCGTAGATCGCCGTTCTCTTCGCTCGGGCGTGGAACGCCGGCCAGCACGGCCGCAAGGGCTTCCTCGGCTCGGGTCGGCGTAGGCATGGCGAGACCGTACCGCCGTGAAGGCTGCGGACGCTCCGGTCGCGGCATGTCCGGGCGCCCCGCGCACCGGAGGCTAGCGACGACCCATCGCATAGCGGCTCGGACTTCGTCGGCCTTCGGAGTGCGCGCCCCGCGCAGGTGCGTAGGGCGCGGGCAACCTCGACCAGGTCATCGGATCGCGCGTCGCTGAGGTAGTCGTTGACCCCGAGGTGTTCTGGCGTCCCCCGGTGAAGTGGGCCGACGGGCCGCATCCGGCACGTTCCCGACCGGCATCGCGGTTGCACCTCAGCAGACAGCCCCGGCACGTGCCTGGGTGGCACGGGCCGGGGCTGGTTGGCCGAGGGGCAGCGGAGGGTTAGTTCGTGCGGCCGACCGTTACGTTCTGCTTGTTGTAGTTCTTGCCGTTGCCGTCGGGCTTGTAGTTCCGCTCGTAGTTGCCCGCGAGGTCCATGGAGAACCACTGGACGACGGTGTTCTTGTGGACCGTGATCTTCTCGGCGCCCTCGCGCATGCCCGCGGCGGCGAGCTTCGGCGAGTTCATCGTCGGGCGGCTGCCGTCGAGCGTGTAGTAGATGTTCGCCGGCTCGTCCACGGTGAAGGTGAACGTCGTCGAGGTGGCGGACGCGTCGGTCACCGCGAGCTTCGACGTGGGCTGTTGGTGGTCCTTGTCGTAGGCGCGGGCGACATCGAGGATGCCGATCTGGCCGTTGGAGAACTCCATGGCCTCCTCGTGGCCCTCGCTGAACGGGGGCTGGAAGCCGACCGCGTTGTACTTCTTGGTGGCCGGGTCGTAGAGGTCCGTGCCGACTTCGAAGTCCCAGCCGATGATGCCGTTGTTGTACCAGAACTCGTCGGCGCTGTTGCCGGCCGCCGAGTACAGCACGTCGACCACAGGGCCGGTGCGTCCCGGCTGGATGCCGGTGCCGCGCCAGTCCTGGACGGCGGACAGGATGTGGGTGGAGGCGTTCCAGAAGTAGTTCTCCGTGCCCATGTCCGTCCGCGGCAGCACCTCACGGCCGGCGGACTTGTACGCTCCCGGGGGCCACATGAAGTAGCCGCCGTAGGAGTGGGTGTTCATCGCGAACTTGATGTTCTTGAACTTGTTCGCGAGCCACACCTCGTTGCGCGTTTCCGGCTCCGACAGCTCCGACGGCCCTGAGTAGGTCTCGCCGGTGCAGCTGGTGCTGCCGCCGGTGTAGCCGTCGAAGCCACTGCCGACGGAGAAGTTGCGGTTGAGGTCGACGCCCCAGGAGTTGCGGCGTGCCGGGTCCGAGTTGTCCGCAGCGCAGTAGTTGACCATGTTCTTGCGCTGCATGTTGTAGTCGTACATTGAGTAGTGGGCGCCGTCGGGGTTCATCGTCGGGATGATGAAGATGTCAAGGTCGTTCACCAGCTTCTTGGTGTTCGCGTCCCGCGCGTAGTTGCGCAGCAACCGTTCGGCGGTCTCCACGCAGGTGATCGGGGTCACCCACTCGCGCGCGTGCTCCTGGCAGTAGAGGAACACACCGGTCTTCGAGCCGTCCCGGTGCTTGCCGATCCGGATCGCCTTCATCTGGAACGGCTCACGCGAGACGCTCGCCGGCGCCTTGAGGCCGTCGGTCAGCGGGGTCGCCGGGGCCGCGGCCACCACACCGGTGCCATTGCTGGTCCGGTAGAGGCTGGCGGTCACCAGCGTCGACACCGCCGCGTTGGCGTTGATGGCGTTCACGACCTGGCCCGCGGTGCTGGTGATCGCGCCGGAGGCGTCCGTGGCCAGGTTGACCACGAGTTCCTTGCCGTTGACCGCGACCGACAGCGGAGCGCTGTTCGCTCCCGGGTTCTTCAACGTGATGCTGAGGTCGTTGCCGCCCTTACTGCCGTATGTCTTGGAGGTCACGTAGAACGTGCTCGCCAGCGCGGTCCCCGAACCCGTGCCGAACTGCGCCTGCGCCTGGCGGCGGTAGCCGTTCGTCTTGTACGGGAGATTGACGATCTCCGAGATCTTCGGGAATTCCTTGGCGAGACCGACGACCCGGTCGGTGACCTCGGTCGGGTCCATGTAGTGGTCGACGAAGTCCGACACGTAGTTCGGGCTCGGCGCCTTGACCGGGTCACCCAGCCACTTGGTCACCGGCACGGTGATCGTGCCGCCGCGGCTGCTGGTGACGGTGACCGTGGCGGGGGCCTCGGTGATCGCCAGCGGCGCGCTGAACCGGTGGTACATGTACTCGCCGGCGTCGGTGAAGCGGGACATCGTCGCCGTCCCGCCGGAGCCGGGCTCGGTGCCCTTGCCACTGTCCCAAGAGGCGGTGAGGACGGTCTGGGCGTCCGTCGCGCTGGACTTCACCTCGACCGACAGGAACCGCTGGTCGTTGAGGCTGGTGAACCACTCGGCGCGCAGGGGCGTGAGCGTGTCAGCCTCGGCCGCGTCGGCGGCCTCGATCGCGACCGCCTGCGAACGGGCGCGCATGTTCGCGTGGTAATCGCCCTGGTCCGAAATGGGGTTCTGGACGTCGAAGCCCTGGTCACGCAGGTTCTCGGTCTCATCAGGGCTGAGGACGGCGTGCACTTCGATGCCGTTGTCGACCGGCTTACTGTATTCGGCCAAATCGACACCCATGGCGTCAAGCTTGTCCACCCCCGACTTATCGGGGACGACGATGCGCATCAGTGCGACACCGTTCTGGGCGGTGCTGGAATCGCGGTCGGGTGTGACCGGTTGGCTCGCGGGGGCGCCGAGCGCCGGAAGGGCACTCATGGTGACCGCCAAGGGAATTGCGAGCAAGAGCGCGTAATGCCGCGCTCTGCGGGGAATCCTCATCGAGTTTCCTCCATCTGGCGCGCCCTCCCGAGACGGGGGTGTCCGTCGGGCGAGGCACCCAAGTTGTGGGAAGTCTGTTGGGAGAGGTAAAGGGCCGTCAAGATCTCCGCAAGCCCAAATTGAGACACTTCGCAACGGGGCTATTCAGGCCACCCCGCCGTCCGGCGCGTGATCACGCACCGCAACGGTCGCGTTGCCGAGGAGATCTCAATACCAGGGCTTCTCGCGAATCTGATGCTGAGTCAAGCCGTGGTCCTGGTCGGGAAGATCTCGGATCTGTCGGACGGGCGGCATACTCTGAGCCCCGTCCGCACCATCTGGGGGAGTCATGACAAGCAGGTTCACCGAGTTGGTCGTTGACTGCCACGATCCGGAGAGGCTCGCGGCCTTTTGGTGCGAGGTCCTGGACTTCGAGGTGATCGACCGGAGCAGAGGCAAGGTCGAGATCGGCTCCTGGGTGCCGACCGTCGAAGATGTTCGGGCCCGTCAGATGTCGCCCACTCTGCTGTTCATCCGGGTGCCCGAGGGCAAGAACGTGAAGAACCGGCTTCACCTCGACGTCAGCCCGATCGACGGCAGTACCGAGGACGAGGTGACCAGATTGCTCGGCCTCGGCGCCACCAGGACGGATGTGGGCCAGGGCTCAGACCGAAACTGGGTGGTCATGGCAGACCCCGAGGGCAACGAGTTCTGCGTCCTGCGCACCCTGGCACCGCAGAACTAGTGTCCTGAGTCGGGAATTCGCTTCGTAATCTGTCCGGGTGCGGCATTCGGGTCGGATTGCGAGGATGGGACGGCCGAAGGCCGAGCTGGTGCTGACCGATGATGAACGCGAGACGTTGACCCGCTGGGCCAGGCGCCGGACTTCTTCGCAGGCTCTGGCTCTGCGGTGTCGGATCGTGCTGGAGAGCACAACTGGCCTGACGAACAAGGACGTTGCGGCCCGTCTGGGTGTCGAGGCGCATACGGTCAGCCGTTGGCGGGCCCGGTTCGTGCGCGACCGGCTGGAGGGTCTGACCGACGAGCCTCGTCCGGGCGGGCCGAGGAAAATCACCGACGATCAGGTGGAAGTGAACCGCTCCGGGATCGGTGGAGGCTCTATGCGTTGACTCCAGCCGCCGGTTGGGACTGGTGTTGAGCGTAGTGGTTGGTCTCGTGTTCGTGGGGCGGGATGTCGCCGATGGCGGTATGGAGGCGCTGGTTGTTGAACCAGTCGGCCCATTCCGCGGTGCCGAGTTCGACGTCGGCCAGGCCGTGCCAGGGCCTGCGGGGCTTGGCTCGCTTGCTGGTGGCGGCCGACCAGCCGACGGTCGCCCGGGAGAACACGTTCATGACGAAGGCGACGTAGACGATGCCGGACCAGGTGGCGGCATAGGTGAAGTCGGCGACCCGCCGCTCGTTCGGACGGGATGCGGTGAAGTCGCGTCTGAGCAGGTCAGAGGGCCGGTCATGGCGGTCGTCGTGGATGGTGGTGCGGATCTTCTTCCCGCGTCGGGCGCCCTCGAGCCCGAGGTCACGCATCAGCCGGGCGACCGTGCAGCGGGCCACGGGTATGCCCTCGCGGTGCAGCTGCCGCCAGACCTTCCGCACTCCGTAGACACCGAAGTTGTCGGCGTGGACGCGGCTGATCTGTGTCTTCAGCTCTGCGTCGTGGATCGACCTGGCACTGGGGGTGCGGTTCTTGGCGGCGTAGTAGGTGCTCGTCGCGATCTTCAGTCCGTGGCTGGTCAGGACTTTGCAGATCGGCTCGACTCCGAACACCTGCCGATGGGTGTCGGTGAACGCTACGAGCGCTTCGACGGCCGGTCGAGCTCGGCCGCGAAGAAAGCCGAGGCCGCCTTGAGGATCTCGTTGGCCCGGCGCAACTCGGCGTTCTCGGCCTTCAGCCGCTTGATCTCCGCGGCCTCCTCCGAAGTCACCCCGGGACGCCGGCCAGCGTCGACCTCGGCCTTGCGGACCCACGTCCGCACCGTCTCGGCGGAACCGATGCCCAGCTTCGCGGCGACCGCCTTCATCACGGCCCACTCGGTTGGGTAGTTGGGGCGGACCTCCGCGACCATGCGCACCGCACGCTCGCGAAGCTCGGCAGGGTAAGGGGACGGACGGGCCATGACTCGATCCTCTCAGGGAATCGAGCCTCCATCAGACCTGGAGCGGTTCAGGCGGTGTACCGTACGGATTCGTCTACAAGCTCGAGATGAAGTACCCGGTGTCGGGCCGCAAAGGCCCATGGGTCAAGCTCGACGGCTACCAGGATGGCAAGCTGATCGACGCGAAATACTGGGACGGGAACAGCCAGATCATCGATTCCGCCACTGGCAAGTTCAAGCCGTTCATCACAGCTCCAATAACTGAGGCCAAGGCCCAGGTAGCGCGAGCTGTCGATACGCCCATCGTGTATTACGTGAGCACCGAGCAGGCGGCGATCGCATTTCGACATGGTCGCGGACACCCCTGAGCTCGTAGGAAAATCACTGTCATATACATGCCGTAGCATGGTGACGTTCAGGGTCTCCCCGCGGATTGTCGCGTCCGCGGGGAGACTCCCATATATTCAGAAGCAAACGGGCTGGTGAGGGTCGAATAATGAGTCGCATTATGTTCGTACTCCGGTACCGGAATGGTGAGCCGGAGCCCTTGGCCATGGATCTGGTGCGGGAGATCCTGGGGCCGTACATCCTCGCTGCCGACGATGATTTCCAGGGCGGCGTGCTGATCCGGACCACTGACGGTTACGAGGTCGAGGTGGACGTCAACCCTGTCTGCCTAGCCGTTAGCCGTTTCCCGCCCGGTCAGTCCTTCGACGTTCTGGCTGAGCTAGTGGACCGCCTTGGGGCGAGCGTGACCCTGCCGGACCGGCCGGTGATCCTACGCAAGGAGGAGGACCGTGCCCACCTTCCTGCGGAGGCACGGGAAGGAGCCGTCGTTGTCGGCATGACCGGGCGGGCCATCGAGAGCTTCGTCAGCGGTTCCTGACCGGCACCTCACCGACGAAAGAGGTCGTCTCCCACTGGCCTGGCAGCTGGAAACGAGCATGTCCATGCTCTTCTAGTGGCTGACCCGAGGCCCGAAAAGGAAGAGGGCCGCTCGACCCGAGCGGCCCTCTTTCAGGGATAAGGAGTCGGGGCGATCGTCAGCCCAGTTTCATCAGGTGTGCCTTGATCGTCGCCTCAGGGATCGCGCTGTCCTTCGACGTCAGCATGTTGAGGCCGTAGAACGCGGCGATCACCCCGCCCTTGCGCACCACCGTGTACGTCATGGGGATGGACTGCTTGCCGACAACGTTGGTGATACGGCAGCCGACCGCGTCGTCTCCGAGGTCAGCCTGGCCGGCGGTTACACCCACATCAAGGCGGTGAGCGTGGAACACCGCGCCCTGGAACCCTCCGGGCCGAAGAACGCGACCGTCGTCGCGGCCACCGAGCACATCAACGCGGCCAAAAAGCACGCCCCCAACCTCCCGCAGGACGCATATGGTGCCTTCCTGCGCACTGCCCTTGATGTGGTGGCAGAGGCCATCTTCCTGTGGGACATCACCAAGCGGCCCTCCGCGCCTGGTCCCACTGCATGATGCGCCGGAACGCGCCCCTCACCGTCGAGGGACGCCGTCGACTGGTCGAGCGTTGCCGGACGAGGCCGAGATGGGGGAGTCCCGGGCTTGTGCTTCGAAGTGGGTCAATCGCTATCGGAGTCATGGCGAACTCGGGCTGGAGGACCGCTTGTCCACGCCGCACCACCAGCCGACGGCCACGCCAGCCGGCCACCATTGCCAGGCCCCCGCACCACGCTTCCCGGGGATCGAGCGAGCTGGTCCCGAGCCAAGGCGTTCACTACTGGGGACGGGCAAGACCCAGTTCCTTTCGTCAGGTCACGTATACGCGGACCTTGGGATCGCTCCCTAGCACGTTGGCTGGCAGCCCTTTGCGCTCGATACTTCCGTCAACGAGTCCCACGAGAAAGGCAACCGCGCCACCGGAGAACTCCCACCATTCATGACTCCGACTGTTCACCACAACCGGCCAGTCGTCGGGATTCATGCTCGACACACGCCAGTAGAAAACGTCACCGGAGAGCGACTCGCTCCACGGAATTAGACCTCCAGGATCCGGATGAACAACGTATCCCTCGCTCATTTCCGCCTCCTCAAGGTCCCGCAACACCTCCAGCTCGCGGAAAATCCCTCCGACAAAGTCCCTCTCTCGACCTGGGTTCGGAAGTGGAATACGCAAGAAGTCATCGATCTCAAAAGTAGGGTAACCGTCCGCCAACTCCCGGAAATCGCTGGGCAGGTTCACTCCCAGTAGCGCAGCGATCTCCTTGAAGTTCACACCGCGCGGCGCCGGAGCACGGTGCGCAGACAGGCCTCTGATCGCACGTTCAAGATCTGAAATTCTCAGCAAGTCGTTTGCTAGCCCTGAACGTTACCCACTGTCACATCGAACAATTTCCCAGACTTTGTGTACGCTGTCATGCGAATTTCCTTCGGTGTCATACCCGCATTGTCGGGGGTAATTCGGCAAGCCTGAGTAAAGAGCTGGATTATTACCCTGTAGCTGCTTCTTTGTCTTGGATTCGCAACGCCTCATTCCGCTCTTATTTGTGCGGTTGAAGCCGGTGAGGAGGTTCTTACTCCTCGGCTCTCCATGAAGCGTATCCGCAGTAATGTGCGTGCGATTGTAGATAGGCTTTCCGTCGGCACCCATGTTATTGTCGGCGGGGGAGCCGGCCGCATACACGCTTTTATGGGAAATCTTCACACCGTGATCATTCAGGGTAGGAATTCCCAGAACGGGCGATCAGGCGCAAAGTCGCGAGAGCACAACGTCACATCCCTACCCCCGAGATAGGCTAGCAACCACTCACTGAACGTCATCTCGTAGAGAGTCCAGGCCGGACTGTCGAACTCCTGCACCACGACGCGCCAGGGCGACGAGGAGCCATCGGGAACACGAAGGAATATCGCTTCCCCTGTCGTGGCCGTCGCCACTGGCATCAATTCCCCGGAGTTCGCACCTACCGGACCAGGCAGGAATTCCGCCATGTCCTCCTCTCTCCAGAGCTCAAGATCTAGCCTAATCATTTCCCCCAGGCTGTGTAGAAGATGACCCGCGGGATGCTTCAGATAAAGTTGCCCGTTGATCTCGATCGAACCGTAGGCATCAAGGATCTCACGGAAGTCTGCAGGGAATTCGATTCCGAGTTCCTGCTCTAGTTCGGTCCATGGCGCCGGATCCGACCAGTTGAACCGGGGTTCACCCAACAGGGCTTGGATCTCTGAAAGCGTTGCCACCGCTGCGTCACCCTCTAACACTTCGAGCCGATGCCAGTCTTGGAGTTGATCGCAGTACACGAGAAACTACCTACGATTCCCCCCTGGGGTCCGTATTCGGTCATTCCAGCCTGCACGATTGTAGGAACGGCTGAATGAGGATCTCCGTACACAGGAATGACCGACATGAATAGGCTTTTGTTCCTGTTCAAGGCCTTCCAGCCGAACAATTCCACCTTGCTGCCCATCCCCCTATTTGCACTACCATGCAAAGCCGCCAGGTTTCGGACCCCCGACCGGTTCCCTCGCCCCAGTAACCTATCAGGTGGCCGGCTTGCGGCTACCCGCCTCCCGCCGCTATCTCTCCCATTCCGTCTGGATTAACGGACGGTACACATTCGCGGCACTTCGGTACACCGCCTGCCCCGGTGCGCGACCTGCGGTCGCTCTTGGTAAGGAATGCAAAGGCGCGGGTCGCTCTGCAGCCCTTGGTCCCCTGGTGGTTCGTGTACTCCTCAAGGCCTCCGTAGATCCGGCCCCCGTCGACCAGAGGCAGCGGATTGCAACCTGGGTCGTCATCACGCGTGCGACCGCGGCTCTGACCTCCCGGATTGTTGACCGGTGCGGGAAGCGACTCCGGTGCGTCGCTCGGCGTGAATTGATCACTGTTGGCCAGATCGCGCATCTGGGCCGCACCGATAAGCAGTCTGACGACGTCCCCGGGCTTCCAGCCGCCACTGCCCTTGCCTCCCCAGTCGGGCTTCGGAGCTGGCCGGGTAGATGCTGTCGTGGGGTGCGGTCCGTTGTTGGGGTTCTGAATGATGGGTGGCTTCGGCGGCGCCACCACCGTCTGTACTCGGGAGATGGGTCCGTCATTGGGCTGCACGTAGTAATAGGGCTGCGTGTAGGGGGAACTGGAGACGTATGCCCGGCTGGAGCCGGTGCCCTTGGAACTCACGGACCCGACGTGGATCGCCTGGGCCTTGAGCGCATTGGCCAGGCTGGTGGCGGGCTTCACAAGGGACTGGGACAGGCTCGTGCTTGCCGCGTGCGCCGAGGAACTGGAGGAGGACCAAGACCACGACCAGTCCCAGCTGGAGGTGTTCTGGGGTTTGAGGGTGCGGATCCGGGGACCGTCCGTCCTGGTGGGCGCACGGCGCGGGTGCGGGCGTCGGTGCTGCAGGCGGCTGGGGACGCCTTGGCGGAGCGTGGCTTTGCCCACCTGGACCTCGCCGACATCGCGCGCCGTGCCGAGGTGGGCAGGACTCGGTTGGAGTGCAGTCGAAGATGTCGCAGAACGCGGCCAGCACCGGCAGGGACAGCCGCTCGGGAGTACCGGTAACCAGGCGGTGGACTTGCGAGAGGGAAAGGTTGATGCGCGCTCGGCAAGCGGCGGGGCGAGCTCGCTGGTGGTGAACATCCCGGCGGCAGCCATCTTCTCGCGCAGTCGCCACTGTCAGCTGACCTGGCCTCCTCGGAGGCACCGCTAGAATAGACGTCGGCGGTGTCGAACATCGTGCCCCCGGCGTCGAGGCAGATGTCGACGAGGCGGCGGCGAAGCGATCAAAGGCCGCAGGGACCAGGTGATCGTGTCCACTGAGACCAGCCTGCCGATGGGCGACGGCCCAGGCGATGCGGGCTCCTCTCGTTCCCGCCTGATCACCGCATGCGAGGACGCCCTGCGCCGACTCGGCATCGACTGCATCGACCTGTTCCAGCTGCACGCCTTTGACGCGACATGGGGCGCTGGTCAGCGGGTGCCCGAGCTTGGACTGACCAGATCACTCCGTCACGGGCAGGCACTCGGTGAGCAGGTTGACGACGTCGTGCCAGGCTCGCTGCGCGTGCCGTGGGTGGTAGCCGACGCCGGGGACCGCGGTGTGGTCGACCGGCGGGTGGTGGAAGGCGTGCAAGGCGCCGCCATAGACCACGAGGCGCCAGTCGACGCCCGCGGCCTGCATCTCGGCGGTGAACGCGTCCCGTTGCGCGGGCGGCATGATCGGGTCTTCCGACCCGACCCCGGCCCACACCGGGCAGCGAATACGCGCCGCCTCGCCCGGTCGGCCCGTGGTCAGCGCGTTGACTGTCGCGATCGCGCGTAGGTTGACGCCGTCGCGCCCGAGTTCCAGCCCGATGACGCCCCCGGTGCCGTAGCCGACGGCGGCGATCCGGTCAGGGTCGGTCGGCGGTTCGGCGCGCAACACGTCGAGCGCAGCGTGGCCGATGCCCCGCATCCGGTCGGGGTCGGCGAGCAGCGGCATGCAACGGGACAGCATCTCCTCGGGGTCGCCCAGATAGCGCCCGCCGTGGAGGTCGAAGGCCAGCGCTACGTATCCCAGCTCGGCGAGCGCATCGGCCCGGCGGCGCTCAACGTCGCTGAGCCCCATCCCCTCGGGCCCGATCAGTACTGCTGGCCGGCGGCCGGCGCCAACGGGGAGCGCGAGGTGCCCGACCATCGTCAGGCCGTCGGCCGGGTATTCGACCGTGCGCGTTGTGATCGTCGCCATGAGACTGGACTGTAGTGATCGTGGAGCCCGGTCGGGCCGTTGTTCTGCCGCTGGCAGAACAGCGCGGGTGTCCCTCTGGAATCACCCCTTCGCGCCAGAAACCGCTGAAGATTCGAGGGCATGAAGCTCTGAAAGTCACAACCTGCGGTGACGATCTCCGGCCGCCACATGAAGCGGCCCTGTCATCTACGGCAAGGGGTAAGCGGTGTCCACCGTCGTGCAGTTGCCGACCGGGAAGGCATCGACCGTCCGGGCGGCAGCCGACGTGTTCCTCGACTCACTCGGCAACCCGAACACGGTCCGGAACTACAGGATCGGGGTCGGCAAGACCGCCGAGCGGATCGGCGAGGGCCGACCGCTGGCGTCGGTCGTGGACGACGAGATCGGCGAGGCCCTCGAACTGCTCTGGGGCACCGCGGCGGTCAACACCTGGAACTCCCGCCGGGCCGGGGTGCTGTCCTGGCCCGGCGGGTGCCAAGAACGCGGCTACGAGGGCCCGACGGTGCCGGCCTGGGCGAGGCGGCTGGCGGTGCCGGACTCCGATACCCCGGCTCGCTGGCTCGGATTCGGCGGGTCCTGTCCGTCGCCGCCACCGCGGTGGCCGTGGCCGCCGTCGTCCTCCTGCTGTCCTCCAACACCCCGGACCGCCCGCGCCCGGCACCGCCCGCACGACATACCAGCCCCACCGTTGCCCCTCCCTCCACCGTGTCGTACCCGGTACCCTCCCCCGTCGCATCCGGTCCCTGGGAGCCCTTCCCGAGCCCGCCGAAGTTGACCGCAGCCGACGGTGTTCCAGGACATCGGCCTGTACGCGCAGGGCCATCCCTGCGGTCAGTGCGTGCCGTCCAATCTCCTTGTGGGCCGGTGGGCCGGTGGGCCGGTGGGTCAGCCGGGACGCCAGCAGTTTGCCGCGGCCTGCCGCAGCCACGAAGGTCTCGTGGCAGAGCACGCGCACGGAATCGATCACACCGCTCCCTGCCACAGCAGTCGGTCGAACTCCGCGTCCGGCTCCTTCTGCTGCTGCGGCGAAGGCGCCTGCCCGTTCCACCACGACAGCTACTGGGCCTGCTTCGGCCGGCTAAGCCTTACTCATGTCAGGATGCCCGGGCGTCTGCGGCGGGCTTGAGTACTTCCCTGCACCAGGTGCGGAAGTCTGTTGGTGTCGGCTTGGCGGTCGCCCAGTCCGCGTCGTAGATGCCGTGGCCCTGTGCTGCGAACGCCTCGGTCACGTCCTTGACTGTCTGGTCGCCGGCGCCTTGGGAGTGGAGCAGCGACGCGTAGTCATCGATGCTCATGCGACGGTAGGTGACCGGGCGCCCGAGTTCCTGGCTGATCACCTCGGCCATACCGTCGGGGGTCAGTCGGTCGGGGCCGAACACGGGGAGGTTCTCCTGCCCGGTCCAGGACAGATCGGTGAGCAGGTCGGCCGCGGTGCCGGCGATGTCCCGCGTCGTGATCAACGCCAGCGGCAGGTCACCTGCACAGGTCAGGTAGAACGCGCGTTGCCCGCGGATGGCATCCAGCTGCCGCAGGAGGTTCTCCATGTAGAAGGGCATGGACAAGGCCCGATACGCCGCACCGGACGTGCCGAGTTCGGCGTCCATCGCGAAGGCCGCCGAGAGGACGCCGGCCGGGGTCGGCCAGCCGTGCCCGGCGCTGGAGACCCCGACTACGTGGCCGACCTCGTGGCGGGCGATGGCGGCGGCGCCCGCCCGGGCGAAATGCAGGTAGTGCACCTCGGCGCTCGGTGCCTGTGGGTTCGGCGGGACGAGCCAGAACAGTGCTTCGGCCCCAGGCAGGGCCCTGTCGAGCACGGCGGGGTCGTCGTGGGAGCCGTCGATGGTCTCGACCCGCTCGCGGACCGAGTCGTCCAGACGCGAGGCGTCACGGACGATGACCCGGATCTCCTTGTCCTGGTCGAGCAACTGGCCGAGCAGCCGGCTGCCGATCTGTCCTGTCGGTGTGGTGACAACGATCACCATGACCCCTCTCTAACATGAACCTGAACTCCGGTTCCGAATGTAGGGGCAGGGCCCGTGCATCGTCAACTACAGTGGAGCGACCATGACCGCTCCCGAACGCCCGCTGCGCGCCGATGCTCGGCGCAACCGTGAGTCCGTCCTCGACGCCGCCGGCGAACTGTTCGCCCAGCGAGGCGACGCCGTGCAGATGGACGAGATCGCTGAGCGCGCCGGCCTCGGCGTCGGCACCCTCTACCGGCACTTCGCCGACAAGCAAGCGCTACTCGCGGCGATCATCGGCCGCCGGTTCGAGGCGATGACCACGCTCGCCCGCACCGCCGACGAGACCGAGGACCCCTGGACGGCGTTCGAGACGCTGCTCTACGGCTATCTGGAGTCCGCACAGGCCGACGCCACGTTCCGCTTCGCGCTCCTCGGCCCGGAAGAGCCGCGCTGGAACGACATCGCCGCCGAAAAGACAGACTTCTCAGCAATCACCGAACGCATCGTGCAACGCGCCGTCGACGCCGGCCGCCTCCGTGAGGACTTTCGTGCTCATGACTTCGTTCTCATCACCCGTGGCGCCATGGCGAACATGACTGGCGCCGGTGACTGGCGCAGGCACGTGGCGCTCCTGCTCGAGGGCATCCGCGGTCCCCAACGCTGACCCAAGACCGCCTTCCGGCCATCCGCGGGTGCACCAGAGCACCGTCTTTCAGCCCGTCTGTCCGATCAGACCGGGCAGATCCTCTGAGCGGCCTACTGGCTGCTGGCTCTGCCACAGTGATGGTCAACGGCGCCGATGGGGCGGCAGGCCACCTGTGGCCCGGCTACGGCTACGAGGCGTCGGTGCGTGGCTACAACGTCGTGGTGTTCGATGGGTCCGGCCAGCAGCGCATGCTGTTCGAGTGGGGCATCCCATTCCGGCCCGACTGGGAGCACGTCATCACGCCGGTCGTCGACGCGACACTGCGCCTGCCGGGCGTGGACCCGGAGCGACTCGCCCTCTTCGGCGTCAGCCAGGGAGGGTATTGGGTCCCACACGCCTTGGCGTTCGAGCACCGCTTCGCGGCCGCGGTCATCGACGACGGAGTGGTCGACGTGTCCGAAGCGTGGCACGCCATGCTGTCGCCCAAGCTGAGGCCCTCGCCTTGCTCGGTTGTCGAGAAAGAGATTGGGCGCGGTCAACGAAGCGGCAACCCGGCGTGCGCCGGGAGGTCGGAGCGTGTGCTGTGAGTGGTGCACCGTCTTCCGGCTGACCGCTTCACCATCGGGGCACCGGACCGTTGATGCCGCGGCAATGATGTGCCGGCCGGTGATGTGCGCGGCGCCGCCCGCAGTAGTGAGACCGTCCTCCCCGCGACGGACCGCACGGGTCCGCCGCAGGGAGCATCACGCACCTGGCCACGGGCGCGGCCAGACCTCCGCATCGATGTCTCGGTGGCTACCGGTGCCTTGAGGATGAGCGCCGGACGCGTCGGTGAAACGGCTCGTTCTCAAGCGACCGTGAGCACGAGCTTGCCTTGGATGTGCCCTCGGGAGGCGCGTTCGTGCGCAGCTCGGGCATCCGCGAGCGGATACGTGCTGTCGATCGCGACACGAACCGTGCCCTTGTCGAGAAGGCGTCCCAGTTCCGCAAGCTGCGCGCCGCTCGAACGGACCTGAGTACCCGAGACTGTGACGCCCAGCCTCGCGGTCTCTTTCTCGTCGAACTCGCCGAAGAACACGGGGAACTGGGAGCCACCACGCTTGAGCGTATGCAGGAAGCGCCTGCTGTCGGGGCCACCGACCGTGTCGAGAACGAGGTCGACGTCGTGCACGGCTTCCTCGGGACGACTCTTGGTGTAGTCGATGAACTCGTCGGCCCCGAGCTCGCGCAGGAACGCCTCGTGCGCACCCGACGCCACCGCGATGACGCGGGCCCCCTTCCATTTCGCCAGCTGGAGTGCGAAGTGCCCCACGCCACCCGCGGCCCCGTTGATGAGCACGGTCACGTCGGTGTCGAGCGGCACCGGACGATGCTTCGCCGCCTGGAAGGGCGACGAATGATCGTGTCCGAGCTCGATCAGGAACTGCCACGCCGTCAGCCCGGCCATGGGCGCCCCGGCGGCGTGCACGTGATCGACACCAGCCGGCTTGAGCGCGAGGTCCGCCGCAGGCGCGGCGACGTACTCGGCATATGCGGCGCCGTCGAAGCTTGGAAAACGAAGGAGGCCGAAGACCTCATCACCGACGGAGAAGCCGTCCACATCCGCGGCGACAGCCTCGATGACACCCGACAGGTCTGTCCCCGGAATCACAGGCAAGTCGAACTTCGGCCGGGTCTCCGGGGGCAGATTGGACATCCCGTCACGCAGATACCAGTCGGGAGGATTGATTCCGACCGCGTGAACGCGAACAAGAACCTCGCCCGGCCCCGGCTCAGGAATCGGCACCACGTCGTAGCGCAGCACCTCAGGGCCTCCGTGCTCATGCAGCCGGATCGCCCTCATCGTGTCTGGCGGCATCGTTTTCTCCTGCCCTGCGAGGGGATATGCTGACCGGATCAGTGATCCACTTTTCCGGATCACTGATCCGAATATATGGACCACCGATCCAGATAGTCAAGGGAGACAGATGCGGGCCGACGCCAGGAAGAACCGTGACCACCTACTCGCCGTTGCAGGCACCGTCATCACCGAGCGAGGTGCCGAGGCGTCGATGCGCGACATCGCCCGGACGGCCGGCGTGGGGCTCGCCACACTGCTCCGCCACTTCCCAACGCGTGAGGCACTGTTCGAGGCCCTGCTTCGCTCGAGCTTCGACGAGCTGACAGCAACGGCGAGTGAGCTCGAAACGTCGAGCTCACCCGATGATGCACTGGTGTCGTGGCTGCGCGACTTCGTCGCTTGCGCGCACAACTATCGCGGCGTCGTGGCGTTGATGATGGCTGCCATCGGGGAGGAGCAGTCCGCACTTCATGCTTCGTGCGTCACGATGCGCGCGGCCGGCACCAGGCTTCTCGACCGTGCTCAAGCCGAGGGCATGGCGCGAACCGACATCGACGGCACCGACCTGTTCGCACTGGCCGGATCACTGGCTTGGCTCGGAGATCAACCCTCGCTCGCGCCACGCCTCGATCACCTCTTCGGTGTTGTGGCGAGCGCGATTCTGTCGAGCGCAGAGAGCCACGATACCGAGAAAGAACGCCGCCCTCGGGTGCGTAGCTGACAGGGGCACCGGCATCGAGGTACGCCCCTGAGGCGCACGCCGCCGCCAATTCGCATACCGCCGCCGACGACAGGCAGCCCTGCCCGCCATCGGCGGCCTCATCCAGCTTCGGCATCCCTCGTACAGCGGCGCAGGCCGCCGAAGCGGCGGCTGCCCAGCTGGAGTAGCTGTTGAGCATCAAGACGACCACGGGCATGTCACCGCCGCCGATGGAGGCGACCAGGGGCAGGCCGAGTGCCGGTGAGGAACGCCGCCGCACGCGCCGACGTCGCAGAGGCCGGCTCCGCGGCCTGCTTCACCGGGGCCAGCCAGGTCACGAAGCCCACCAAGGTCCCTACCGTGAGTGCGTTGAGCGGCAGTTGGGTTCCGGTACGCCGGGTGAGCCAGCCGTGGAACTCCTCCCACAGGACCCTGTCGCGGGCGTAGCCGTCCTGAGTCTTCTTCGGCCGGATCCGGCCCAGGTGCTTCTGGGCGCCCCGTTCCAGAGCGGTGAGGACGGCGGCCGCCGCCGGGTCGTACAGCGCGACCGCGCCGTTGGCTGCACCGTTCCCGATGCCGGCCTGCCCGGCACCGGCGATGTCCTGGACGCGCTCTACTGCTGGTGCCAGGCCCGCCTCAGCGTGAAGAACGTCGCCGGCCATCCCGCGGACGAGACGGACGTGCGGGAACGGCTGGCCGCCGTCCGGCATCACCAGTTGTTCTTCGTCGGGATGCACTACCGCAGAAGACCGACCCCCTCGGCACGGAGGCGCGGAGTACGGCGGGGAGCCCCGCGCAAGCCGCTTACTGCACCGGCCTGGCGTCCGGATCCCGGCTGGCGGCAGCTACCTCTGTTCCCACAGATCCCCCGTGACTACAGCGGGCTCGCCCTGGCCGACGCCGACCTGGCCAGCCCGTGGCTGGCTTGGGCGAAGTACCTCGCACACCGGCTCGCCGAGGGGCGCGGCTGGGGACGCGATATCCGCTTCGCCGTCAACCGCGGCCTGGCCCTCGTCCTCACCGGCTACGTCGAGGGTGACGTTATCCGGCACACGGAGATCTTCGCCCCGCTGCGAGCCCTGGACCTGCCGGTCGGCCACACCGTCACGGTCCAGGAGGAGATGGGGATCTTCGAGGACGACAGCGAAACCTCCTTCGAACGCTGGATCGCAGAGAGGCTGAAGGGTCTCGCACCCGGCATCCGCTCGGAGGCCGAGCGCTGGACCCGCGTCCTGCGCGACGGCGGCCCCCGCAGCCTCCCGCGACGGGAAGGCACGGTCTGGCTCTACCTCAACCGAGTCCGCCCGGCTCTGCTGGAATGGTCGAACCCCTACGACCACCTGCGCGAAGTGACCCGCGACGACGTCCTCACCTACACCAAGACACTGCACGGCCACCAGCGCCACGACCAACTCGTCGCCCTGCGCTCGCTGTTCGCCTGGGCCAAACGAAACGGACTGATCTTCCGCAACCCCACCAGCCGGATCAAGGTCGGGCAATACGAGTACGCCGTGCTGCACCCGCTCGTCCCCGAGCAGGTCGACCGCTCCGTCGCAGCGGCCACCACCCCGGCGACGCGGCTCATCCTCGCCCTCGCGGCGGTTTACGCCGCCCGGGTCGCCCAGATCGCCAGCCTCATGCTTGACGACGTCGACCTCGGCAACCACCGGCTGGCCATCGCCGGACGCGCCCGCCCCCTCGACGATCTCACCGTGAAACTGCTGCTGGACTGGCTGGACCACCGACGCCGGCGATGGCCGAATACCGCGAACCTCCACCTGTTGATCAACAACCGGACCGCCAATACGACTGCCGAGCCAGCAACCACTGGATCGGTGTCGCGATGCGCGGACAGGACGCGACCCTGGAACGGCTCCGTGTCGATCCGGCAGCTCGAAGAAGCACTGGTACGGGGACCTGATCCGCTGCATCTCGCCGAGGTCTTCGGACTCGACGAGAAGACCGCGATGCGCTAAGCGGACTCCGCACGGGCGCTGCTGGAGCAGGCCGCCGAACAAATGCCCAAGAGCCGGCAGTGACCTTCTGCCATTCTGCTTGCCATGTCCGCACGAAATCGAAGACTGCCCCGGCACCGTGCCTGGCCCCTGACCACCACCGACATCAACGAGTGTCTCGGCCCTTACATGAGCCGCGTCACGGACCTGAGGTTCCTCACGGGGCATGACAGCGGGACCATCGTCCTGGGAGCAGAATGGATCGCTCCGAACCCCCGCAACTACGGCGGCGGCATCCACCCGGACATGGTCGGCTTCTGCATAGACGTCCACCCGGTCAATACCACTGAACGTGCTGCCACCCGCGCTGTTCTAAGGGCGCATGCCCTCCCACAACTCCACGAATGGATCACGCAGGCGATCGCTGCCGACGAGACCTGGCAATTGACTCCTCACCAGCACTACTGGCGGCTCACAGACGGCCACCTCACGCACCGCGACGAAGCGTGAACCGAGCCCGGACAACGACGCACACTCACATCCTTCCCCGGGTGTGAGTAGTTTCGGTACAGGAAGTGCCGTTGAGATTGATCATGGTCCGGCGGGCGTGAGCCGAGGCGCGATAGGTGTCACCGAGGCAAGTTGGTTGCCACTTCGCGTCGGAGCCCGGCTGTGCCAGGGGCGCGGTTCTCGCAACGCCAGGGCGGGCCAGTCACCTCGTACCGCATGATGTGCCGGGAGCTGATGGGAGACCGGACGCTGTTCCCGAAATCCAGCACGATGTCACGGCGTTCACCGCCGTCGGTCACAGAGCAGTGGCTGCGCGGATCAGCCCCGCGACCGCCGTTGAGCGGCTGTGTGGGGGCCAGGCGATGACCGTGGTGACGTGGGGGGCGTCGGGGACCGGTACGGCGGTGAGGTCCTCGCGCAGGCCGGTGAGGCCCGACTCCGGGACGACCGCGCAGGCGCGGCCGAGGGCGATGAGCTGGGTGAGTTGCGTGTGGTCGCGCACCTGCGGTCCGGGGCCGTCCGGGAAGGTGCCGTCAGGGCGAGGCCAGCGGGGGAGGGGCAGGTCGGGAAGGTCGGTGACCTCAGCGAGCCGCACGTGGGAGCGGGTGCTGAGAGGGTGGCCCGCCGGGAGGATCGCGACCTGACCCTCGCAGTGCAGGTCCTCGGTGTCGAAGCCGACCGTGTCGTCGAATGGCCGATGCAGCAGGGCTACGTCGGCCCGGCCGTCGTGCAGCAACCGTGCCTGCTCGCCCGGCCCGCAAAGCACGACGTCCACGGCGACGGCGCCGGGCTCGGCGGCATAGGCGTCGAGGAGTTTCGCCAGCAGTTCACCGGAGGCGCCCGCCTTCGCGGCCAGGACCACGGCGGGACGGCCGGTCGCGGCGAGGGCGGCCCGGCGGGTGCGCCGTTCGGCGGCCTCGACGGCGTCCAGCGCAGCCCGCGCCTCCCGCAGCAGCACCGCCCCTGCCGCGGTCAGGGAGACACCCCGACTGCCGCGCTCCAGCAGGAGGGTGCCCAGGCGCCGTTCGAGCCCGCTGATCGCCCGCGACAGCGGGGGTTGGGCGATCCCGAGCCGCTGCGCGGCCCGGCCGAAGTGCAGCTCTTCGGCGACCGCGATGAAGTACCGCAGCTCACGTGTCTCCACCCCGCCAGCCTAACCGGGCCGACCAGGAGCGATACCCGGGCGGTATCGCCGTCCACCCAGTCGGTCTTGGACGCCCTGCCCGGCGGGGGAGAAGCATCGATGTCATGAGTGAGACGAACACTGTGAACCACCACAAGGTCGCGCTGGTGACCGGGGCCAACAAGGGTATCGGGTACGAGATCGCCGCCGGGCTCGGCGCCCTCGGCTGGTCCGTCGGAATCGGCGCGCGGAACGAGGAACGGCGCGAAGCCGCTGTAGATAAGCTGCGCGCGGTCGGAGTCGATGCGTTCGGCGTGCCGCTGGATGTGACCGACGACGCGAGCGTGACAGCGGCGGCTCGGCTGATGGAGGAGCGGGCCGGGCGGCTCGACGCGCTCGTCAACAATGCGGGGATCACCGGGGGCGGGCCGCAGCAGCCCACCACGGTCGACGTGAACCGGGTACGGGCGGCCGTGGAGACCAACGTCATCGGCGTCATCCGCGTCACCAACGCCCTGCTGCCGCTGCTGCGCCGCTCGCCGTCACCGCGGATCGTGAACGTCTCCAGCAGCGTCGGCTCCCTCACGCTCCAGACCACGCCTGGCGCCGAGACCGGTCCCATCGCCGTCGCCTACGCTCCGTCGAAGACGTTTCTCAACGCCGTCACCGTGCAGTACGCCAAGGAACTGGCCGACACGCACATCCTGATCAACGCCGTCTGCCCCGGCTTCACGGCGACCGACCTCAATGGCTTCCGGGGAGTGCGCACCCCCCAGCAGGGGGCAGCCGCCGCGATCCGGCTGGCCACCGTGTCGGCCGACGGGCCGACGGGCCGCTTCTTCGACGACGAGGGAGAGGTGCCCTGGTGACGCGCTTCCGGTTCCCGCCGCCCCGGGGAGATGGCGCAAGCGCCCGGCCGTTGCGCTCCGCCGGCCGCGCAGGCGTGAGTGTGCGAGTGACCGTGAATGGCGCGCTGCGCCGCGGCCGTCCGGGCCCACCTCGACACCGTCGCCGACATGCTCGGCCGATAGTTACCCAAGGTCGGGGCCATACTCCTGGAAGCCAAGGAGGACTAGACCGCGTTCGCGGACTTCCCTGATCGGCACTGGAAGAAGATCCAGTCGACCAACCCCCTGGAGCGGATCAACCGCGAGATCAAGCGCCGGACCGACGTCGTTCGGAACTTCCCCATCCCCGACGCCCTCGAACGCCTCACCATCGCCGTGCTCGTCGAGATGCACGACGAGTGGATCGCCTTTTCCCGCCGCCACCTCCCCGAGGGGCAGGGCTTCGGCGTAGTCGGCGGGCGTCCGTTTCATGACCGCTTGCGGTGAAGGGAGCGCGAACGGACGGTTCCTGTCTCGTGTCCATGGCGCCTCGGTGGCCTGCGCCTCCGCGCACCGTCGGGCGGAGCCAGCCGACGGTGCCGGGGGTGATCCCCTGCGTGGCTGAAGAGACAGGTGCAGATGCGGACGACGCTCGTGCGTGGGATGAGCGGCTGGGCTGGGCGTTCGGGCTGACGGCGGATGATCCGGCTGCGAGGAGTGCGGCACGCGCTGGCCGTCGTCCTCGACCTGACCGCGTGCGCGGTGGGGACCGACAGCGCACCCCGCGCTATGGCGACCTGGCGCAACCTCGCGGTCGGCGCCCTGCGACTGAACGGCGCGAAGAACATCGCCTCCGGCCGTCGCCGCAATGCGCGTGACGCCCGCCGACCCTTCATGCTCCTCGGTCTCGCCTGAGCATGAAGTGGACGTCACTCGACTACGCCGAAGCCCTGAGGGCGTCGCAGAACAACTTCAGGCTTTGATCTTGGTCAGACGGGCTGTCTCGCGAGGTCATCGAGCGGAACGGCGCTTTGACGTTTGTGAGTTGTTTTCCGACGGCTCCCTGGGCGGCTCAGGGGTCGACCGGGTCCGGCGCATGCGTTCTCGGCGTTCTCTCGGGCCGAGACCGAGAGGTAACGCTGCCTCAGATGGTCGGGGTGTCGTCAACAATCGGCCTGTGAATCTCAACGACCGGCTTCCACCCCGCGGAGAACTCGATGAAGTCCGCACGGGTGGGGTAGGTGTCGCTCGCGCGACGGTCACGCTTGGGGCTGTCGCTCCCCTTGCGCCCCCGGGGAACCTGCTCCTCGAAGATGTCGACCTTCACGTCGGGAACCTCCTTGAGGCCCTGGCGCCAGATCTGCACGATGTCGGCGCCGAACGCCTGCCGGGCCGCAGCGTAAAGGGCCGTGAGGGCCCCCTTGTCCGCACCGGGGACGAAAAGTGTCAGGTCCAGCACGACACCGGCGGACTGGAGGACCTCGATGGTCACCGAGCCGTTCTCGTCGGCCACGTAGATTCCGGCTTCATTCTCGCCGTCGGGAAGGCAGGAGACCTCTTCCTGGAATACGGTTCTCGCCGTGATCGGGCCGCCCTCGAAATCCTCACCGGACTTGGTCAGAAAAGCAGGGACATAGCAGTCGGGAAGCTTGAGTTCTGCCGTGTCGGCGGAAACAAAGAGCCTGTCCTTCACGCCGAGCTTCGTCACCTCTTCCAGCGAGAGGCGGCGAGCGGCGATCTTCTCCGTGTTCACGATTTCCCTTTCAGGTTGCACTGTCCCTCCGAACAAGGACGCTACCACGAAACCCTGAGGTCAACTGCCCAGTAATCTTTGGGTAAATGGCCTCGGATGACTTGCGCGGGAGGATACCGAAGCGAGTGCCACTCGGTCGGGAACACGCATCCGCCAGGTAGTGTCCCTCGTCATGCTGTTGGGGATCAACTGGCGGTTGCATTTCGGTGCGTTGGGTAGCACGGAGGAACTAAAAGAGAGTTTACGGTAGATATCGCCCATATCCCCTTCGGGGAGGTGGCGGCGAGGTAAGGCGATCCATTCGTCGTGCATCTCGAAGAGCGCAGCGGAAACAAACCGGATGGTCCGACAACGCAACAACGCAGACCCCCACCGGCAAAACCGCGTAGCGGTGATCGCCCGGCTGGTCCAGGCCGACGAGGGCACGGTGCGGGAGGTGATCCACCGGTTCAACGAGATCGGCCTGGCTACCTGGACCCTCAGCGGGCGGGAGGCCGTCCCCGCCTGCTCACCCCTGACGGCGAAGACTTCATCATCCAGACGGCCACCGCCCGCCCGACCAAACTCGGCCGGCCCTTCACCCGTTCGTCGATTCGCAAACTCGCCGTCTACCTGCGGAAAGTGCGCGCACGCGTTCATCCGCATCGGTCGTGAAGCCTTACGCCGCCTCCGGCGCCCTTCCGCCGCACCCACGGCGTCACCTACTTCCACGGCTGCTGCTCCGTCGGTGACGGCACCCTCTGGGGCGTAAACCGCCGTCGCAAGGGCACCGCTAGTTCGGTGACGGAGGCGGGGATGTCGGCGACCGCCGAGTGCCAGAACCCGGACCCGGTGGGGGCGTCGGGGTCATAGACGGTCACGGCGTAGCTCTTGGTGTCTTCAAGAGCGCCGCTCCAGGTCAGCTGGGGCGACACGTGCTCGCCGCCGGGGACGCCGAAGAGGCCGGAGAGCTGCTCGGGCGCCCAGGCGGCGCCGTCCCTGACGGTGGCACTGGTGACGGTGAAATCGGCCGCCTCGGGGAGGCGGGCGAAGGGGTTGTTGGCGCTGTTGGCGCTCATCACGTCGTTGTCGGCTGAAAGGCTGGAGTACGCGCCGCCCACCACCGCCTGGCCCGCACCCCGGCGCATGTACCCGAGGAGGGGGGAGCCCTGCAGCGCCCGGTGGTCGGAGGCGCATCGGGTCTTCCACCGCACCCTGCTGGCGGGATGCGGCAACCGGACCCTGCTGGAGACCTTCGACCGCATGTGGACCGCGAGCGAACTGGCTCGCCGCTGGTCGGCGCAGCGCGCCCCCGGCCGGGACCATGTCGGCGAGTACCGTCGCCTGGAGGAGACGGCCCTCACCCGTGACGCCGACGCCGTGGCAGAGGTGCTGGCTCAGCACCTCACCCTGACCGCAGCAGGGCTTGCCGACAGTGAGGCCTTTTCAACCTCGTGCTGAGGCGTGGCGCCTTGCTCGCTCACGGCTTCACGGTGCCAACCGGCTCGAAATTCGCCTCGCCCTCAATCACCGGAATGCCGAGTTCTCCGCGCAGGGCAGCCCACAGAAACTCCGTGAACGACATCGGAAGAGAAATCCAGTCTCCCATTTCAAGGACCACTGACCAGTCACCTCCGACGACTTGCGGAGGGGTCAGGAAAACATGGTTTCCCGAGACTGACCGTGCGACGGGCACACATCCGCCAACGGCTGGATGGACTGGGTAGGGATACATCTCCGGTACGTTCCGGGACAGCTCCGCATAGGCGAAGGACGCCTGCTCCCACAGCGACTCGAGGTGCAACCCCTCGCCCCCTTCCACCGCCCTGGGGTGGAACAGGTAGAGCCGGTCATTCACGCAACCGGGACCGTACGCCGAGACGAACCATTTGTAGTCATCCGGGAGCGAAACCCCGGTACGCGCCTCCAACTCCTGCCAGTCGCGACCCATGTCACCATTGACCGACGGCTGTCCCAGAAGCTCACAGAACCGAGAGATATCCATCGGATGACCTTTCAGAGTGGGATGCCTGATCGTAGACGGTGCGGCTCAGGCGGTAGCCACCTTCTCCGACCGCATGCATACACGTCTCGGTCGACATCGCCGCATCGGCACCGTTGTACACCGGGGAAAATCCTGACGCGACATGTTGACCGGGCTTCACCGCGAGCGCGATTTCATCCTCCAGCGACCGCATGTGCGCTTCACGATACGGAGCGCCCCCACAGCGGTATCTGGTGCATCGGCTGGACTCCGGCGTCAGCCTGAATCACCCGGCAGAGGAACTCGGTCATGCCATAGCCGAAACGCGTCCAGGTGTCGTCACCGTGACTGAAGACCACCACCGGCCAGCCCGCCGGCTCGCCTTGGGTGAGCCAGCAGTACAGGTCGGCACTGCTCGCCGCGCCCCAGGCCACCAGGTCCTCCGGCACCGCGTCGAGCCCGGTGGGCTCCGTGATCGCCCAAGTGGCCCGGGCGTCGGCCGTGATGAACCCCATGCCGCCCAGTGGCGCGCCCGGCTCGTCACAGGTCTGCGGCGTGACCTCAGTCGGTACGATGACCGACAGATCCTCGTCCAGAAAATCCTCGCCGTACCGGGCGACGAATCCCTTGAAGTCCGGGGGAAACTCCAGTCCCCAGGCCGCTTCCACCGCAGCCCAGTCCACCGTCACCCCGTCGCCCGGGCGTGGCGGCATCTCCCTCATGAGGGTTTCGAGGCTGTCCTGTGCGGCCATAGACGTTCTCCCTTCGCGCTGTTCGTGCAGGTCCTCGCCCGCATCACTTGAGCAGCACCGAGTTACCGTCCTCGTCGACCTGCTTCCCGAGCTGCCGTCCGCCGAGTACGTTGCGGGCGATTACATCGTTGAAGAGTACGTATGGTTTGCCGTCCGTTCCCCATGCGGTCGCGTGAAGGTCCACGAGTCGGCGACAACCCGGTCACCGGTGTAGTTCGGCCGCACCGAGTACCGCACGACATGGTTCCTGGCCACCGCCTTGCTGACGGCCGTCTCGTAGGTGCGGAAGTTCTCGTCCGAACAGTCGGCGCCACGCACCCAGAAGTTCGTCGGGCGCGTGCAGGCGGACAGGTCGGCTAAGTCACGGCCGGTCCCGGAGACTTGCTTGGGCAGCAGGTGGCAGGCCTTGATCCAATACTTGTCGTTACCGCATCCCCACCCGTTCACAGTGTTCTTGGCCCACTGATAGCCGGCCGCCCTCTCACCGACCGCCGGAGAGCCCTCGTTCTCGGCCAAGTACGCCTTATCCAAGCAACTGTTTATAGTCGTCGCACCGTAGCCGGACGGGCGGGCGCCTTGTTGCCCCCGTCCGACGATGGTCGAGTTAGGGTCTGTTCGAACGGAACCGGGGGGTGTGATGGAACGGTGGCCCGAGGGATCTGCCGCTGACCCGGAGGCGGCCCGGGAGCGCTATGCCTCTGACATGCGGGCGTCACGCAAGGCTCTGCGAGAAGTGATCAGGGCCGACCTGCCTGCCGCGCACTTCGGCGTTGGGATCGTCGTCGTGGCAAGTGTGGTCGTGGGCCTGTTCGCGGGGTCGATTGCTGGAGCTCTCGTGGCTGGATTCTTCGCCGCTCTGTTCTTTGTCGCGCTGGCGGTCATGCTCCTTCGGGGTATCAGGGGGATGGATGCAGGTCGCCGGGCCTATCTTTTCACCTTTGGCTGGGCAAACTGGGTCTACTGACCTTCAAAGGGCGGTGTCGTAGGGGCTGACGTCTCATGATCCCCGCGGTATGCCGCCTGCATGAGGTACGCGCAGGGCGGTGGACTGACCGATGAACGACGGGCCTTTCGGGAGAGATTGCGGTTGGAGGCGGCCGAGCGGTTTGGGCACGGGGACGAGACCGCAGTCATCGCCCATGACCTGCGGGTCAGCATCCGATCGGTGCAACGCTGGAGGAAGGCCTGGTCGCAGGGTGGGCCGAGAGCTCTGGCATCGAAGGGGCCGGCGTCGCTGCCGTTGCTGAGCGACGAGCTCTTCGCCGTGCTGGAGCGTGAGCTGCTCAAGGGCCCGGTAGCGCACGGTTGGCCGGACCAGACGTGGACTCTGTCGCGGATCAGGACGCTGATCGGGCGCCGGTTCCACAAGAGCTACACCGTCCAAGGTGTCGCCGCGCTGGTCAAGCGGCATGGCTGGAGTTGCCAGGTCCCCGCTCGCCGGGCGATCGAGCGGGACGAGGCGGCGGTGGCTGGCTGGGTGAAGGAGACGTGGCCCCAGGTGGAAGGACCGTGGCGGCGCTCGACGCCTGGCTCGTCTTCGAGGACGAGGCCGGCTTCTCGATGACGCCGCCGACCACCCGAACCTGGTCGCGCCGCGGCCACACCCCCGTCATCCGCGTCAGAGGACGCTCCCGCCGCCGCTTATCGGTGGCTGCCCTTCTCTGCTACAAGGCGGGTGAACCATCCCGGCTGGTCTACCGGCCCTGCCCCGACGCCCGACCGGACGGGCGCAAGAGTTTCTCCTGGAAGGACTACCGCGACCTCATCCAGAATGCCCACCACCAGCTCGGCGGCCCGATCGTGCTGGTCTGGGACAATCTCAACACCCACCTCACCGCCGGGATGCGCCGCTACATCGCCGACCGCGACTGGCTCACCGTCTTCCAACTCCCGCCCTACGCACCCGACCTGAACCCCGTCGAGACCATCTGGTCCATACTCCGGCGCACCAGCCTGGCGAACCGGGCCTTCGCCAACCCCGACGACCTCGTCACCACAGTCCGGAAGGGTCTGCGCCAACTCCAGTACCGCCACGACGTCCTGGATGGCTGCCTCACCGGCACCGGCCTACGCACGCCACCCTGACGACATCACGCATTCAAGGTCAGTAACCTCGAACTTTCGTGATGGTCCGCCGACGGAGTTGGCGGACCATTTCTCGTTCTGCGGTTGAGGGCGGGCAGGGCTGCGGCCCGGGTGTCGCCTCGGGTAGGCGCCGGGTTCCACTGCTCCGGGTCGGGTGGTGCTACTTGTCGGGACAGGGAATGCTGGTCAGCCGGGGTTCGGGAGGTGCGCGAGCCGGTCGAGGGCGGCAGTGATGTGGCTGGTCCAGGGCCAGTGCCGGGCGAGACGGAGGATCCGCCGGCGCCCGGTGGTGACGAGTTGCCCGGCCGCGGTGAACAGGCGGAGCCGCAGGCGGCGGGGTTCCCAGAGTCTGGCCTTGCCGGTCAGCGCGAGCATCGGCATCCAGGCCAGCAGGTCCAGCGCGATCTGGACGATCTCGAGCCAGATGCGGTTCTGAGCGGTGTGGTGCAGGGGCAGGTTCCGCAGCCCGGTGGCCCGGGCGGCCCGGATGCGGTCCTCGGCCCGGGCCCGCAGCCGGTGACGGAGTTCGAGGTCGGCGATCGGCCGGGTAACGGTGTTGGTGGCGAAGCAGGTCAGCCGCATGCCGTCCGCGTCGGTGAGCCTCAACTGGGCGCCCGGGTGAGGTCGTTCCTTGCGGACGATCAGCCGCATGCCCTTCGGCCAGCCGGCCAGGACGTCGCCGGTGAGTTCGGCAACCCAGGCGCCGTCCCGGATCTCGCCGTCCGGCTCGACGGCCGGTGTCCAGGCCGAGGTCGGGACCTTCAGCACGTGCTGGTGGATCGCGTCGGTGATCACCATGCCGACGGAGTAGGACAGCCAGCGCCCGCGCTGGGCGAGCCAGGCGACGAAGTCGTGGGTGCCGCCTGCGGAGTCGGTGCGGATCAGGGTCTGCCGTCCGCGCCGGTACTTCTTCGGCAGTTGAGCGAGGGCCAGGCGGGCTGCGGTGATGTGGTCACAGGCGGTGTTCGATCCCGCGTTCCCGGGCCTGAGCAGGGCCGCGACGGGTTCCCCGGTGCCGGCCGGGCCGTGGTCGACGAACCCCATCAGCGGGTGGTGGCCGTAGGTCCGCTTCCAGGTCGGGGCGGCGTCCTGTTTGTCGGAGTGCGCGATCACCAGCACCCCGTCCAGGTCGATGGTCACCGTCCCGTCCGCGTCTGGCGCCTTCCGGCCAGCCAACTCCCAGACTTTGTCGCGGACTTCGGCCCGAGCGGACCGGATGGCCTGCAAGGCGGTGTCGCCGGAGGCGGCGAGGGTGTCGATCAGGCGGGAGACCGTCGGGTCGGAGGCGACCGGCCCGAACACGGCCGGCTCGGCCCGCAGCATGCCCACGTCGGCCAAGCAGTCCCCGCCCATCGCGACCGCCAGGGCGAGGTCCAGGACGACCTTCCCCGGGTCGTGGAGGGCCCGCGGCCTCCGCCACGGAGCAAGCACGGCGGATATCACCTGGTCGAGACCGGCCTTGCGGACCGTTTCCACCAGCAGGACCGAACCTGCCTGCGAGACCACCTGACGGCCGTCCCCCTGGACACGGACACGCGGGTACGACGAGATAGGCTCTCTCACCTGGAAAGTGCTCTTTTCCTTGCAGCCAACAGGACCCTCAGCAAGTCCTATCGTTGCAGGTCAAGGGCGCTTTCCTCGTTTCTGGTCAGCCCTTGGACAGCCCGCTTCGTGAAAGCCCGAGGCTAAGGGCTTGCAGATCATCAAGGTGTTGCTTCCCGTTCTGGAGCTCGTTGGTGTGGTATGCGCAACTCGGATGAGGCTCAAGCCCAACTCACTGTGAAGTTTGCGGCGTTGTTTCCGCATCTGGACGAGCGGCAGCGGCGGCTGATGATGGGAGCGGAGGCCCGGGTGCTGGGGCATGGCGGGGTCCGGGCCGTCGCGCGGGCCGCCGTGGTGAGTGAGACGACGGTCCGCAAGGGCGTGTTGGAGTTGGAGGCCGGCGAGGAGCCGTTGGGCCGGGTGCGGCGACCGGGCGGGGGCCGCAAACGAGTCGCGGATCTCGATCCGGGGCTGCGGCCCGCGCTGCTGGCGCTGGTCGAGCCGGACGAGCGGGGTGATCCGATGTCGCCGCTGCGGTGGACGGTGAAGTCGACCCGTACCCTCGCCGAGGAACTGGCCCGGGCCGGGCACAAAGTCAGTGCGGACACCGTCGCCGACCTGTTACAGGAGGAGGGCTTCAGTCTGCAGGCGAATGCCAAGACGCTGGAGGGCGGCCGGCACGCGGACCGCGACGCCCAGTTCCGCTATCTCAACGAACAGGCTCGCGTGCACCGGGACGCCGGGCAGCCGGTCATCAGCGTGGACGCCAAGAAGAAGGAACTCGTCGGCGAATTCAAGAACAGCGGCCGGCAGTGGCGGCCGGCCGGTGATCCGGCGCCGGTGAACGTCCACGACTTCGCCGACCCCAAGCTGGGCAAGGCCATCCCCTACGGGGTCTACGACGTCACAGCGAACACCGGCTGGGGCAACGTCGGCACCGATCACGACACGGCCGCATTCGCGGTGGAATCGATCCGCCGCTGGTGGTCCGGCCAGGGACAAGCCGCCTACCCGCAGGCGACACGGCTGCTGATCACCGCCGACGCTGGTGGCTCCAACGGCTACCGGACCCGGGCCTGGAAGCTCGAACTCGCCCGCCTCGCCGCCGAAATGGGGCTGACGATCACGGTCTGTCACCTGCCTCCGGGCACGTCGAAGTGGAACAAGATCGAGCACCGGCTGTTCTCGCACATCACCATGAACTGGCGCGGACGCCCGCTGACCAGCCACGAAGTCATCGTCCAGTCCATCGCCGCCACCACGACCCGCACGGGCCTGCGCGTCATGGCGGAGCTGGACACCAACACCTACCCGACCGGAGTCGCCGTCGATGATGCGGAGATGGCGGCCCTGCCACTGACCCGCCACCTCTTCCACGGCGATTGGAACTATGCCCTGCACCCGCGGCCATGCCCGGCCATTGCGGTGGCCCGGCCCCCGCAGCCGCTGGCGGCGGAGTGGGACCAGAGCCTGCTCTCCGATCCCGCCCTGACCGGAATGACCCGACAGCAACTCAACGACCTGACCGAGTCTTTGTCCGACGGCGTCAAGCGTGGCCGTCCTCCCCGGCTCGACTTCCCCAACCAGGTCCTGGCGGCCGTGCTCCACCTGCGGGTCTCCCTGGCCGCAGAACCCCTCGCCGTGCTGTTCGGCAGCAGCCGGACCGCCATGCACCGCACCCTGCTGAAGATCAGGAGACTGCTCAAGGCACACGGCGTCGTCATCCCACCAGCGGTCAGCCCGCCCGCTGTCCTCGCCACCCTCCAAGCCCGCGTCCGTGCCCAGAGCGACGACCCCAACAAGATCAAGACGACGTGTTATTGATCTGCAAGCCCTAAGGGTTGTCCCGCAACTCCTGGTCGGCTGATGCGGCTGACGGTCATGGCTCCGCAGCACTCGCTTACGGGCCGGCCGTGTTGTCAGTGTCCCGGGCTACGGTGCGGTGTGATGGGCTGGACGGAGATCGTGAGGGACTCGCGGCCATGGGGGGTGGGTCGGACAGGCCCCGGCAGCCAGCTCGGGTCTGGAGGTGTTTTGCCGTGTATCCACCCCCCACCTCCGCCGTCCGAGGGCTGTCCGCCCTGTTCGCGGGTGAATGGCAGGGGGAGACCGTGAGCCGACCGCTCTTGTTCCTCGATGTGGACGGGCCCCTCAACCCTTACGCGGCCAAGCCGGAGAAGCGCCCCGCCGGCTACACCACCCTAAGAGTGCCGCGAGACGGCGGGGCTCCAGAGGAACACCGAGCACTCTCGTTCCGTCGGCGGCCCCTGAGGGTCTGGCTGAACCCAGAGCACGGACGAGACCTGCTCCGGCTCGACTACGAGCTGTGCTGGGCCACCACATGGATGGCGGATGCCAATCGGTGGATTGCCCCGGTGCTCGGCCTTCCCGAACTTCCCTTCGTCGACTTCGGTGACGTCTTGCTTCAAGACCGCCCCGACGGAGTTCACTGGAAGACTGCTCCCCTGGTGGATTACGCCAACGGCCGCGCCTTCGCGTGGGTGGACGACGAACAGAGCGAGCTGGACCAGGCGTACGTGACCACCCACCACGGCGCACGTGGCCTTCTGCACCACGTCAACCCGCGGATCGGCCTGAGAGAGGACGACTTCCGGACTCTTGCCGACTTCGCCCGTTCTTTGAGTACTTCACAAACCACCGGATGAGCCTGTCCTCGGCCCATCGGCGCGTACTCCGCCGTCCGCACCAATAGTTCCCCCAGCGGATGCAACGACGGGGGCGCACTGGTGCCGGTCCTCCCGCAGCCGCTCTGGTGCTCTGACCGCATGGGTTCGCCGGGTTGACGGTGGTCGCAGTTGGGTCTGCGCTGACGCCCGATCCGACTGCTGGGGGTGCTGTGGTGGCCGATCATCGCGCACCGATAGCGAACCGAGCTGGTGTTGCCCCGGCACACGAGCTGCTGCAGCTTCTGCCTTTCCTGAAGCCCTGTGGAACACCTCGCAGAGGCAAGGGGATCAGGTGACCGGCAGTTCGTTGTTCTCCCGTAGGGAGGGCGTGCCGAGCAATGTACGTGCGACCTCTTCCAGCGATCCGAGCAGCGGGTTCGGGTCGTCAGCGCGCGTGACGAGCACGACCTCGCAGGGATCGATGTCGATGACGGGCACCAGGGCGATGTCCTCGCGCACAGCAGCGCGTCGGTCGCCGGCAGGAAAGATCGCGACACAGTGGCCGGTGGCGATGAGTTCCAGCTTGTCCTCGTAGCTGTCGTCGATTGCGGGCGGGGGTGGTGCCGGGCGGTCGCCGACCGGCTTGGGCGTGCTCCAGACAACCGGAGTGCTGACGCAGGCCACCAGTTCCTCGTCCGACAGAGCCCGCAGGCTGACGGGTTTCTCGTTCGCCAGATGATGACTCGCCGACGTGACGAGTACCCGCGACTCCTCATGGAGCTTGGTCACCCGGAAGCCGTCCGTGGGCAAGGGCAGGGGTCTGTATGCGACGAGGGCGTCGACCCGCCCCTCGGCGAGGGCGTGCGTGTCCCGCCAGTCGAGGTGCCGGGTGCGGACCTGGCCGTCGGGGTGCAGGCGGCGCAGTTCCTGCACACAGGCGGTGATGACCAGTCCTTCGGCGTAGCCGACGGTGATGGTACGGGGCTGGACGGCGGCTCTGGCCGTGCGAGCGGCTTGCTCGGCCTCGTGGAGCAGTGTCCGGGCCCTGGGAAGGAAGGCCTGACCGGCGTCGGTGAGGCTGCTGCCCTGCGGCGAGCGGTCGAACAGCCGGACACCGAGCTGAGCTTCAAGTCGCTGGATCTGGCGGCTCAGCGACGGCTGCGCCAGGTGCAGCTTGGTGGCGGCCCGGCCGAAGTTGCCGTACTCCGCCACGACCGTGAAATAGCGCACGAGCCGCAGATCAACGTCCACTCGCCCAGGGTACGTCGCGCGTCGCCATACGCCTGGGACATGACGGCATACGGAACAGGTCTTGGACATGGTGTGCGGGCGGATATTTAGCTGGGGGCATGACCACTTATGACGGCAAGAAGATCGTGATCACGGGCGGAAGCAGTGGTATCGGCCTGACTACAGCCCGGTTGTTCGCGGACGGTGGGGCGCACGTACTGATCACCGGCCGCACCGGATCCACCCTGGACGCCGCGTTGGAGCAGTTGGGGAACAAGGCGATCGCCGTCCGCAGCGACGCCGCGTCCCTGAAGGACATCAAGGCGCTGGCCGGCACGGTCCAGGAGCGGTTCGGCGCGGTGGACGCGCTGTTCGTCAACGCCGGCGTCACTGCGTCCGCGCCGTTCGACTCGACGACGGAGGAGATGTACGACGAGCTGTTCGGCAACAACACCAAGGGCCCGTACTTCACAGTGCAGGCGTTGGCGCCGCTGATGCGCGAGGGAAGCGGCGTGGTCCTCACCACGTCGGTGGTGAACGTCCTGGGCCTCGACGCGCTCAGTGTCTACTCGGCGAGCAAAGCAGCCCTGCGGTCCATGACGCGCACCCTGGCCCGCGAGCTGCTTCCGCGCAAGGTGCGCGTCAATGCCGTGAGCCCCGGCCCGATCGACTCGGGCGTCCTGGACCGCTCCTTGTTGCCCGCCGACGTCGTCGAGGCGACGAAGGACACCTACCGGAACACCATCCCGATGCGGCGGCTGGGGACGTCTGAGGAAGTGGCCGCCGCGGTGGCGTACTTGGCGTTCGATGCGACCTTCTCGACGGGAACGGAGTTCCCTGTCGACGGAGGGGCCTCGCAACTCTAGGTGCTCTGACCGCATAGGTTCCCCGGGGCGTCAGGGCGTCAGGGCGCCATGGAGAGGGGCGTCCGCCCCAGTGGTGCCCATCTCGCTGCGGACGCGGGCGCGCTCGCGGCGTTGAGCGATCAGCACGTCGGGATGGCGGGTGTACTGATTCCGCCAGCGGCACCTCGCCGCGTTGTCGCATCACCCGGGTACATCCAGTGCGCGAGTGATGCTCCGCCTTGCGATGCAACCGCGGCGGGGCCGTTGATCGTCATTGCCGGGAGCGCCAGTGACACGATCCCCGCCTCACCACCCAGCACAGTGCCCGCCGTCCGCGCTGACCAGGACGAGGTCGCGCACCGCGGCGAGACCGCCCGGAGCTGGAATGACGTCGCATTCGGGGGCGTATGGCCGCCCGGGTGGGCATACGACCGGGATTGCGTCACTGGGGGCAGACGAGACATACCGGGGTGGGCGTGACCTGCGGGCGGAAGGGGAGAGGGGAATGGGGCATACCGAGGGCAGAGCGACGGAGCCCGAGCCGCGATCCGAGGAGGCAACGGCCCCGGACGAGGAAGCGAAGGCCGACGGGACAGACGCGACGCGCCCAGAGGGAGAGGCAACAGTCCCAGCCACGGACGCGACAAGCGCCGAGCCGGAGGGACGGTCCGACCCGGCCCCGCCCTGCCGCCGACGGCGCTGGCGCTGGGCCAGCCGTGCCGCACTCGCCGTTGTGCTCGCGCTGCTCCTGCCGCTCCTCGCCGCCGAAACCGCCCTCCGGGTGAACTACTCGGGCGACCCCGTCGACGGGGCGCGTACCAGAGGCCGGGACGCGATCTGGCTGGGGCACGCCTGGGTGGACGGACGGAAGACGGACGCCGATGTCGCGGCCCTGGCCGAGCAGTTGGGCGGTACCGGCATCCGGGATCTGTACGTGCACGCCGGTCCGCTGGAACACGACGGCACGCTGCCCGCGTCGGCCTACCGCAACGCCCGCCGGCTGATCCCAGCCGTGCACCGGGCCCTGCCCGGCGTCCGCGTGCAGGCATGGCTGGGCGACGTGCTGGCCACCGAGAGCCCCGACGGGCTGCGGCTGGAGCGGGCGCGGACGCGGGCGGCCGCGGTCGCCTCCACCCGGCAGATCCTGGCCGCCGGCTTTGACGGTGTCCACTTCGACCTGGAGCCGCTGCACTCCGGCGACCGGAACTACCTCGCTCTCCTCGACGACCTGCGCGCACTCACCCGTGCCCATCATGTCCTGCTGTCCGTCGCCGCCCACCAGATCGACCCGCTCCCGGCGTTCCACTCCCTCTGGGGCACGCTCGTCGGCCACCCCAAGTGGTGGTCACAGGCGTACTTCGGCCAGGTCGCCCGGCGGGTCGACCAGATCGCCGTCATGTCGTACGACACCATGCAGCCCCTGCAGAGCCTGTACGGCGGCTATGTCGCCCAGCAGACCTCCCTCGCCTTGGAGGCCACCCCGCCCACCACCGACCTTCTGATGGGCCTGCCCTTCTTCCACGAGAACCGCTTCGGCCACCGGGCAAGCGCCGAGACGGTCCCGGCCGCCACCCGTGGCGTCCGCCTCGGCCTCTCCCGCACGGATGCGGACCGCGCCCGCTTCGGCGTCGCCCTGTACGTCGACTTCGCCGCCACGGAGGCCGACTGGACGGCCTACCGCAAGGGCTGGGTCCGTCCGTGAGATGAGGCCGCGCCCATGAAGCTGCCGGTGGAAAACGCGGCGCGGGCGATCTCCGAGAGCATGTCCTGCGCGTGGTGCACGGCCATGGCGGTCGACCACACGTTCATGGCTCCGATCGCGAACCGGATGCCGGTGAGCGAGACGGGGCTGGGCAACCGGCCAACGAGAGTGCTCTGGGCGCCGGCTGACGTGTGGATCGCCGGTGTCCTGATGGCGGAGCGAGCATGACCACGTTGGTGACGGCCAAGCCGAGGGCGGCGGGGATGGTGAGCGAGACGTGGGGTTGTACGCGGCGGTGAGGACAGGGACGAGCAAGAGGCCGACGGTGTACAGCGTGCCGGTGTAGCGCGGCATGCCGAAGCCGGGGTCGGGCAGCATGCTCGGAGGCGCGACGCACAGCCCCCACGACACAGCCCGCGGACCGGGGCCGTCGTCCGCGACGACGCCCGGTCGCAACCGAGGAGCCCTGCCCCTTGCCATGCCGCCACCGAAGGACACGGACGCCATGCCGTCACGGCGCGGAGGTGGCGCGACTGCTTCGTCACCGCGTGCGACGCAGGACGGATTCCTCATGAGGACGGCGTAGCGGTTGCCGCCGTCGTGCAGGAAGCGGGAGCGGGTGACGCGTGCCGCGGCCGCTCCGGAGACGTCGTCGGCGTTCAGGCGTCGTGTGCCCGGCGTGCCTGGCGGGGGCGGAGAGCGACCGGTGCCGGGGGTGCGTAGCCACGCCCCGGCAACTCCCTGTCGGGGTCAGGTCGTCGTCGACGACTTCCCGGTCGACGGCTTCGCGCGAAGGGCGTCGACGACCGCGCGCTCCAGGACCGCCGACTTGTTGATCAGGGTGCCCTTCTTGCCCATGGAAGTGTCCCTGATGAGGTAGCTCCGTTCGCCCAGGTACTCCAGGGTGGTCGAGTTGAAGATCCAGGTGGTGCGGTCACCGGTGCGGGTGTTGTCGCGGGCCACGCCGATCCCGTGCCGGCCGGCCGCGTCCACCGCGTCGGGGTCCACGGTCACGCCGGGGATCTTCGCTGCGGCCTTGTAGAGGGCGGCCGCGGTCGTCGGCGGCATCACCGTCTCCCGCAGCAGCTCACCGATGGTGTCGAAGGTGTCCTGGGCCCGGTCGCGGTCCTCGGCCGGGGTGCCGCGTTGGTCCTGGTCCCGGTTGATCTCGGTGGTGAGCCGTTGCAGCAGGGCGTCGGGGTCGGTGGGCAGCGAGGCCAGCCAGGTGTACGTCGGCCGGCTGAGGCCTGCCGGGTAGCCGACGGCGGGCTCGCCGTCCGGGACGCCGACCTCGATCGGGTAGTACGAGCCGTCCTCGTGGATCAGGCCGACAGCGATCACCGGTGCTACCTGCTGCGACATCCAGACCTCACGCTCGCGGGGCCTGGTCAGCTTCACCGGGCCGCCGAACGTGCCGTCGTTCTCGGTCTGCAGTGTCCTGACGTACACGAACTGGTCGTCGGTGACCTTCTGTTCGTCCTTCTTCGCGGCGACCGAGGCGATCCGGTCGAGCAGCACGGCCGCGCCACGCGGGGAGCCTGTGCCCGTGGCGGACGGTGCCGGAGCGCTGCCCTGGCCGGTGGCGGCGAGCGTGGTCAACAGCACCCCGCCCAGAGCCAGTCCGGCGGCGGGCAGCAGAACTGCGGGGCGCAGGAGGCGGGGTCGGGCGGAGGTGCGGTCGCCGTCCTGGTCGATCAGACGCATCAGGGTGTCCTTGTGGTGGAGATGACGGCCAGGGGGCAGGTCCCGTTCGGCCGGGGCCGGCAGCAGCCGGGCCAGCTCCTCGCGTTCGGCCCGCTCGGGGCCGGAGGTACGGTCGTTCATCAGGCTTCCTCCTGGATGGGCAGAGCCACGAACGCGGCCCTGCTCTCTACCTCTCCGCGGCCGGGGCGGGGTTCCCTTCCGGACCGGGCCGGTTCTCCGGGGTGTGCTTCCCGCGCGGACTTGCCCGGTGTCCAGCCGAGTTCCTCGTCGGTGAGCCGGCGCAGCCGGGTACGGGCACGGGACAGCCGCGACCGTACGGTGCCCACCGGGACGCCCAAGGCCTCGGCGGCCTCGGCATAGTTCAGCCCGGACCAGACGCAGAGGGCCAGCGCCTCGCGTTCCTGGCGGCGGAGTCCGCCCAGCGCCTGCCGGACCGCGGTGAGACGCCGTGCGTCGTCGACGCGTCCGACCGTGGCATCCGCGATGTCCGCCACCAGTTCCGGGGCGGGGCGGCGGGCCAGGAAGGCCAGGCGCCGCCCGATACCGCGCCTGGTGTTGCGTGCCTTGTTGGTGGCGATCCCGAGCAACCACGGCCGCAGCGAGTCGCCCTCCGGGTCGACGGTGTGACGGGTACGCCAGGCCGCCAGGAAAGTCTCGGACATCACCTCCTCGGCCGTCGACCAGTCGCCCGTCAGCCGGTAGGCGTGGTTGTAGACCTCCCGCGCGAATTCCTCGTAGAGCGCGGTGAACGCCTCGTGGTCGCCCGCACTGATCCGTGCGCGCATGCGCTTCCGGTCTCCCTGCTCATCACATCTCACACCCGCTACCTCTCCGGCCGGACCGAGGGGTTCCCGTGACCCGCGCCACACCGTGGGGCCACTGATGCCGGACGGCCGGATCCGGGGCGGGGACCATCGGTGGGACGCGGCCTCCCCCTCCATCCCGGGCGACGGCCGATCCGCCGGAGGCGTCGTCCTTGACCGTGGCCGGGAAGCCCGCCCGGCGGAACGCTCGCCGGGTCCCCGGGCGCGGCCACCGGCGTATGCGGGGCGCGGTCGGGTTGCTCGCGCGACGCGGACGGAGCGCGCGGCCGACGGTGGTGGGCGGGCCGGCGCGGGGCGAACAGACGGCGTGTGCGGTGGCAGCGGTGGAGAAGGAGTCGGCGGCGGTCCCGGGCACGCCGCCGAGGGGGTGCGTGTCCTCGGCGAGGCGAGCCTGGCCATCTGTTGTGCCGCCCGCACCCCTCAGCTCCTGGACAGCTCCAAGCGGATGTGTCGGGCCCGCCCGGTGCTACGGCGAGGTGGGCGGGTGCGGGGAGCGGAGTACCAGGAGGGTGATCTCGCTGGGGGCGAAGACGCGGAACGGTGGGCCCCAGAAGCCGGTTCCGCGGCTGGTGTAGAGGAGGGTGCGGGTGCCGTGGTGGCTGAGGCCGGCGAGGGCGGGCTGGTCGATGCGGACCAGGTGGTGGAAGGGCCAGATCTGGCCGCCGTGGGTGTGGCCGGAGAGTTGGAGGTCGATGCCGGCGGCTGCCGCCCGGTCGACGAACTTGGGCTGGTGTGCCAGGAGCAGGACGGGCAGGTCGGGGTCGGCGCCGTCCAGGGCTCCGGCGAGGTGGGCGCGGTGGCCTGCCAGGCCGGAGGACTCGGCGGTGACGTCGTCCACGCCGGCGACCACGAGGGTGTCGCCGCCGCGTTCGAGCAGCAGATGGCGGTTGCGCAGCGGCTCCCAGCCCAGCTCGTCCATCAGGTCGACCCAGCCCTGGGCCTCGCTGTAGTACTCGTGGTTGCCGGTGACGTACACACGGGCCCGGGTGGCCCGCACGGTACCGAGTGGGGTGGCCTGGGCGCGGCGGCGTTCGGCCGTGCCGTCCGCGATGTCGCCGGTGTGGCAGACCAGGTCGGCTTCCAGGGCGTTCACCGTCTCGCACACCCGTGCCGACCAGCGGGCGCGATCGAGTGGGCCGTAGTGGGTGTCGGTGATGAGGGCGACGCGGAGGCCGTCCAACCCGGCACCCAGCCGCGGGAGTTGCACATCGAGTCGGCGCACGCGTGGCACCCGGCGGGCCTCGGCGTACCCCCAGCCGAGCAGTACGGCGGTTGTGCCGAGGACGGCCCAGGCGACGATGCGGGCCCGGTCCTGGCTCTCGCCCACGTCGGCCACGGTCAGGGCGAGCCGCAAGAACGCCCCGAGCAGAACGGACCAGGTGAACAGGACCCAGCTGGCGCCCAGCAGGGTGTCACCGATGATCGCCGCCCGGTCCAGCTGGCGCCGGCCGTGGCCGCGCACCATCGCGAGCGGCATACCTATGAGGCCGAGGACGAACAGGACGGTGCCGACCACCGTGACGGGCAGCGGCCAGTGCTGGCCGCTGTGCAGCAGCACCCAGCAGGGCACGGCCCACAACAGAACGGGGGCGATCATGGGGATGTAACGCGCCAGGCGGTGCAGTCGGCTCTGTCTCGGCTCTTGCGTTTCACCCTCGGCGGGCCGGGTGTCGCTGGTGTCGGTCACGCTTTCCCTCTCTGACCGGGCTGCCGTCTTGCGCACTGTATCCGGTCGCCTCCAGGCCGCCAGGACCGGCGTTCAGGGGCGCGGCCCTGGGCTTGATCCGCTTTGACGGACATCAGAGATCAGGGGAGTCAGCGGGCCCGGCCAGAGCCTGCGCCCGCCGTGCGACCCGAACGTGCTTGAGGACGGCGGCCAGGGCGGCGGCCAGGGCGGTGAGTGAGCCGCCCCAGGCTCATCCCCGGGCGCGGGTCGGTGGCGCGCTCATCGCTGCCGTCAGGAACGTGATCGCCCAGCGCCGGGCCTCCTCGCCTTCCGTCGCCGTCGGGCGGCAGGCAGGGGAGGGCCGGTTGTAGACCTCGACGCGGTCCACCGCCGTCACGGCGAAGATCCCCCGCATCCGGAACAACAGCTCCTCTGGGGCAAGGCCGGGCAGTGCGCGTGCGAAAGCCGCCAGGTAGCGCTCGCGGACCGTGTCCTCGTCCGGGCCGGTCCAGCTGCGTGCCTCCTCGGCCGGGTCGCTGAGGATCGTCACGATCAGCCGGGACGTCCGGGCTCCGCTCTCATCGCCGGCGGGCATTTTGTCGAAGAGCGGCCCTACGAATGCGTCCACCAGTTCGGCGACCGACGGCTCCGGAGTCCTGGCGAGCAGTTCATCGAGCCCGGCGCCCTGGGCGGCGGTCATGGGCTCGACCACGCGGCGGGCGACCGCGGCCAGGAGTTCCGCCTTCGAACCGAAGTGATAGCCGACGGCGGCCACGTTGGCTCCGGCGCGGTCGGTGATCGCGCGGACCGAGGTCCCGCGGTAGCCGTGCTCGGCGAAGAGGTGTTCGGCCGCGTCGAGGATCTTGGTCCGGGTATCGGGGAGTGCCATGTACCGTACTATACAAACGTTTGATTGAAACGAACGTTTGACTCATGCGAGAGAGGTTGTCATGAAACTGCTCGTCTACGGCGCCGGGGTCTGCGGCAGCCTGTTCTCCGCCCACTTGCACGAGGCCGGGCTCGACGTCTCACTCCTCGCCCGGGGCGCGCGCCTGGCATCCCTGCGTCGGCACGGTGTGCAACTCGCCGAGGAAGACAGCCCTGTCGTCAGGCGGGTGCCGGTACCGGTGGTCGAGCACCCGGACGGCGGGTACGACCTGACCGCGGTCCTGGTCCGCACCCATCAGGTCGACGCGGTGCTGGAGTCACTCGCCGGCCTCGAAGGCGATGTGCTGTTCCTGCACAACTGGGCGGCCGGCGTGGAGCCGCTGGGCGCGGCGATCGGCCGTGAGCGCGTACTGCTCGGCTTCCCTCCGGCGCTGGCGGGCGGCACGATGGACGGCGACGTGGTCCGCTACCGCGCGACCAACTTCATGACCAGCCGGCTCCCGATGCCGATCGGCGAACCCGACGGCCGAACCACCCCGCGACTGGAACGGATCGTCCGGGAGTTCCGCACCGCCGGGATCAAAGCCAAGGCCGAGCCGCGGATGGATGCCTGGCTCAGGACACACGCCGCGTTCGAGGTGCCACTCGGACAGGTGGTGCACGCGGCGGGCGGCCCGGTGGCGCTGGCCGACGATCCCGACGCGGTCCGCGGCATGCTCCACCTCATACGGCAGAACCTGGCCGCCATGCCGACGCCGCCGGTCCCCCGCGCGTTCGCCGCGCTGCAGAGCCTGCCGGAGGGCTTGCTCGTGGCCCTGCTGCGACGCTTCCTGCGCAGCCCGACGGCCGTACGCAGCGGGCTCAGCGACACCTCCCCTGCGACACCGGCCGAACTCGGACGGCTGGCCGAACAGCTGCGTACCCAAGCGAAGGTCCGGTAGACCCTCGGCGCCAGTGGCTCCTCGTCCGCATCGCAACTGACTGCGCAGCCGGGATCTCCGGCCGGGCCTCCGGCACACGAGGCGATGTACCTTTCACCCTCGACCTGCGGCGCCGTCAGGCGATCGATCGCAGCCTCACCGCGCGGCTGCGCTGCCCGGCCCCCGCGCAGGCCGAAGGTCGCCCGCCGACCCACCGGGCGCCAAGTGTGGTGTGATCACGACCTCGGAGCCGTCATGGATACCCCCGTTCAGAAATGGCCGGGGCCACTCCTTGCCTCGCTTTGGTGGTCCTTGAACTGAGTGGGGAGGGCGGGGAGCGAAAAGCAGGTCTTGATCACCCGCGGATAGGCTCGGGCCATGACCGGTGACTGGCGGATGGACCGGATCGGGGCTGCTCTGCGGGGCGAGAACCCGACCGTGCTGCGGCGGCTTGAATCTGGCTTCGCGGTGATCGGCGACGTTCAGTTCCTGCCCGGGTACTCAGTTCTCCTCACGGACGAGCCAGGTGTTCAACGGCTGTCTGACCTTCCGAGGGCCGAGCGGCTGTCGTTTCTGTCCGGCATGGACCAACTCGGAGAAGCGGTTGAGCGGGCCTGCCGACGGCTGGACCCCGACTTCCGTCGGGTCAACCTGGAGATCCTCGGCAACACGGATCCGTTCCTGCATGCCCATGTCTGGCCGCGGTTCGAGTGGGAGCCGACCGAGCTGGTGGGCAAGCCGGTGTGGCTGTATCCGCGTGACCGGTGGAGTGACGAGCGGTTCAAGCTCGGCACGCGTCACGATGTGCTGCGGGAGGCGATCGGCAGCGAATTGGATCGGCTGCGTTCGATGCTCTGACGGTGTGGGCCCGCAGACCGTGAGGTCGGCGGGCCCGATGTTCAGTGCCGGTCGGTGGACGTCACGGAGTCCCTCGCAGCGGAACGATCTCGAGGATGGCCGTGGGGACAGAGCGGCGGGCCTTCCCGGGGTTGCCAGACGCGCAACGTTGGCGATCGGCTGCTGGTAGTGCGCACAGTTCGGGGTCGCCGTCGGCTCCAACGAGTCACGTGCCAGCGTTGGTTGGTGTGATGGCGCTCGGCTGAACCGTGTGGGCTGCAGTGGCAACTCGGGCAGTGGCGGCGGTGTCTCGCCGAATCAGCGGGCGTGGTCTTGGGGGAAACACTCCGCAGCCGGTCGGCCACGGCTCCGGTGGCGGCGGTAGGCGAAGACCGCCAGCGTCACCAGGCAGCCGGTCAACACGGCCATGCAGGTGAACAGGAGTGGATTGACCCAGCCGCTCACGAGTTCTTTCCGCTCACCGTTGTCCCAGTGGCAGGTGGCCTGCACGGGGAAAACGCTGTTCTCGTAGCGGTCGAAGTGGACGATGGAGACCCTGTGCAAGAGTTCGGGACACGCGTGCGACGGGAAAGTGAAGAAGACCTGAAACCAGCCGAACAAGCAGCACAGGATTCCCGTGGCGGTGGAAGCCTTGACCAGGCCGACAAGACGTCGGCCCTTCTGGAGACGTACGAAGGCCAGCCCGAAGCCCACAGAGAGCACCGCCAGGAACCAGGAATCCATCAGGCTGCACCAACCGCTGCGGCTAAGAGGGCGGAGGTAAAAGGCCTACGTATCAAGAGGATTACTCCGGGGCGGTGTCATAGTGGCGCAACCTGGTTCCGTCAGGGCCGTACACGTCCAGTATGTAGCCCTGAGCGAGGCTGACGCCCTGCCTGTCCCCGTAGCCGGCCTGCTTACGGGTCCACACCGTCAGCCTGTTGCCCGGACGGTCACCCCCTGCCCGACCGCACCGGCCGCGCGTCGCTGCCGCTGGACCGCGAGCTGAAGCGCGCCTTCCGGTCCCTCGTTCGCCGTCCGTCCGCCGCCCGCCGGGCCCGCGGCTTCTCAGTGCATGCGGATCACCGTGTACGTCTCTCCGTCCCTGGGTGGCCGCGTCCAGGAGCGGGTGGTGAAGGTGTGCAGTCGCCCGTTCATGATGGCGTGACGTGGCAGATGGGCACCGAACTCCACAGTCACCGCTTCCAGCAGCGACCGTTCCGCCTCGGCACGGTCCTCCAGATCGCCGAAGAACCGGCTCGGGTCCAGCGCCCGCGGTATCTCCCCGCTCTGTCGGAGCTGTCCGTCCGCGTACGTGAAGGCGTACCGCTCGGCACCGTCTTCCGCCACCGAAAGGTGGAAGTACGGCTCCCCGTGCCATGTCCTCAGGCCGCTCCACACCACCACCGCGCGGGTGCCCGCGCTGGCGGCCGCGGCCGGGGAGACGAACCGCTGCTGTTCGAACGGGGCGGGGTTGCCGTCGAAGGCGAAGCTCCAGTCGGCGCCGGCGCGGCCGACCGCCATGAGAGCCCTGTCGTCATAGGACGAGAATTCCCTTTGGCCGTCCAGCGGCCTGTGGCGCGCCTCCCAGAAGGTCATGGGTTCGTTCAGCACGGTGCCGTCCCCGTCTGCGAGCCGTCCGGGCAACTCCTCGGGCTCCACACCCTTCACCAGGACGAACCGATAGGACGTGCGGTTGTTGCCCGGGTCCGGCTCCGCGAGCCATGCCAGGTCGCGCGGGTCGAGCCCGGCCGTCGGACGGGGTGCCTCACCCGTCTGCCCGCCCCTCGGCGTGGACAGCAGCTCGCGGCCCCGCTCCGGGGTCAGCAGCGGCCCGAGCGCGGGGTCGGCCACCCACCCCAGCGGCGCCAGATGGTCCGGACCCAGCGGCTCCCACCGGGGCACAGCGTCTCTCAGCGTCTGCCACGCCCCGTCGGTGTCTCCCCACCGTGCCAGCTCCCGCGCCCGCTCGACAGCCTCACCGAACGCCCCGGCCGCCGTGTACCGGTAGGTGCCGCTCCTCACCTGATCGAGCGTCATGTAGGCCAGTGACACCAGGGCGTCGTCGGCGCCCCGCAGATGGAACGTCAGCGTGGAGTCGTCCCGGTACGAGTGCGCCGCGTGCTCGGCGACCAGCGGCGGCAGCAGATCGGGCGCGTACCGCGGGTCCGTCACCAGGCCGTCGAAGTACACCATGGAGGTCCGTCCGAGCAGGCGGCGTATCTGGTCGCCCAGCCCGGTGGCCCGCGGTCTGCCGTACCGCTTGGCCTCGTCCAGTGCCTTTACCGCCCGCTCCCAGCCGCCGCGCAGTGCCTCCAGCCGGGCCTCCTCCACCTGGGCGTCCAGCTTGCGCGTCGTGTCGTTGATGAACACCGCCTTCCCGTCGCTCCGGTGTGCCCGCAGGCTGTGGAACTCCCGGTACATGTCCCGCATGAACTCGAGGAAGTTCGCATGCCGCTCGGGCGGCTCGGCACGCCAGCTCGCCCACGTGTACACGGCCCACTCACCGCCCTCATCCACGTCCTCGGGGTCCATGAGGACGTAGGTGATGTCGGACTCCACGTCGAGTTGCAGCCCGCGCCGCCAGATGTCCGCCTCCCGCCGCTCCTCGGGCCCGGCGTCCTCGTCCAGGTACTCCTCGGATATGTCCGCGAGTCCCGACTCGTTGTCGTGCCAGCGTGCGTCCTCGGTCCCCGCCAGCAGCCACACGAATCCACCCGCGTGCCGCCACCCGTCGCTGACCTTGAGGAACTCCCGGTACGACGGGGGCATCCGTCTGCCGAGGCGCTCCTCCATGGCTGCGATCCGCTCCTCGGAGGCGGGCGGGAACCCGAGCCACCGTGCCTGCCGGGCGGCCTCCTCGTCCTCGTCCCGCGTCTCGCCGTCCGGCAGGGAATCCGCCCACTCCCCGCTCCACCTCAGCAGGAAGGACCGCCAGTCGAATGCCGTGGTGTCCGTCATGTGCCCGATGCTGCCACCCACCACTGACAGTGCCAGGACGAGTCTGGCAACCGCGTGGCGGCATTCAGGGAGGAGGACGCGGTGAGATCGGGAATACGACAGGACCCACGTACCCGAACAGGCCCTCAGCCCGGCAAGGGATAGCCGATCTGGGCCATGTCCTTTTCAAGGCCGGCAAGGTCGACACCGGGGTTCAGCGATGACACGACGCTGTGCGTGAGAGGCCGCAAGGCATAGATGTGACGCACCGCCTCGAGGTTCACCGCCGCTTCGTAGTACTCCTCCGCGAACTGCCGGTATGTCTCGGGCCGGCCACCAAGGAGGACGTCGAAGAGCCACTCCGCGCTTCCGTCGTCCTTCGCTCCCTCAGGCAGTGCGTCGATGGCACCGCACTTCCACTCGGCGTCGGCCGCTTCTCGCCAGAAGCACACCGTCGCTCGCGGCATCCCGTCGATGTCGCAGAAGGCGGGGTCTGTGACCTGGGGGAGGAATGCTTCGGGTATTCCGTCGAACAGTCCCGGCCACGGTGCCGGGGGCGTCAACCGATACGGGCTCATCGGCGACTCGTGATCGAAGCCGCGGGCGTAGACGCCCGCCGGTGAGAAGACGATCGAGTAGTCATTGCCGCAGCCGTCACGCATGGAGGCCATCTCCTCCGTCGGCGACCACCGGGCGTCGAACGAGTAGAACCGGGACTCCCAGTCCGGGCTCATGATGGCGTCCACCACGGCCATGGCTCGGGAGCGGTTCCGAACGATCGAAATCCCAGGCAGTCGGCGTATCACTTCATCGACAGACACAGCCACATCCAAGCCGATCCCACTGACAACATCCGCACCGCACTCACCGCCCCGCAGGGACTGGCACCGGATACGTCCGCTGCGTACGCCGAACACGGCGATGTCCGGTTATCGCCGGTCCGCGGTAAATGCCTGGACTGGGGAACTCCGCGGACGGGAGACTTCCGACTTCCGAACCTCCGGGAGTGTGATGGGGACAACAGATACGCGAGGGTCGACGCCGGGCAGGAGCGCGGTCGTTCTGGCGCTGCGCCGCTACGGCCAGGAACTGCTGCGGCTACGACTACTGGCCCTGCCCGCGCTGCTGTTGCCGGCCGTGGGCAACATCGGCATCCGCTATGTCGGCCCGCTGCTGATCGCCAAACTGGCAGGACAGGCCGCCCACGGCGGCGGTCTCACCCTCAGCTCGGCGCTGCCGTACGTGCTGGGCTTCGGCGTGACGCTGCTGCTCGCCGAGGTTGTGTGGCGGATCGGGCAGCACTGCCTGAACCGCGTGGCCGCCCTGGGCATGGAACACCTGTATGTGAGCGGCATGGACGAACTCCTCGCCAAGGACGCGGCGTTCTTCCATGACAACTTCGCCGGCTCCCTGACCAAACGGGTGCTCAGCTTCGGCAAGCGCTTCGAGGACTTCGTCGACACGGTGACGTACCGGATCGTGGGCAGTCTCGTCCCCTTGGTGTTCGGTGCCGTGGTGCTGTGGAGCTACGAACCGATGCTCGTCGTCGGCCTTCTTGTGATGATCGCGCTGACCGTGGTGGCCGCGACGCCTCTGATCCGTCGCCGGCAGCGGCTCGTCAACGACCGTGAGGCGGCGATCGCCCGGGTCTCCGGCCATGTCGCCGACAGCCTCATGAACATGGAGACCATCCGGGCGTTCGCGGCCGAGCGGCGGGAGGCCGACGAGCACCGCAACCGTGTCGCGGACTCCCGGCGCCTGACGCTGAGGTCGTGGGACTACGGCAATCTGCGCGTCGACACCCTGGTCGCCCCCATGTCCGTGCTGACCAACGTGCTGGGTCTGTTGGTCGCCATCGCCTTCGGCGGCTCGGGTCAGGGAGTCGAGGAGATCGTCGTCGCTTTCACCTACTACTCCAACGCCACCCAGATCATGTTCGAGTTCAACCAGATCTACCGGCGCCTGGAAAGCTCGTTGACCGAGGCCGCGCAGTTCACGGAGCTGCTGCTGGATCCGCCCACCGTGCTCGACCCGACGCAACCCGAACCGCTCGCACCGCGGGACACCGGCGTTCGTTTCGAGGCGGTGACCTTCGCCCACACGGGTGCGAAGCCGATCTTCCAGGGACTCGACCTGGACGTGCCCGCAGGCGCACGGATCGGCCTGGTCGGCAGATCCGGCGGTGGCAAGACCACGCTCACCCGGCTCCTGCTGCGGATGTCGGACATCGACGACGGACGCATCCTGATCGGAGGTCAGGACATCAGCCGGCTGCGCCAGACCGATCTGCGCTCACTGATCGCCTACGTCCCGCAGGAGCCGGCCATGTTCCACCGCAGCCTGCGGGACAACATCGCCTTCGCCCGGCCCGGCGCCACCGACGAGGACATCTACGCGGCGGCCGCGGCCGCGCACGTCACGGAGTTCGCCGACCAACTCCCCGACGGCTTCGCCACTCTGGTGGGGGAGCGGGGCGTCAAACTCTCGGGCGGTCAGCGTCAGCGCGTCGCCCTTGCCAGGGCCATCCTGCGCGACGCCCCGATCCTGCTGCTCGACGAGGCGACCAGCGCGCTGGACTCGGAGAGCGAACTCCTCGTCCAGGACGCCCTGTGGCGGCTGATGGACGGACGTACGGCCCTCGTGGTCGCCCACCGCCTCAGTACCGTCGCCGGCATGGACCGTCTGATCGTCCTGGACCGTGGAAGCGTCGTCGAGCAGGGCACCCACGAGGAACTGCTCGCGGCGGACGGTGCCTACGCCAAGCTGTGGCAGCACCAGTCGGGCGGCTTCCTCGGCGAGAGCGCCGACTCGGCCCTCGGGTCCCCGGTCCCGGAAACCGGTCCCGGCGGGCTGCCCGGACCGGCCGACCCGGCACCCGACGGGGGCCGCGGGGCGCCGTCGCACGCTCGTACGAGCACCGGGTCCATGTGACGGTCCTGCGGCTCCTGGCTCCCCGGCCCCGTTGTGGCCGGGGAGGCGGCGGCGTATGTCGTTCACGAGCATCCGGCCGGTGAGAGCCCCGTCCCGATCAGCCGGGTGACCTGGTTCAGCGCCTCCTCGCCGGCCTGGTCGAGCCCGTCGGTCAGTGGCTTGAGAGCCTCCTCGACCTGCTGGTGCACCCGCGCGGCGAGTTTCAGCCCCTCGTCGGTCATGACGACGTCCCAGGCGCGGGCGTCCTCGGCGTTGCGGACCCGTCGGAGCAGTCCCCGTTGTTCCGCACGGTTGATCAGGCCGGACATCGTGGACTTCTCCAAGCCGAGGAATGCGGCGAGCTGAGCCATCCTCGGCCTGCGGTCCCGCAGGATCCCGAGGACACGCAACTGCGTCAGGGACACGTCGTGCTCGGCCGCGACCCGGGTGAGCACGCCCATCACCGTGAACGCGATCTGCACCAGGGCATCGGTCGGTTCCGTGTCCCCCGGTGCGAGGCCGGGGTGGCCGTCGAGACCGGGGGTATCGGCGGAGGACGGGAGGCTGCTCATGCGAGCCATCGTAGCTTGACTTTAATTCGCGGTACGAACTAGTTTGAAGTTTGTTCGTATCGCCAACTAATTGGGGGTAGTGTCATGCACGCCGCCGTTGTCTCGGCCTTCGACAGGCCGCCCCGCTACCAGGAGTTCCCCGACCCGGTCGCCCAGGGGGCGGACGAGGCCGTGGTCGAGGTGGTCGCCGCCGGGCTCCACCCGCGGGTGCGGTCCCAGGCCGACGGGTCGCACTACACCAGCACCGACGAGCTCCCCCTGATCCCGGGCATCGACGGCGTCGTGCGCGGCCCCGACGGGCGTCTGCGCTACACGATCCTCGACGACACCACCCTGGGCACCCTGGCCGAGCGCACGATCCTGCGGCGTGGTCGCAGCATCGTGTTGCCCGAGGGCGTCGATCCGGTCGCCGTCGCCGCCGCCATGAACCCCGCCATGTCCTCCTGGGTCGCGCTGCGCCGCCGTATCGACTTCCGGCGCGGCCGGAGTGTGCTCGTCCTCGGCGCGACCGGCAACGCCGGACGGATGGCCGTCCAGGTCGCCAGGAAGCTGGGCGCCTCCCGTGTCATCGGCGCCGGCCGCAACCCCGCCGCCCTGGAAGCCCTGCGTCCGCTCGGCGCGGACGAGGTGCTCACCCTCGGCCGGCTCGCCGAGGCCGCAGACGTCGATGTCGTCCTGGACTACCTGTGGGGCGAACCCGCGGCGACCGCCATGGTCGACATGATCAGCACCCGCAAGGAGCGCAGCGACCCCGTCCACTGGATCCAGATCGGCTCCATGGCCGGGCTCACCTCTCCCGTCCCTTCCGCCGCACTGCGCGCCGCCCGACTGCAGATCGTCGGCAGCGGCATCGGCTCGGTGGACGGCCGGGAATGGCTCGAGGAGTTGCCCCAACTGGTCGATGCCGTCACCGAGGGGGAATTCGACGTCCGGGCCAAGGCCGTTCCCCTGAAGGATGTCGAGCAGGTCTGGGCCGCGGAGACCGACGACCGCATCGTGCTCCTTCCCTGACGGGGACTTCGATCCGCCCCGCACCCGGGCCGGGCCGGCGTCTGTCGAACTGCCCTGCCCAGGGTGTCGGCCGCCCGGCTCGGTGGGCGTCAGACGTTCGGGTCGGTGCGTCGTGACGATGCGCGGACCCGGAACCGGGCGGTCGTCAGGACCGGTCCCGCGCTCGGCTCGCCCGCGATGCGCGCCTGGAGAAGGTCGAGCAGCGCCATCGTCGTTTCCGCGGCGTGGAGTTCGACGGCCGAGATGGCGGGCCGACTGTGCCGGGTGTGCTCGGAATCGGAAGCCGCGGCAAGCATCGTCCGCTCGGGCACGGCGACGCCGCGAGCCGTGAGGCCCGCGAGCACTCCGGCCGCCTGACGACCGGTGTGGCACAGGATCGCATCGGGGATCCCGTCGTCCACGATCGCGTGCGCGATGTTCTCGCCGCCGTGCTCGCCGGTGCGTTCGGCCGACATATAGACGCGCGGCGTGATCCCGGCGCTCTCACACCATGCGCGGTACATCGCCTCGCTGTCGATGTTCCAGGCGTTGGGGTCGGTTCCGCGCAACAGTGCGATCGATCGGGCACCGGATGCGGCGAAGTGCTCGTAGATGCGCCGGAAGCTGGAGCCGTCGTCCTCGGTGGCCCAGTCGGTGAAATCCGGGCGGCTGGGATCGCGTCCCAGCGTCACATACGGGATCCCGCGCCGTTCGAGGAGATCGATCACCGGATCGTCCCTGTGCGGCATCGTCACGATGTAGCCGTCGAGTGACAGTGCCAGCGGCGGTGTCGGCCGTTTGGTCGGGTCGGGCACGAGCATCACGCTGAGCCCGCGGTCCATCGCCTGCGCGGAGGCGGCGCCGATGTAGCGGGTGAACACATCGACGCCCCGCGGCGCGTACTCACCCAGCGCGTCCAGTGAGCGCATGACGAGCCCGATCGCCCCGACCGACGAACGTCGCAGACCGCGCGCGAGGGCGTCGGCCTCGTACTCCATCTCCTCGGCGACGGCCCGGACGCGCAGCCGGGTGGCCGCGCTCAGCGTCCCGGTGCCGTTGAGCGCCATCGAGACCGCCGCGATGGAGACCCCCGCGCGCTGGGCGACATCGCGGATGGTGACGCCCTTCGATCGAGCCACGGCGACCTCCTCGGTTCGTACCTTCCGCCGCCGCCCCGGACCGCCGGACCGTGGTCGGCGATGCGCACCGGGCAACCAGAAATAGCAGAAAGTGACGCGACAAAGACCATTGTATTAAACGTTTTACCTACCTAGCGTGTCGCCCACCCTTCACCGTGACGGGCCTCACAAGCAAAGGTCGCACAGCAACACCATGAAGCTGCACACACTGCGCACGACCACCACCGACTCCCGTGACCGAGGACGCGAGATCGGCACGCGGTACGCGGACCAGGTGCGTGACGTCAGCGCCCGCTACCTGGCGCATTTCAAGGTTCTGGGCATCCCGGAAACGACCGTCCGCGACATCGTCGCCCACAGCCACGACGCCTTGCGCGACTGGTGTCCGGGTCTCGCCGAGGAGTCCGACGGGATCGCCGAGGCATCGGGGATCGAGCCATGGCAGGTGGCAGCGGTCGGCGCACGGACCGAAGTACTCGCCGCCGCGCCCGGGAAGGGCGAGTGCACCACCGCCGTGCACATACCGCCCGCCGGCGGACCGCCCGAGACGATCCAGACATGGGACTGGCACGACTCGCTCACACCGGACGGTCTGCTGCTGTCGCTCGTGACCGCAACGCGACGCCGGGTGAAGCTCTTCACCGAGTTCGGCACGGCCGCGAAGATCGGGGTCAATGACGCCGGTCTCGGCCTGCACTTCAACATCCTGCACCATCGCTCCGACAACACCACCGGCGGCGTGCCCGTCCACGCGGTCGCACGTCGCGTCCTCGAGGAGGCGACCACGGTGGCGGAGGCCCGCGACATCGTCGCCTCCGCGACCGTGAGCGCATCCACCGTGCTGACCGTCGCGACCTGTCGGGACGGCCGCTCCGCAGCAGCGTCCATCGAGATGTCACCGGCCGGATTCGCCGTGGTGCCCCCCGACACCGACGGCTGGCTCATCCACACCAACCACTTTCTCGCCCCCGGCCTCGCCGGCGGTGACACCGGCATCCCGGAATCGGTGTCGGCCGAGCGGTACGACCACGCATACGCCGTACGCGGCGGCATGACCGGCCGCTCCGCTCCGGAGCGCGCGGCCGCCTTCTGCGGGGGCGACGGCGCCGCCGCGGTGGTGTGCGTCCGGGCCGACGACGCCCAGCCGGACCACGAACGGTGGAGCACCTTGCTCACGGCCTCTCTCGACCTTCCCGGTGTCGCCCTCGAGTACCGGGCAGGCACCCCCGACGCTGCGGCCCGTGAGGGTCTCGACCGGTTCTGAGGAACCCGATGGACAAGGACGCGACCATGCCCGCTCAGCTCTACCGCAACGCCCGGATCTTCACCTCCGACCGACGAACCTGGGCCGAGTCCCTCGTGGTGGTGGGAGACCGGCTCACCTACGTCGGCGACGAGGCCACCGCGGCGCGGGTGGCCGGACCGGACGCCCTGATCCACGACCTCGACGGCGCGACCGTCCTCCCCGGCTTCGTCGACGGTCATGCACATGTGGTCGGCACCGGCGAGGCGGCGGTCCAGGTCGACCTCTGGGGCGCCAACACCGTGACGGAGATCCAACGGCGCATCAGGACATGGGCGGAGGAGAACCCCGACGCCCCTCGCGTGCTCGCCACCGGGTGGAAACACGGGGACATCCCGGGCGGCACACCCGATCGCAGCATGCTCGACGCCGTCGTCGCCGACCGGCCCGTCTATGCGCAGGCCTACGACTTCCACTCGATCTGGCTGAACTCGGCGGCCCTCGCCGAAGCCGGCATCGACGACGCCACTCCGTCACCGCCTGGAGGAACGATTCACCGCGACGAGCGGGGCGCGGCCACCGGCCTGGTCGACGAGACCGCGATGCACCACCTCGTGTGGCCGGTCCTCGACCGCTTCGCCGACGACTCCGACCGTGACGAGGCCCTGGCGGTCGTCCTCGCGGCGTACGCCGAGTCCGGGATCGTCGGTTCGACCGAGATGGCGCTGGTCGAGGCCGACTACGAGGCGATGCGCCGTGCCGATGCGGCGAGCGCCCTGACCACGCGCATCGCCGCGTTCTGGCGCGTCCAGCCCACCGGCGACGAGGGGAGCAACCTCGCCCAGGTCGAGCGCGCCGTCGAACTCGCCACCCACCGGGCGACCCCGTTCCTGCGCGTGACCGGCATCAAGGTCATGGTGGACGGAACCGTCGACGGGTGCACAGCGGCTCTCGGAAAGCCCTATGTGAACGGCGCGAACAGCGACCCGATCTGGAGTCTCGCCGAACTCGCGCCGGTGGTGGCCGCCGCGGACGCAGCCGGCCTGCAGGTCGCCATGCACGCCATCGGTGACGAGGCGATCCGGGTCGCGATCGGCGCCGTCGAACACGCCGTCGCTCTCAACGGCCCCAAGGAGCGCCGTCACCGTATCGAACATCTCGAAGTCGTCGACCCCGCGGACATCGAACGGCTGGCGGCACTCGGCATCACGGCGAGCATGCAGCCCGTGCACGCCGACCCTGCCATCCAGGAGAACTGGCGGCGCGTGCTCGGCGACGAGCGGGTCGACCGCGGCTTCCCCTGGCCCGAGATGACCGACGCCGGAGCCGTACTCGCGCTCGGCACCGACTCGCCCACGTCGCCGCATGCGCCGCTGCCCAATATGTTCATCGCGGCGACACGGCGTTCGGCACTGGATCCCTCGCTGCCCGCCAACATCGCGCACTACGCCCTGCCGCTGGCCGACGCGATCGTGCACGCCACCCGTGACGCCGCCTGGGCGAGCCGTTCCGAGCAGCTGCACGGCCGTCTCGCCGAGGGGCTGTACGCCGACTTCATCGTGCTCGACCGGGACATCTTCACCCGACCACTCGAAGAACTGCTCGACACACGCGTGCTGCGGACCGTCGTGGGTGGCCGTGTGGTCCATCAAGCACAGCCAGGAGCGAACCGATGAGCCACACGACCATGACGGCACCCGTGCCATCGGGGCAGGCGAAGGCGAAGCAGCGGCCCGCCGGGGTACTGCTGCGGTTCGTCGCCACCCGCATCGTGGGGCTGGTGGTGACCTTGTTCATCGCGAGCCTGGTCGTCTTCGGAGCGCTCTACGCCGCGCCCGGAAGCCCGCTCACCTATCTCACGCACGGCCGCACCATGAGCCCCGAGGCGATCGCCTCGATCAAGGCCGAGTATCACCTCGACGACCCCGTCTGGCAGCAGTACCTGAGGTGGCTGGGTGGCGTGGCGCACGGCGACTTCGGGACATCGGTCATCTACAACCAACCGGTGGCGTCGCTGGTCGGAAGCCGCGCCTTCGCGACCACGCTGCTCGTCCTCATGGCCGCGGCGATCGTCCTGGTGCTCGGGTTGGCCATCGGCACCCTCGCCGGCCTCAGGCCCGGCTGGTTGTCACGGTCCGCCATGGCCGGCGCGACCGCCGTCATGGCGGTGCCGACCTTCGTCGGAGCGGTCGTGCTGATCATCGTGTTCGCCGTCGACCTGGAGTGGTTCCCGGTGTTCGGCTCCGGCCGTGGGGGCCTCGACGAGGTCTACCACATGGTCCTCCCGTCGATCGCGCTCGCGCTCGCCTCCGTCGCGTTCGTCGCGCGACTCGCCCAGACCGCGATCCGACAGGAACTGTCCGCCGATCATGTGCAGACCGCGATCAGCCGCGGACTGCCCCACGGGGCCGTCGTACGCAGACATGTGATGCGCAACGCCGCGATGCCGGTGCTCACCGTCGCGGGCCTCACGATCGCGGGCCTGATCGCGGGAAGCGTCGTCGTGGAACAGGTCTTCCAACTCGGCGGACTCGGTCAGTTCCTCGTGAGTTCGGTGCAGCAGAAGGACTTCCCCGTCGTACAGGCGATCTGTCTGATGTACGTCGCCGCCTTCATCGTGCTGAACACCCTCATCGACATCGCCTACACACTGCTCGACCCGCGCGTGTCGATCGGGAAGAAGGACTCATGAGCACCACAGCAGGGCTGCGCCGCATCGGAGCCCGAGGGGCCGGCCGGCGGACGACACGCCGTACCAGAACCATCGGCGTGACCGGTGGAGTGGCGATCACCGTCCTCGGACTCGTCGTCTGCTTCGCCGTCCTCGCGCCCCTCCTCGCACCGCACGATCCCAACGCCGTCGACCTCTCCGGTGCGTACCAGGGCTCCAGCGGTACGCATGTGCTGGGAACCGACGCGAGCGGGCGGGACCTTCTCTCGCGCCTCATCTACGGCTCCCGGACCGCGCTGATCGGACCGTTCCTCGTCGTGGCGATCTCGACGCTCCTCGGGACGGTACTCGCGCTCGCGGCCGTCTGGTTCGGCGGCTGGTTCGACCAGATCGTGGTGCGCGTCGTCGATGCCGTGTTCGCCTTCCCCGGACTGCTGCTGGCGATCCTGGCGACCGCCCTGTTCGGGTCCGGCCTGAAGGCCGCCACCGCGGCGCTGTCCATCGCCTATGTCCCCTACATCGCCCGGATCGTGCGGAGCGCGTCGCTGCGGGAGCGCTCACTGCCCTACATCGCGGCACTGCGGGTGCAGGGCGTGCACGGGCTGCGGATCGCATTGCGGCACATCCTCCTCAACGTGGGCGGGCTGATCGTCGCCAACGCCACACTCGCTTTCGGGTTCGCCCTGATGGACTTCGCCGGCCTCTCGTTCATCGGCCTCGGGGTGCAGCCACCGACATCGGACTGGGGCGCGATGGTCGGCACCGGTATGGCAGGGGTGCTGCAACAACACCCGCAGGAGGCCCTGTTCGCCAGCGCGCTGATCGTCGTCACCGTCGGTGCCGTGAACATGCTCGGCGACCGGCTCACGGAACGCTGGGAGGCACGCTCGTGAACACACTTCTCGAAGTCGACGGACTGACGGTTCGGCTGCCGGTCGCGGGCGAGTTGCGCACCGTGCTGCGCGATGTCTCGTTCTCACTCGACAGCGGAAGCACCCTCGGTCTGGTCGGCGAGTCCGGTTCGGGCAAGTCGATGACGGTCCGCACCATCGCACGCCTGCTCCCCGACGGCGCCGACGTCCGGGGCGGTGTCCGCTTCGACGGCGCCGAGGTGTTCGACCTTCGCGCCGACGCCCTGCGGTCCTATCGGGCGAAGGACGTCGCGATGATCTTCCAGGACGCACGGGCCCACACCAACCCCGTACGCACCATCGGCGACTTCCTCACCGAGACGATGCGTACCAACGACCGGATGCCCAAGCCCGCTGCCCGCAAACGCGCACAGGAACTGCTCGCCGAGGTCGGCATCGGGGACCCGGAGCGCCGGCTGCGGCAGTTCCCCCATGAGCTCTCCGGCGGCCTGCTGCAACGGGTGATGATCGCTGCCGCGGTGGCTGCGCGGCCTCGGCTCGTTCTCGCCGACGAGCCGACCACCGCGCTCGATGTCACCACCCAGGCGGAGGTGATGACGATCCTCGGGCGCATGCAGCGCGAGTACGGCATGGCGATGCTCTTCATCACCCACGACCTGGAACTCGCCGGTGCCGTGTGCGACGAGACGATCGTGCTCTACGCCGGCCAGGTCATGGAGCGGCAGGCGTCGGTGCGGCTGCACCAGGACCCGCTCCACCCCTACACCGCCGCCCTGGTGCAGGCACGCCCCGAGATCGACCGCCGCGTCGACCGACTGCCCGCCATCACCGGTCATCCGACCACCGCCTACGAGGCGCCGGACGGCTGTGCCTTCGCGCCGCGCTGCCGCTTCGCCGAGGAGCGGTGCCGGGCAGGAGTGCCACCCCTGCTGCAGATCGGTCCGTCGGGGACCCGGTGCGTCCGGATGCCCGGCCTGCGCGGCCAGATGGTTCGGCAGCAGCACATCGGTTCCCCTTCGAACGAGGAGATCCCGCGATGACCGAGCCGCTGCTCGTGGTCGAGCACCTGACCAAGACGTTCGGCCGTGGGCGTGCCGAGGCGACCGCGGTCGCCGATGTGAGCTTCGCCCTGGCCCCGGGCGGAGCCCTCGGCATCGTCGGCGAGTCCGGCTCCGGCAAGACGACCACCGCGCGGATGATCATCGGCCTGGAGCGTCCCTCCGGTGGCCGCATCATGTTCCGGGGCGAGGACCGCACCCAGCCGGCGCGTTCCGCACGCAGCCGCCGTGAGCGGGGCCGGAACATCCAGATCGTCTTCCAGGACCCCTACACCTCGCTCGACCGCCGTCAGCGCATCGGCGACTGCCTCGCGGAAGTCGTCGGCGTGCACTTCCGGCTCGGCCGCGACGAGACCAGGAAGCGCGTGAGTGAACTCGCCGAGCTCGTCGGACTCGACGACCGGCAGCTCGAGGCACTGCCGAGGTCACTCTCCGGAGGGCAGCGCCAACGCGTCGCCATCGCTCGCGCGCTCGCCGCCGATCCGGACATCCTCATCCTCGACGAGGCCGTGTCGGCCCTGGATGTCTCGATCCAGGCGCAGATCCTCAATCTGCTCTCGGACATCCGGCAGAAACGCGGCGTGAGCTACCTGTTCATCAGCCACGATCTCGCCGTCATCCGCCAGGTGACCGACGACACGATCGTCATGCGTCACGGCGCTGTCGTCGAACAAGGGCCCACCGCCGCCGTGCTCGACGACCCGCAAGACCCCTACACCCGCCTGTTGCGCGACAGCGTCCCCCGCAGCGGGTGGCACCCCGAAGCCATCACAGCCCGACACTGAACGGGAGTTCCGCCATGTACTCATCCCGCCCCCGCAGACGGGCAACGGCACTCACCGCCGTCGCCGCCGCAGCCGCCCTGGTGACGGCCGGTTGCTCCGGCGGCACCTCCGGCACCGCAGCGACCGGGTCCTCCGACGCGCTGACCACCTTCACCCCGAAAGGCTCGGGATCGGTCGACACGATCACCTGGAACGTCTTCCAGGGCGAGCCGCAGACCGTCGACCCCTTCCAGTCGGCGGACTACACACCGAACATGATCAACTCGAACATGTGCGAGACCCTGCTCGCACAGACGCCCGACTTCCAGATCAAGCCCAATCTGGCGACGTCGTACTCGAATCCCGACCCGACGACCTGGGTCTACAAGCTGCGCGACGACGTCACCTTCTGGGACGGCTCGCCGATGACCGCCGACGACGTCGTGTGGAGCATGCGGCACAACATGACGGACAAGTCGAGCTTCTACGGCTACCTGTACGCGAACGTCGCCTCGATCACGAAGACGGGCGCCGGCGAAGTGACCGTCCGGCTCAAGAAGCCCGACTATCTCTTCAACGACGAATTGGCGAGCTTCGCCGGTGTGGTCGTCGAGAAGAAGTTCTACGAGCAGCACGGCGACAAGGTCGGTACGCCGGGCGTCGGTGTCATGTGCACCGGTCCCTACAAGTACGCCAAGTGGACGCAGGGCCAGTCGATCGACGTGAGCCGCTACGACGGCTACTGGAACACATCGCTGCCACGGAAGGTGAAGAACATCGACTTCACCTTCCTGACCGACGACTCCGCGATCACCTCCGGTCTGCTCTCGGGCCAGATCGACGGAACGTACGGCCCGCCGACGGCCGGGCTGGCACAGCTGAAGGCATCGTCGGCGGGCAAGCTCTACTCGGGTGCCGCGCCCCTGGCTGTCACGCTCGTGGTCGCGAACCACAAGGGCGCGATGGGCAACGCCGATGTGCGTAAGGCGCTCCAGATGGCCATCGACTGGAAGGGCATCGGCAACCAGGTGTACGCCGGTCAGGGGACCGCCGTTCCGCTGCAGACCGTGCCGGCCGTGTACGGCTTCGCGAAGGACGAGCTGACCTCGTACGCCGACTCGGTGAAGACCGATGGCACCGCGAAGATCGACGAGGCGAAGAAGCTGCTCGCCGGCGTTCCGGCCGATGTGAAGTCGAAGCAGATCAGCCTCGTGGTTCCGCAGCAGGCGGAGACACAGCAGCTGGGTATCGGGATCAAGGCCGCGGCTGACAAGATCGGCCTGAACTTCAAGCTCAACGTCGTACCTGCCACCGGCTACTCCAACTACCTGTACGACCCGGCGACGCGCGGCAACACCGACCTGCTGTACACACAGTTCTGGCCGAACATCCCGAATCCGCTCGACTGGCTGGGCCTCACCGCGATCACCGGCGGCACCTTCAACCAGTCCGGCTACAAGGGCATCGACGGGCTCTATGCCGAGGCGGTCAGCACCAAGGACGAAAGCGCCCGCTCCGAGCTGGTCGTGCAGATGGAGCAGAAGCTGCACGACGAGATGGATCCGATGTTCTCCGGCATCCAGCTGACGAACGACGTATGGCTCGGAAGCAGGATCACCGGGGCGCCGGCGGCATTCGACTACGTCTACTACCCATGGGCGGCCTACCTCAGCGGAACCGGCAAGTAGTCCTCGCTCCGGCCCGGCTCTCGCCGCTCGCCGAGGCCGAACGCCCCCCGTCAGCCCTTCCGGTCGCGGAGCGCCGCTCGCGCCGGGAGGGCGACGGCGAGCAGGGCGAGGACCGTCGCGGCCGCGGCGAAGGCCCCGTACACCAGCGGGGGTATGTACGGGTCCTCGCCGGTCAGGCCGCGCATCATCGGGGTCAGGGTGGCCGCGGCGATCGCCGTGCCCAGGACGATGCCGGACACCGCCACCAGCAGGCCCTCCCAGCGCAGCATGTCCATCACCTGACGCCCGGTGGCGCCGACGAGTCGGAGCATGCCGAGCTCACGACGGCGGTCCAGGACGGTCATCACCAGGGTGTTGACGGCGGCGACGGCGGCGAAGCCGCCCAGGACCCCGGCCATCGTGGCGTTGGCCCAGGCGTTGAGCTCACGGTCGGTGTTCTGCTCGACCGCGTAGCCGGAGGGGTCGGTGACCTTGCCCAACGGGGCGAGGGCCCTCGCATCTCCGCCACGTACCAGCAGTGTGCTGCTGAAGCCCGAGGTGACATGGGCGGCCAGGGACGCACGGTCCATGGTCACGGCCGCGAGGCCGAGCCCGCGGCCGTACACGGCGACGACCTCGGGACTGGCCTTGGTGCCGTCCGGAAGGTACATCGGCAGCTTGTCACCGACCTCGACCTTCGCCGACATGGCGAGCATCTTGTCGACGGCGACACGGCCCTTGCCGACCCGGTCCAGGCTGCCGCTGCGCACATCGAGGTCCTGCACCTTCGCGAGCTGCGCCCCGGAGCCGGATATGCCCTGGGTCGCGGCGCCCTGCAGCCACCGGTCGCCGCCGGAGCCGACGGACACGAGCACCTGAGTGTCGAGCAGGCCCACGGCCGCCTCGACGCCGGGTGCGCGGGCGGCCCGGTCGACGGCCTCTGCGGGCAGCCCCGCGGGGTGCGTGATGACATGGTCCGCGGTGACGCCGGCGCGCAACTGCTGTGCGGCGACGTGGCTTTCGCTCGTGTGCATGAAGGTGAGCGTCGAGGCGAACGCCATGGCCAGCACGATCGGGATGATCGCGGAGGCCAGACGACGGGCGTTCGTACGGGAGTTGGCCGCGGCGAGCGCGGCCGCGGCGCCGAGGCCGCGCAGCGGAAGCCCGAACAGCGCCGCGCACAGCCGCGCCACCAGCGGGCCGAGCAGCGCCACGGCGAGCATGAAGAGCATGACGACACCGAGGGCGGCGTTGGCCGCGTCGTCCCCGGCCGAACGGGCGGCGAGGACGGTGAGGAAGCCGCCGCCGACGAGGGCGCCGAGGCCCAGCACGGTGCGGATCACGTCCGGCCGCAGCCGCTCCACCGACGCCTCGGTGAGCGCCTGCCGCGGCTTGATCTTCGCGGGCCGGCGCCCGGCCGCCCAGCTGGCGAAGAGCGCGGTCAGCAGCCCCATGCCGACGGCGACGACGAGCGGGATCCACGAGACATGCAGGTCCACGGGGGCCGGGACGGCCCCGCGGTCCTTCAACTGCCCGAACCACCAGTGCGCGAGCCCGATCCCCGGCAGGCATCCGACCAGCCCGGCGAGCGGCGCGACGAGCAGCGCCTCGGCGGCGACCGCACGGCGGATCTGCCGCGGAGTGGCGCCGATGGCGCGCAGCAGCGCGAACTCCTGGGCGCGCTGGGCGACGGACAGCGCGACCGTGCCGGACGCGGTGAAGACGGCGACCATGGCGGCGATGCCGCCGAAGGAGCCGCCGAGCCCGGTGAGTGTTTCCTTGGCGTACCCGAGCCCGCGGTCCTCGACGGCGCCGCGGCCGTCGTCGGTGTGCACCCTGGCGCCGGAGCCGGTGAGAGCCTTCTTCACTCCGGCGGCGAGGGCCTCGGTGTCCGCCCCGTCCCTCGCCAGCACGGCGATGGCGTCGGCCTTGCCGGGATGCCCGGCGAGCGCGGGGGACTGGGCGTCGGCGAACCAGGCTGTGGGCCCCTCGGCCCCATCGCCGGACCCGGTCTTCGCCAGCCCGGAGACGCGGAAGTCGGCGCGCCCGGTGGCGGTGTCGAACGCGACGGTGTCGCCGACGCCGGCCTTCGCGGCGGTGGCGTCGAGCACCACCTCGCCGGTACGGGGCGCGGCCCCGGAGGTGAGCGTGGCGCCGGTGAAGGCGTGCGATCCCCAGCCGTGGCCCGTCAGAGCGCCGTCGTCCCGGCGCACCGGGAACGTGAAGTCCGGCACCGCCGCTCCCGCGCCGGGCGCGCGGGCCGCCCTGTCGGCCAGCGCGATGTCCAGGCGTGCCGTGTCCGGCAGCAGGACCGCCGACTCGGAGCGGCTGTCGCCGCTGCCCGTGACGAGGCGGGCGTACTGGTCCGCCGCCACGACGACCGGAGCCTTCGCGTACCGCTCCGCCGGCACCGATGCGCGAAGGCCCGTCTCCAGGAGGATGCCGCAGGCCGAGACGATCAGTGCCGCCATCATCAGCGCGACAAAGGTGCCGACGAACGCCGCGGGCTTGAAGCGCACGGCCGCACGGGCGAGGCCGTTGGGGGCGAAGCTCCTCATGCCGCGGCCCCTGCCAACGCGCCCGCACGGGAGGTGAGGTCCGCCATGCGCGCCGCGATCTGCTCCGCCGAACCGCGGTCGAGGCCGCCGGCGAAGACGCCGTCCGCGAGGAACAGCACGCGGTCCGCCCAGGCGGCCGCGGCCGGATCGTGGGTGACCATGACGACGGTGGCGCCGAGGCTGTCCACCGCGTGCCGGAGCAGGCCGAGGACCTCGGCGGCGGTGCCGGTGTCGAGGGCACCGGTGGGCTCGTCGGCGAAGACCACGTCCGGTCTGGTGACCAGGGCGCGGGCGATGGCCACGCGCTGCTGCTGGCCGCCGGAGAGCTCACCGGGCCGACGCTTCGCCTTGCCGGCGAGGCCGACCTGCGCGAGCACCGCGTCCGCCCGGCGGCGGTCCTGACGCTGCCCGGCGAGGCGCATCGGGAGCAGCACGTTCTGCTCCACGGTGAGGGAGGGCAGCAGGTTGAAGGCCTGGAAGACGAAGCCGAGGCGGCTGCGACGCATCTCGGTGAGCTGGTGCTCGCGCATGCCGGTGATCTCCGTACCGCCGAGGCGCACGGACCCGGCCGACGGACGGTCGAGGCCGGCGGCGCACTGCAGGAACGTGGACTTGCCGGAGCCGGACGGGCCCATGACCGCGGTGAACGTGCCACGCGGCAGGACGAGATCGATGCCCGCGAGGGCGTGTACGGCGCCCGCGCCGCGGCCGTACTGCCGCCGGACGCCGCGCAGTTCGACGGCGGGACCGGGTGTGCCCTGGGCCTCCGGCCGGTCGTCCGTCTTCTGTCGTGTGCCGCCGCGCAGCCTCATGTCCGTCCTCTCACCATCTCTTCGAGCCGATGATTCGAAGCTACGGATCGCGGCCATTGCGGACCATGGCGGCTGCTGGCGGATCCGGGGTGGGGATAACCCGAGGCCGGGCCACGGGCCGGAGAGAAACGCGGTGTCCCGCATCAGGGCGGAGCCGGTAGGAAGTGAAGATGACCGGTGACGCGCTCGACCCTGTGGCCTTGCTGCTCTTCTTTTTTTCATGAGGCGAGGGCCGTGTACGAGTCCTGCTCTCGCCAGGAGCCCGCTATCCAGGTGAGCCCCTCCAGCGGGTCGTGCCCGCACGCCTCGGCCCACAACCCGCCGATCCAGCAGCCGGTCAACACCCAGCCACTCAAGGCCGGTTCGAGGGTCCGTCCCTCGCCGCGAGCAGCCGTTCGAACGCCGAGGCCTGTCGGCGCGGCGTGGGGGGAACGTCCCGGGGCAGTCGAAGTACGGCGCGGTTGTTCGCTCTGCCGTACGACAGCTCATACCGGAGCGGGAAGCCTGCGGGGGGACTTTATCAACAGCCCATTGCGCACACCTCCCGGGCGACTACTCTGAGTTGCCACCAGTCGACAGGGGGTCGCATTCCAGGCTCTCTCGACCGGTGCCGCGAGGGCGTATGCCCGAGTCGCGCATGCCCGGGGGAGCCCCACGCTCCCGACGCACCCAGTACGAGGACGCCGATGTCTCACCTTCGCGCACCGGCCGCGCACGCAGACCGCCGTGAGGGCGGACGGCACGGGCGACCGGACCCCCGCGCCGTCCCGCCGCCCACCGAGATCCGGATACGGCGCAGACTGCTGCGCCTGGCGATCCTGCCGCCCCTCGCGGTGGCCCTCAGCGCCTGCGCCGCCGTGCTCTTCCTCGTCTGCTTCAGCGGCGCGCACCCCACTCCCACCCCCGCGCTCTGGGTCGTGCTCGCGGGCGCCCTCGCGGTGGCCCTCGGGGCCCTGGTGATCGCGGTCGTGGCCGCCGAGCGTGCCGCCGGGTCCGTGTACGACGGGCTGGAGATGCTGCGCAGCGCCAACGCCCTAGGTGAGGACGTTCTGCGAGACCTGGTCGAGGCGCTGCGCCGCGGGGAGCCACCGCCCGCCCGCACGGCGCGCGGCGGACCGGCCGCGGACGCCGACGACTTCGAGTTGCTCGCCGCCGAACTGGCCCGCGCCCACGACGGCGCCGTCGTCGCGGTCGTCCGGGCCGCGCAGCTCTCCAGCCACACCGGCAGCGAACAGAAGCTCGAGGTCTTCGTCCATCTCGCCCGGCGCCTCCAGTCTCTCGTGCACCGGGAGATCTCGATCCTCGACGAGCTGGAGAGCGGGATCGAGGATCCCGACCTGCTCCAGGGTCTCTTCCGCATCGACCACCTCGCCACCCGTATCCGGCGCCATGCCGAGAACCTCGCCGTGCTCGGCGGCGCCGTCTCCCGCCGACAGTGGAGCAACCCGATCCCCGTGACCGAGGTGCTGCGTTCGGCGATCGCCGAGGTCGACGAGTATGTGCGGGTCAAGCTGGTGCCACCCGTCGAGGGCACCCTGCGCGGTCATGCCGTCGCCGATGTCGTCCATCTGCTGGCCGAACTCATCGAGAACGCCACGGTGTACTCGGCCCCGCACACGCAGGTGCTGTTGCGTGCCGAACTGGTCACCTCGGGGCTCGCCATCGAGGTCGAGGACCGCGGCCTCGGTATGTCCCTGGCCGAACAGGACACCATGAACGCCCTGCTCGCCGAGCCCGACCAGGTCAATGTGGCCGGGCTGCTGGCGGAGGGCCGTATCGGGCTGTTCGTGGTCTCCCAGCTCGCCCGGCGGCACGGCATCCATGTCCGCCTGCAGACCAATATCTACGGCGGTGTGCAGGCGGTGCTCGTCGTGCCGCAGGGGCTGCTGGGGCCGGCACCGGTCACGGCGGGGACGAGGTCACCCGAGCTGCCGAGAGGGGCGGATGAGGGGCAGATGCCGTACGGCACGGGGCCGTTCGGCATGCCCGGTGTGACGGGAGCGTGGGGAGTGGCACCGGCGATCACTCCTGCCCCTGCCCCTGTCCCTGTCGCTGTCCCTGGCTCCGATTCGTCTCCGGTCGCTTCCGAGCACTCCGTGTTTCCCGGCCGGCGGCAGGCGGAGCACGAGGGGGCCCTGGGCGACCGGGATCGGTTTCCCGAGGACCCTGACCGGCTTCCCGTCGACCGTGGTCGACCTTCTGCCGATGGTGAGGGGCAGGAGTCCGACGGTGGATGGCAGGAGTCCGATGGTGAACGGTCGGAGCTCGACAGTGAGCGGCCCGAGTTCGATCACGATCGGGTCCCGACTGGCCGCGTACAGATCGCGCCCGATCAGGATCAGCTCCAGACCGGGCCTGTGCGGACGCCCGACGACCATGTCCGGGCTTCCGGAGACGGCGAGCGGACCCCGATCGACTGCCCTGCCGAGCAGTGGCCCGGAGTCCCGCCCGGTGACGGTGTCGCCGGAAACGCGGAAGCTCCGGCCGTGCGCCAGGGCGGCGCCCGGCCCGACACCTCGGGCAGGCCCCGGCTGCCCCGCCGCCGCGCCCAGGAGCACATCGCACCCCAGCTGCGCGACGGCCCCACCCCGCGGACCTTCCCTCAGGACGCCGACCGGTACGTCCCTCACGACCCCGGCCTGATGGCCGCGTTCCGGCGGGGCATCGGACTCGCGGAGGCCCGGCAGCGAGTAGAGCCCGACCACGCCGAGGCGTACGCGGGCACGGCACCGGTCGCCTCCCCGCACGGCGACCTTCTGCCCGTCGGCTCCCCGCACTCCAGTGCGGCGGCCTCCGACGGCGTACCGGAGCCCTCCCACGCCGTGCCGCCAGGGAACCCGGCGCGCACCGCCGAGGCATACGCCCCGCACCGATCCGCGGACGACCCGGCCACCCCGCACATGGGGAGCGCACCGGCCGGATGATCACCCGCCCCGACCCCCTCCGTCTCCGCAGACCTGCCTACCCCAAGGAGCCGATCCACCATGGCGAGCGAGGCGCCGACCGCCCGTGCCACCACCGATGTCTCCGACCTCGACTGGCTGTTGAGCGGCCTCGTCCAACGCGTACCGCACACCAGGAGCGCCGTCCTGCTGTCCTGTGACGGTCTGGTGAAGTCCGTCCACGGCCTCGACCCCGACAGCGCCGACCACATGGCGGCGCTCGCCTCCGGCCTCTACTCCCTCGGACGCAGCGCGGGCGTCCGCTTCGGGGACGGCGACGAGGTACGGCAGGTCGTCGTGGAACTCGACGCCTCGCTGCTGTTCGTCACCACCGCGGGCCCCGGCAGCTGTCTCGCCGTGCTCGCCGACGGGGACGCCGACGCGGCGGTCCTCGGCTACGAGATGGCGATGCTCGTCAAGAGCGTGCGACCCCATCTCGCGAGTGCTCCCCGTCGCCCGGTCGCGCGGACCACACCGAGGAGGTGCGCACCGCCGTCGGCCTCCACCCCTGATCCCGGTGGTGGGGGTGTGAAGGAAAGCTGCGGCCGTGGTTAAGAAATCCTCGATGGACCGGCGTGCCCGCCGTACGGCAGATTTCAGCTTGATCTCACCCCTCTCCCCGGGTACGGGCTCCTTCGACATGCCCTGGTCCGGGGGATTCACGCACAGGAGCCGTACGTTGAAGGCGCTGGTCAAGGACAAGGCGGAACCGGGACTCTGGCTGATGGACGTCCCGGAGCCGCAGGTCGGCCCCGGGGACGTGCTGATCAAGGTGCTCCGGACCGGGATCTGCGGAACCGATCTGCACATCCGGTCCTGGGACGGCTGGGCGCAGCAGGCCATCCGTACGCCGCTGGTGGTCGGACACGAGTTCGTCGGCGAGGTCGTCGGCCTCGGGCGCGACGTCACCGACATCGCCGTGGGCGACCGGGTCAGCGGCGAGGGCCATCTGGTGTGCGGCAAGTGCCGCAACTGTCTGGCGGGCCGACGCCATCTGTGCCGGGCGACGGTCGGGCTCGGCGTCGGACGGGACGGCGCGTTCGCCGAGTATGTGGCGCTGCCCGCCTCCAATGTGTGGGTGCATCGCGTCCCCGTCGACCTCGATGTCGCCGCGATCTTCGACCCGTTCGGCAACGCCGTCCACACCGCCCTGTCCTTCCCGCTGGTCGGCGAGGACGTCCTGATCACCGGGGCCGGACCGATCGGTCTGATGGCCGCCGCCGTGGCCCGGCATGCCGGGGCCCGTAATGTCATGATCACCGACGTCAGCGAGGACCGCCTGGAGCTGGCCCGCAAGATCGGCGTGAGCCTGGCGCTGAACGTCGCCGACGCCACGATCGCCGACGGCCAGCGCGAGCTCGGACTGCGCGAGGGCTTCGACATCGGCCTGGAGATGTCCGGCCGCCCCGAGGCGATGCGCGACATGATCGCCAATATGACGCACGGCGGCCGGATCGCCATGCTCGGACTGCCCTCCCAGGACTTCCCGGTCGACTGGGCCCGGATCGTCACCTCCATGATCACGATCAAGGGCATCTACGGACGCGAGATGTTCGAGACGTGGTACGCGATGTCGGTGCTGCTCGAGGGCGGCCTCGACCTCGCCCCTGTGATCACCGGCCGGTACGACTACCGCGACTACGAGGCCGCGTTCGAGGACGCGGCCGGCGGCAGGGGCGGCAAGGTCATCCTGGACTGGACCGCGTGACTCTCCCCTCCCCGCAAGCACTTTGAGGAGCTTTTCGATGTTCGACTCCGTGCGTGACGACCTTCGCGCCACCCTCGACGAGATCACCGCGGCCGGGCTGCACAAGCCCGAGCGGGTGATCGACACCCCGCAGTCCGCCACCGTGAACGTCAGCGCGGGCGGCCGTCCCGGCGAGGTGCTCAACTTCTGCGCCAACAACTACCTCGGCCTCGCCGACCACCCCGAGGTGATCGCCGCCGCCCACGAGGCGCTGGACCGCTGGGGCTACGGCATGGCGTCCGTGCGCTTCATCTGCGGTACGCAGGAGGTGCACAAGGAGCTGGAGGCGCGGCTGTCCGCGTTCCTCGGCCAGGAGGACACCATCCTGTACTCCTCCTGCTTCGACGCCAACGGCGGCGTCTTCGAGACCCTCCTCGGCCCCGAGGACGCGGTCATCTCCGACGCCCTCAACCACGCCTCGATCATCGACGGCATCCGCCTGTCCAAGGCCCGCCGCTTCCGCTACGCCAACCGCGACCTCGCCGATCTGGAGCGGCAACTGAAGGAGGCCGCGGGTGCCCGCCGCAGGCTGATCGTCACCGACGGCGTCTTCTCGATGGACGGCTATGTGGCGCCGCTGCGCGAGATCTGCGACCTCGCCGACCGCTATGACGCCATGGTCATGGTCGACGACTCGCACGCCGTCGGCTTCGTCGGCCCCGGCGGCCGCGGCACCCCCGAGCTGCACGGCGTCATGGACCGCGTCGACATCATCACCGGCACCCTCGGCAAGGCGCTCGGCGGCGCCTCCGGCGGTTATGTCGCCGCCCGCGCCGAGATCGTCGCCCTGCTGCGCCAGCGCTCGAGGCCGTACCTCTTCTCGAACACGCTCGCCCCGGTGATCGCGGCCGCCTCCCTCAAGGTCCTCGACCTGCTGGAGTCGGCGGGCGACATGCGCGAGAAGCTGGCCGAGAACACCGCACTCTTCCGCCGCCGTATGACCGACGAGGGCTTCGACGTCCTCCCCGGTGACCACGCCATCGCCCCTGTCATGATCGGCGACGCGGCGCGGGCCGGACGCCTGGCCGAGCTGCTGCTGGAGCGCGGGGTGTATGTCATCGGGTTCTCCTACCCGGTGGTCCCCGAGGGCCAGGCCCGTATCCGGGTCCAGCTGTCCGCCGCGCACTCCACCGAGGACGTCAACCGCGCGGTCGACGCCTTTGTGTCGGCGCGGGCCGAGCTGGACGCCTGACCTGCCGGAACGCCTGCGATAATCGGTTGCATGATCGAAGCGCGGCGGCTGCACATCCTCCGTGCGGTGGCCGACCACCGCACGGTGACGGCTGCGGCCGCCGCGCTCTATCTCACCCCCTCCGCGGTGTCCCAGCAGCTCACCGCCCTGGAGCAGGAGACCGGTCACCGGCTGGTGGAGCGGAGCGCCAAGGGCGTCCGGCTGACCCCGGCCGGCGAGATCCTGCTCAGCCACACCCATGCCGTGCTCGCCCAGCTGGAACGCGCCGAGGCCGAGCTGGCGGCGTACGGGGCGGGCTCGGCCGGCACGGTCACCCTCGCCTCCTTCGCCACCGGCATCGGCCTGGTGGTCGCGCCCGCGCTCGTCCGGCTGGCGCGCACCGCGCCCGGCATCCGGATCCGTGTCCAGGACGCCGAGGGCGACGCGAGCCTGCGGATGGTCCTGGACCGGCAGGTGGACGTCGCGGTCGCCGTCGAGTACCGGGGAGCGCCCGACGCGGACGACCCACGGCTCACCCGCATCCCGCTCTACGCCGAGCCCTTCGACGCGGTCGTACCGGTCACCCACCGCCTCGCCGACGCCCCCGAGATCCCGCTCGCCGAGCTGGCCAAGGACCCCTGGATCGGGCCGTACCCCGGCAACCCCTGCCATGATGTGGTGGTCCTGGCCTGCGAGCACGCCGGATTCCAGCCCCGGCTCGAACACTCCTCGGACGACTTCCGCGCGGTCGTCGCGCTCGCTTCAGCCGACGCGGGCGTGGCCCTGGTACCGCGCTTCGCCCTGCGCGGTATGGACCTCACCGATGTGGTCGTCCGCCCCGTCGACGGGACCGCCCCCACCCGCCGGGTCTTCGCGGCCGTGCGCCGCGGCGCGGAGGAGCACCCGCTGATCCGTCCGGTGCTGGACTCCCTCACCCAGGCCGCGGCCGAGGACTGAAGGGGCCGTCCGCCGCCCCGAGGCTGCACGGTGGCCTCTGCCGTCCCCGCCGCCACGGTCCCGCCACCCGGACCGCCCGCTCCCGTGCCAGGCTGTTCCCGTAGCGTGTGGCTCTCATGTGCCCTCCCGCGCCGGGCGGCCCGTGGCTGTCAGTGGGGTTCGCTACCGTGCCAGACATGCCGGACGCCGAAGACGTACGCCGTATCGCCCTGTCCCTGCCGGACACGGCGGAGAAGATCGCCTGGAGTATGCCCACCTTCCGGGTCGCGGGAAAGATGTTCGCCACGCTGCCCGAGGACGAGACCTCCATGGCGGTGCGCTGTCCCAAGGAGGAGCGCGAGGAACTGGTCCTCGCCGAGCCCGAGAAGTTCTGGATCGCCGGCCATGAGGCCCAGTTCGCCTGGATCAGGGTCCGCCTGGCCGCCCTGGAGGACGAGGCCGAGCTCCAGGACATCCTGACCGACTCCTGGCGTCAGGCGGCCCCACCCCGCCTCCTGGAGCATTTTCCGGAGCTGGGCCTGGTGACCGAGACCTGACACAGAGAGTGAACGGCGAGCAAACGGGTGCGCGACCACCACTCCGAGTGCGGTATGGTTTCTGTGCACGTTCGGCCGGGGGAAACCCCAGGTCAGGCGGGCATCGGGACGTGGCGCAGCTTGGTAGCGCACTTGACTGGGGGTCAAGGGGTCGCAGGTTCAAATCCTGTCGTCCCGACTGGAGACAGTCGCAGGTCAGGGCCGGTTTCGGAGACATCCGAAACCGGCCCTTGGTCATTCCTGGGGACCGGTGTTCTTGACCGGTGTCGGCGAGGCGCAGGCGTTCTGCCGGCGGCACGGGCTCAGCTGGTGTCCGGTAGACAGTTGCGGCGGACCGCGACCATGATCACGTCGTCGCCGAGGTTCCGGCCCACATATCGCCGTAGGTCACTGCGGACGGCCTCAACCAGTGCTCCAGGGGCCAGGCGCGCCCAGGCCGGAAGTCGTTCGGCGAGGGGGTAGAAGTCGCCGGCGCGGTTTCGGGCCTGGATGACGCTGTCGGTGTAGAGGAGCACCGTGGCGCCGGCGGGGAAAGATGCTTCATCCATGTGCAGGCGGCCGTTTCCGAGATCGCTCAGCCCGAGGGGCGGCATGGGGGATGTGGGTTCAAGGGGGACAACACGCCCGTGGTCGATAAGAAGGGGCGGCAGGTGACCGAGATTGGCCATGAGTATCGGACCGTCGCCCCGTTCTGGTATTTCCACCACCACGGCGGTGACGAACTCTTCCAAGGCCAGGGATGTGCTCAGACTGTCCGGTTGTGCCGCGGTGGAATTGCGTAGATCACCCGTGACGTCTTCCTTGAAATTAGTGACCATGGAGCACAGTGAATCGAACTGGCGTGCCGATCTACGGAAAGCATTCAGTACGTAACTCATGGTCTCGATCCCCGCCAGTCCTTTGCTGTGAGCGTCGGCGATCAGGATCCGCACCCGCTCCCCGAGGTCCGCGACACCGTAGATGTCCCCGCCGACCCCGGCCGCCTTGTCCGCCGGCACGTAGATCGAGGCCAGCGACAGGTCACCGAGATGGGACGGTACCGGCTGCAGCAGACTGCGTTGCATCACCTCGGCACCCGTTTTGGTGGAAACCAGTTCCTGCTCCCTTCGCCCGCGTATCTGGCTGGTTCCCATGGCGGTGACGCTGACCAGCAGCAGCACAGCGAGCTCAACCGAAAAGTCCGTCCAGCCCACCAGCAGGTGTTCCTTCGTCTCCAGCACCACGCAGAGAACAGCCACCGCAGTGACAGCCATCACGCCGACCGGCGAAAGGAACGCAGCAGCCAGAGCAGGCACCGCCACCATCAGGGGAGCCAATCTGACCGCTTGCCCTGTGGCGTCGTCCAGCATCAGCAGAACGACCGGCAACGCCATCAGCGTCACCAGGGCGAGTTCCGAAGAGCGCGTCCTGGACAAGCGCTCCCGGTTGTGCACCAGGCCCTTCAACGTCGCCACCTCCCAGCAGCTGCCGGACCTCCTGTCGCTGCGGGCTGGCAGATATCGGCTGGCCGCATCACGGAATTCTGGGCTGCGCTTCTTATCGTCACACTGCGCTCGGTAACCAGCACACCAAAGGCGGCTCTCCTACGAGCTCAAGCAAGCTGAAACGCCAGGTCGAGCGATGGTTCGGCTTCCTGGCCGACCAGAAGCTCCGCCGTGTTCGGGTACGCGAGCCCGCGCTCGCAAGCTGGGCCGCGGCGGTCCACTGTGGAAGACATGCGGCAACAACGCTTCATCGGCCTCCATCAGCGGTGGTCGTCGAGCCGCGCGCTGCTGCTGATCCCGATCGCGCTCATTGTTGTCATCACGATCGCGGACATCGTGGCGCCGGCCGACATCGTCTTCGGCCCTCTGCTGGTCATCGCGCCCGGGATCACCGCCTGGTTCGCAGGTCCCCGGACGACCAGCGCCATCGGAGCTCTGGCCATCGCGGCCCAGGTGTTCATGGGCTGGTACTCCGGCCTTCTGTCCTCGCGGGGCGTCATCGCACAGATCATCGCCCTCGCAGCGCTCACGTCGCTGATCGTGCTCCTGTGCGAGGTCCGCGAGCGGCACAGACGCCAGCTGACCCAGGTGCGTACGGTCTCCGAGGCCGCCCAGCACGTCCTGCTGTGGCCGCTGCCCGTCCGGCTGGGCCCGCTGCACCTCGCCTGCCTCTACCTGGCCGCCGAGGAGGAGGCCGAGATCGGCGGAGATCTGTATGCCGCCGCCCGTACCGACAGTGCCGCCCGCGTGATGATCGGAGACGTGCGTGGCAAGGGCGTGCCCGCCCTGGGCGAGGCCGCCCTCCTGCTGGGCGCGTTCCGCGAGGCCGCCCATCAGCACGCCTCTCTGCCCGAGCTCGCCGCCGCTCTGGAGCGCAGCGTCGTCCGCTACCTCGCCGACTTCGAGCCCGAGCAGGACATGGGCGAGCGCTTCGTCACCGCTCTGCTGCTGGAGGTCCCGGACAACGAGCCTGTCGCGCGGATCACCAGCTGCGGCCATGTACCACCCGTACATCTCGGCCCGGACAACACCGTCACCGTCCCGAGCCTCAACCCCACACCACCGCTCGGTGTCGGCCTGACGGACCCTGACCGCCACCACCTCGACGTGCTGCCCTTCAAGCCCGGGGACACCCTGCTCCTGTACACCGACGGCGTCACCGAAGCCCGGGACCACAAGGGGGCCTTCTACCCGCTCGCCGCACGCGTCGCCCAGTGGGCCGACCAGGCTCCCGAGGCGCTCCTTCGGCACATCGAGCGTGACCTGCTCGCCCACACCGGCGGACACCTCGGCGACGACGCCGCCGTCATCGCCATCCGCCGCACCCTCGTCACACACCCCGGACGCCGAGCCGGACACGCCATCCAGTCCGGTGCGTTCCGCCACGGCTCCGAGGCACTCTGAACATCATGGCCGGCAGACCAACTCCATTGGAGCCGCACAGCCACTGTTCAGCGTGAGAAGGGGTATGCGACCACCACCACAGAATGTGCCGGGCCGCGGTGCGGACGAGCGTGATTTTGACGCCTTCTACACCGCGAGCGTCGGCCGGCTCGTCGGCCAGTTGTACGCGATGACAGGTGACCTGGCTGAGTCTCAGGACGTGGTGCAGGAGGCCTTCGCCCGGGCCTGGGAACGCTGGTCCGAGCTGGACCTGAACGGTGCCCCCGAAGCGTGGGTGCGGACGGTGGCCTGGCGGCTGGCGGTCAGTCGGTGGCGGCGGGCGCGCACCGCGCTGGCCTTCGCCCGCCGTCAGGGTCCGCCCGCCTCCGTACCGCCGCCGGAACCGCACCATGTGCTGCTGGTCCAGGCACTGCGGCGGATCCCCGAGGCGCAGCGGCGGGCCGTGGTACTGCATCATCTGTGTGACCTGACGGTGGAGCAGGTGGCTGCCGAGACCGGTTGCCCCGTCGGTACGGTCAAGGCGCACCTGCACCGCGGACGGGCCGCGCTGGCACGCCTGCTGGCCGATACGGACCTGGATCTGCGGACGACCCGGCTGCCGGAGGTGAGGCATGGCTGACAGGACAGAACTGGAACGGCGCCTGGAGCGGAACCTGACCGGACTCGCCGAGTCGGGCCGGCAGCAGGTGATGCCGCTCGCCGCGCACCGAGTGCGGGCCCGCGGTGAGCAGCGCAAGCGCCGCCGACGGGCGGCTGTGGCGTTCGGCGGAGCGCTGGTGGCAGCCGCTGTCGTGGTGGGCGGCCTGTCGCTGGTCCGAGCCGTCCCGGTGCCGGAGCCGGCCGCGATCGCGCCGACGCCGACCGTTTCAGGCTTCGTGCCGCCGTCGCCTGCACCGGGCGAGGAGTACGCCAGTGAACTGGGCTATGTGTACGGCGCGGTGGCGCAGGGCGACAGGGTGCGGGTCACCGTCGAGCAGCTCCGTACCGTCCGGGGGACCGCGGTGCCCACGGGTGTGGTGCACACGCTGACCCTGCCACGGTGGACGCTGGTGGAAGCACGGCAGCTCTCCGGCGGGTCCCCTGCGGATATGCGGCTGGAGCAGTTGGTGAGCCGGCTGGCCGCCGGGCCGCGGTGGATGTTCGCGATCGACTACGACAGCGAGGGCCGGGTGGAGTCCTTGCGGGAGACCGACGGGTCCGCCGAGTGAGGCCGCCGCCGCATTCATGGCATCGCGGTGCAACCCAGGGGCGGGCCAGGGCGTAGAGCTCATGTATCTCGACTGCATCTGATCCGATGGGACCTTGCCGTGCTCACTTCTCGCCGCCGAACCGGCGCCCTTCCCCTGACCGCTCTCGCCTTGACCGCTCTTGCCCTGACCGCATGCACCGGAAAGGCCGGCGGCGGGCAGACGGACGTTCCTGCCCCGGCGACACCGGCGACGGCTTCAGCGTCGGCGCCCGGACAGGCCGCCGTGCCGACCCCGGCTACTACGACGACCCCGTCCACCCCGACGGTCCCGACTCCTACGAAGACTCCGCCCACCGCGACGACCGCGCCCGCCGCGCCCGGCGAGGGCACCGCCCCGGCCGGCACGACACGCTGGGCCGGTACCAAGCAGTTCATGCAGATACGTGAGGGCTGGACCAGCGGCGGACGGACCTACCTGTCAGTGCGGACGGCCCGGAAGGTGGCCGTCACAGACCCGCACGAGGCGTGGCTGATCATCCCCGGTGAAGGGCCCTACACCACGGTGCTCATGGCCGCGGACGCCCGGGTGCTGCTATCGGTCCCACTGGGCGACGACTCCCTCGCCCACCTCTACTCCCAGACCGAGTTCGTCAACCGTCTGACGGCCGAGCCGAGCGCCTCCCGCTCGCGGCTGGGGTACGACCTCAGCTTCGACGGGAAGGGCCAGGTGACCAGATTGCAGTCGCTGTACACCTCCTGAGCGAGCCGGGCCGCCTCGGCCGAGCCGCTGCCCGCGGGCACGTGCGGCGGCTGGCGGGGCCGGCCGCGCGGTCCCAGGGCTGGACCTGCTCGGCCTAGGTATAGAAGTTGAAGCCGACCGTCGTCAGCCTGCCCGCGAGGATCCGGCCGTCTGTGCGTGGTCGTTCTCGTGGGAGTCGCCGTCGTCCTCGGCCGTCTCCGTCGCCGTGTCCTCGTCCAGCAGGTCCCGTGCCATGAGGGTGGCGCCCGCGACGGCGCCCGGCATCAGGAAGACCGCGACGAACGGGACGAGGAAGGCGACCGCGAGCGGGGTGCCGAAGCCCCAGGCCAGGGTCTTGCGGGCACGCAACAGCGCAAGGCGCTCGCGCAGTTCGACCCCGCGGCGCTCGAGGGCGACCGCGGTCAGCTCCTCGGCGAGGAAGAACCCGGTGACAAAGAATCCGAGCACCGGGACCACGGTCTGGCCGACGAAGGGAACGAAGCCGAGCGCGAAGAGCAGGACTCCCCAGAGCGCCGCTCGGACGACGACACGGAGACTGTCGCGGGCCGAGATCCACAGGTCGCGCCAGAGCGGGCGCGAGGACTGCGGGGCGCTGCCGTCCGGGGACACCGAGCGGTCCACCCTCTCCGACAGCGAGTCGTAGAAGGGCTGTCCGACGAGAAGGGTGACCGCCGTGAAGGTGAGCACGGCCAGGAGCAGCGCGAGCGCGAAGAGGACGGCGGCCAGGAACCCGCGGAACAGGCCGCCCCAAGGGGATGACCAGTGGTCGGCGAAGGGGGTGGCCCAGGTGGTGAAGTCGTCGCCGTACATGGCGAGGGCCACGAGTGCCGCCGCGTAGAGCACCAGGGTGATCAGACCGGGAAACAGTCCGAAGCCAAATGCTCTGCCGTGTTCGAGAACCCAGCGCTGTCCCCTTACCAGGTAGCCAAGGCCCGCCCCTAGATCACGCATGGGCGAAAGCCTATCGGGGCCGGTGGCTCGCCCAGGAATGCGGGCCGCACCCAGCAAGATCAGTGGACGAGGTTTCCGTCAAGGGCAACGTCGATCATGCCGGGGCCGGCGTGGTTGCGGCGGCGAGCGCCCTGTTCTCGCAGCGGATGCGCACGGTGAGCAGGGCTGCGTCGAGTACCGTGAACACGGTCGCGGTGACCCAGGCGGTGTGTACCAGGGGCAGGGCCACGCCCTCGGCGACGACGGCCACGTAGTTCGGATGCCGCAGCCACCGCCACCGGTAGGGGCCGCTCGTCACCAGCGGCAGGCCGGGCACGACGATCACCCGGGTGTTCCAACGGGGGCCCAGGGTGTGGATGCACCACCACCGCAGTGCCTGGGCGCCCGCCAGCACGGCCAGCATCGGCCAGGCCAGGGCGGGCACGAAGGGCCGGTCGGCCAGCCAGGCCTCGGCCGGGCAGGCGACCAGTAGGCCGGTGTGAAGGGCGACCATTGCCGGGTAGTGGCCCTGCCCGGCCAGGGTCCCGCCGCGGGCGGTGCTCCACCGTTGGTTGTGGCGGGCGACGACGAGTTCGGTGACGCGCTCGGCGGCGACGGCGGCCACCAGCAGTCCGTACCAGATCATGTGTCCTCTGTCCTTCGTCGGCCCGAACTACCAGCGCAGCAGGACGAGTTCACAGGCGAAGCCGGGTCCCATCGCCAGCAGTACACCCGGGGTGCCCGGCGGCGGGTGGCGCTCGGCCAGGGTGTCGCGCAGCACGTGGAGCACCGACGACGAGGACAGGTTGCCTACGTCGGCCAGGTGACGCCAGGTCACGTCGAGTGCGCCGTCGGGCAGGTCCAGGGTCTCGGTGACGGCGTGAAGGATCCTGGGGCCGCCGGGGTGGCACACCCAGGCAGTCACGTCCTTCGGCTTCAGGTTGTGGTCGCTGAGGAATCCCTCGACGTCATCGGCGAGGTAGCGGCGTACGACGTCGGGGATCTTCGGGTCGAGGACGACCTGGAAGCCGGAGCTCTTGATGTCCCAGCCCATGACGCGCCCGGTGTCCGGATACAGGTGGCTGCGGGTGTCCACGATCGTCGGGCCGATGGTCTCGTCCGGGCGGCCCGCGCCGTAGGCGACGACTGCGGCGGCGCCGTCGCCGAACAGCCCGGTGGCGACCAGGTTGGCCATGGAGGCGTCGTTGCGCTGGAAGGTGAGCGAGCACAGTTCGACCGACAGCAGTACTGCCACGTGGTCGGGCCGGCCCAACAGGTAGTCGTGCATACGGGCCAGGCCGGCGGCGCCACCGGCGCAGCCCAGGCCGAAGAGGGGCAGTCTTTTGACGTCCGGCCGCAGTCCGAGGCGGACGGCGAGCCGTGCATCGACCGAGGGAACGGCGATGCCGGTGACGGAGGTGAAGATCAGCAGGTCGACGTCGGCTGCGGGCAGGCCGGCCATCTGCAGTACGGCTCTCACGGCCTTGGCACCCAGATCGGTGGCGGCGGTGATGAAGGCGTCGTTGGCGGCGCCGAATCCGTCCAGTTCCTCGTACCGTTCCAGCGGCAGCGCCATGTGGCGCGAGCTGACCTTCGCGCCGCGGTGCAGCCGGTCCAGGACCCGGCGGTCGGCGCCCGGGGGCAGGCAGGTGCGGGCCACCATGTCGGTGATCTCGGACTGGGTGTGACGGTGCGGCGCGAGGGCACCGTGAACGGCGGCGATCCGCGTCATATGGTTTCCGTCCCGCTGTCGACTGGTGTGAGTGGCTCTGCACGTGTTCCCCGAACCCGGGCTTCGCCACCATGGAACGCCCGTCCGGCCGTTCGTCCGGGGGTGCGTGCTCCAACCGGGTGAAGGCCCGGACGCCTACGATCAGCCGGGGGGCCGGGGCGTGCCACCCCGGGCCTGTGGTGGCGTTCACCGCGGTGATGGCCGCGCTGGCCGTGACCGCTGGCCAGAGCACCGCGTGTTGTGCCCTCCTGGCCGGCAGCGGCAAGGATGTGCACGGTGCGGCGCGGTTCTGTGCGGCGCTTGTGCCTGCCGGAGCGCGGGTGCCGGACGCCGAGTGCGTACCGGACGGGTCATTCTCCGGCTTACGAAGCTGGGAAATCTGCGGATCATCAAGGTACTGACCCGACGCCTGGCACTGCGCGATGACGTCGTGATCGGCCGGGACGTCGTCGACTCGGGCAGGGGGATCCCAAGCTGCGCCATGACGGTGGGCGAACAGGATCCTGACAGGATGCGCACGCGGCAGCCTTGTTGGGTCTGCAGCTTGTGGCCCGGGGGCGGGTGTTGCCGGGGGCGTCGCCGGAGGGGTTCGACGCGTGGCGGGTCGGCCCGTTGGATCTGGGAGACCACGAGCGATTGAGCTTGCTGGCCGCCGCGATGCCGCCCGAGCCCCGTGCGGTTGCAGTCCCCGGCCGCTCTCCGCTCGGGCTTCCTGCATCTGAGGTGTTGCTGTGGGCTTTCCTGGATGCTGTGGCCGACTCTCTCCCCCGTCCTCCCGTTGCCCGCCATGTGTCCAAGGTGCCGGCGTTCGCTGTGCGGGCACCGGCGGCTGGGGTCGCCGTGCACTGGCCCAAGGAGCTGGTGCGCGAACTGACTGCCGCCGGGGTTGTGGAACCTGCACGGCGCAAGGGGGACGCATTCCTCAGCCGAATCCCTGCTGTCATCTGCCGAGTTGATGGACTTCCGCTGGCGGGTCGCGCTCGATGATGAGGAACTCACCGAGGAGGAACTGGAGTTCCTTGTGCAGGCGCACCGGCCGATCGTGCAACTGCGTGATCAGGGGGTGGTCCTGGACCCGCAACTGGTGGCGCGTCTGCGACGTGCTGCGCAGCCGGGGCATCGGTCGCTGAGTCCGATCGATGCTTTGGGTGCTGCGCTGACGGGCAGCGTTGAGGTGGACGGCGAACTGGTGAAGGTCACCGCGGGAGGCGCTCTGGAGGAGCTGCGCTCGCGGATTGCTGCCCCCGAGACCGGTACCACCATGGGGACGGATACGGTCCGCCCGTCTTACGGACCGCCGAAGGCTTTGGCCGCGAGCTTGCGCAACTATCAGCTTCTAGGCTTGAACTGGCTGCACCGGATGACCTCGCTCGGCCTAGGCGTGTGCCTGGCTGACGACATGGGGTTGGGCAAGACCGTCACCCTGATCGCCCTCCATCTGCGCCGCCAGGAAGAAGACGCCACCGCGGGTGCGACTCTGGTGGTCCGCCCTGCCTCGCTGCTCGGGAACTGGGAGCGGGAGATCCAGCGCTTCGCGCCCACCGCCTTGTCTCCTGTGGAACGCTCCTGGCCGGGCGGCTTGCGCCTCGGTGTGATGAGGCCGGAGCCGATGTAGCCCAGATCGCCCATGCCCTCGCGTTCGGCCAACGCCTCGGGGAAGTCGGACTGGCGCCGGGCGCGCATGTCGTGGCGGGAGCCCGGAACGGGCGCGGAGACCGCGAACAGGTCCCCGGCGAGCGTGGCGGCAACCTGCAGGTTGAACCCGGTGTCGCAGTGCTTGCCGGAGAACATCGTGGTGCCCTCGCTCGCCCAGTCCCACGTCGTGACCAGGGTCCCGTCGACCAGGACGATGCGGCCGGCAGACGCCTCGGCCGGATCGGGGACGTGACCGGTCAGGACCTTCTCCACAAGCGGCAGCAGGGCCGTCCACCGCCTGGAGACGGTGGCCTGAGAGATGCCGAACAACTCGGCGGCCGCCTCCTGGACGGGGTTCTGCCGCAGTAGGAACAGCACCAGCACGACCGACTTGTACAGGCCCAGCACCCACATCCGTCCCGGCACCACGGGCGGATCCGGATCCTCCACGAGCTCTTGGTGGACCCGTGCGACCAGCCCATCAAGTTGATCGGTGTCCAGCCCTGTCGTGACGTTCCAGCTCAACGGCCCTGCCTCGGTAGAAAACTGACGTCGTCGCAAACGTCACGCTACCGAGTAGGGCCGCTCTCGTGATCAAGAACGGACGACCGAAAACCTACGTGAATAGGCCTCCTGGGGTCGAGTCAGGGTGACCTGACACACGTGTACATCGTACGCGCATGCGTGTACGATGTATCAAAGGTGTCATATGCGGCCGTGTGGGGGGCTGGTTGGCCAGTTGGGCGGGGCGTATCGGGCGTTATGTCGCCTGAGGAGTCGACGGAAACCCGGCGGTGCGTGACCTGCCTTCGCCTGAGTGTTTCTTCGGGGTGAATTCGGACAGAAAGCCTGGCGGTGCGTGACCGGTCTTCGCCTGAGTAATGTTTCTTCGAGGTGAATTCCATTTCGTTTCCGCGGCGTTTCTGGATTTCCGTTACCAACTGGTGTCGGCCGTTGATTCTTTGACGAGTCGACTGCTCGGTCTGTACCCTCTCCAGGGACCGTACCCTCTATGGTTTGGCGCGACGCTCCGCTTTATCAGATGAATATGGGGGATTCACGGATGGGGCATCAGTCCATTCAACTTGTAGAACCGCGCATTCCGCTGCAACTTGCCGGGCGGGGTGCGCCCGTCAGGTCCGAGGCGAAGCGGGCTCGCAACGCGATACGCGTGCTCACCGTCGAGAGCGAGCCCCAGGTCGCGAAAGCGCTTATCCGCAACCTGTCCCGGCACGGGTTCCAGGCGGAGAGCGTGCCGACCGGGGCGCAGGCGCTGCAGAAGTACCGGAACGTCGATCTGCTCCTCGTCGACCTGGACCTGCCGGACCTCGACGGGGTCGAGCTCTGTCGCAGCATCCGGGCCGTCTGTGACGTCCCGATCATCGTCGTCACGGCTCGTGACTCGGAACTGGACCGGGTGCTCAGTCTGCGCGCCGGTTCGGACGACTACGTGACCAAGCCCTACAGTCTCGCCGAACTGATCGCCAGGATCGAGGCCGTCATGCGCCGGGCTCTGCGGCAACCGGTTTCCGTCGATGAGGCCATTACCGTCGGCCCGCTCGGCATCGACCCAGGTGCTCGGCAGATCAGTCTCGACGGCCGGCCCGTCGAGGTGACGCGCAAGGAGTTCGATCTGCTGTATCTGCTCGCGTCGCGCCCGGGTAGCGTCGTTACCCGCAAACAGATCATGGCGCAGGTCTGGAGGGATACACGGTCGGCGCCGGGGCGCACCATCGACACGCATGTCAGCAGCTTGCGGAGCAAGCTGGGATCGAGTAGTTGGATCATTACGGCCCGCGGCGTCGGATTCCGCATTGGGCACGCCTGATCCTTTGCAGCGGTCATCCTGGGGCATCCCGGGTGATGATCGTTCCTTCCATGGGATTCGCCTTTTATTTCGGAAAGTACCCGACTCAAGGGACTTCCGGCTCAAAGGTTGAATTCGAGGACGCCCGGTCAATGGCGACCGGCGGTCCTCCCCTTACGACACCCACCCGCCGGAGTTCAGCTGTGCTGCGCGCACCTGCTGCGCGACCTGCAAGGCGTCATCGACAACGCACCCGACGAGGAGCACGCGGCCTGGGTGACGGCGGCTCAGCGAATCCTGCGCGAGGCCGGACAGGCCGCCGGGCAAGCCCATGCCGCCGGACACACCACGTTCCACGCGAGCGAACACGCCCGGGTCGAGAAGGAGTTCCGCACCGCGGCCCGGTGCGGGATCAGCGTCGACCCGCACACCGGCGGGAAGAAGCCCAAGGCCCGCCAGCTCGCCGAGCGCCTCATCGACAGGGCCCAACAAGTCCTCCGCTTCACCTGGGACTTCACGCCCGGGCTCACCTGGACCAACAACGCATTCGAACAGGCCTTACGGGACATCAAGGTCAAGAGGAAAGTCAGCGGATGCCGGCGCGGACTGACCCGAGCCCGCCGCTACCCACGCATCCGCTCCTCCCTCACCACCACCCGCGCGCACGGGCTCACCGCTGTGCGCGCCATCCACGACGCACTCACCGGCACCCCATGGCTCCCACCCGCCACCACGTGACCACCCCGTGAAGGGACACCGCGAAGGCCCTCTCGGTGGGGCGTCCTCATGCCGCGCCGCGCCAGCCCGGCAAGGGGCCGGCGGCCCATGAAGTGGCCGTCCTGCGCCTGGTCGAGAACAGCGGCCAGGGGGCCTTGCTCCGAAAGCCCGGGTCCGTCTCCCGCGCCGCCTGGACGGTGCGCTGGGTGAGGACGGTGGAGAGCGCGACCGCGACCGCGGCGAGCTCCTCGGCCGTGGGAGCGCCGCTGGTGATGCGCCAGGAGGTGATGGTCAGCATCCGAGAGGCGTCGAGCGTGGTGTTTTCCTCTGCTGCCATTGGTTCCTCTCCGTAAGACGTCGGCGGCCCTACGGAACCCGAATCGGGTTCCGTAGGGCCGCCCGGTGAATCCCCCGTGTCAGACGCGGGAGCGGCGGATCACTTCCAACGCGGCCACCGCGACGAAGCCGACGAACAGGTGCATCGTGATCAGCGTGGCGGCGGTGCCGCCGTCGGTGTCCAGGGTGAGCGGGCCGATGGCGGTGAGTACCGCCACCGCGCCGCTCACGAGCTGACCCACCCGCAGGAACACCGGCTTCCAGCGGGCCAGGAGCACGACGGCCGTGATGCCGAGCGCCGGCGCGACGAGGGACATGAAGATCACGTCGCCGGCGCCGATGTCGTCGGGCTTGCCGTCGAGCTTCAGGGCCAGCGAAGCCCCGGCGGCGTCCCCGATGTACAGGACGATCAGATTGACGACCGCGGCGAGGGCGGCGGCCCCTGCCACGGCCTGCCACGCGGGCAGTGCCCGCCGCCTTGGAGCGGAGTTGGTGGCGGCGGGGTTACTGCTGGTCATGGAGCCCTCCGGGCTGTCGTGCCGCACCGGGAGCGGGTTCTGCCCGGCCCTGGAGCGGTGCTGGTCGAGATGGGGGTGTGCTTCCGACGCGAGGACGGACCGCCCGAGCGGTGTGTCAGGAGGGGTCCAGGGACAGACCGTGCCGGAAGACGTTCTTGGGGTCGTAGGTGTTCTTCACCTGCTGCAGCCTCGGGTAGTTGCCCTTCCAGATGAGCGAGTACCAGGGCACCCCGGACGTGTTCTGCGCCGGGTCGCGCATGTCGACGTCCGGGTAGTTGATGTAGCCGCCGTCCTGCTGGTCGTTGGGCACCGGGAAGCCGCCGGTCGCGCCGTGGACGTTCTTACGGAGCGTGCGCAGCCACTCGACCTCGATCGCGTCGTCGGCCGGCTCGGACCAGTTGTTGGCGTACCAGAGCTTGATGACGGAGTCCCGCTGCGCGATCGCCCTGGCGGACGACGACAGGGTGTTGATCTGGCAGCCGTACGCCGCCAGGTACACCAGGCCGACGCCGTTGTGGTTCGGGTCGGTCAGCGAGCGGTAGACCGCGCCGACCTGAGTCGCTGTCAGCGGCTTGCGCAGATGGCCGCCCATGGACTTCTGGCGTGAGTACGCGCCGTAGCTGGCGGTCGGCTCCAGGGCGATGTCGAGCCATGTGCCTTCCTTGATGTCGATCGTCGGCCGCACCCCGACGCCCGCGCAGACCGCGCTGATGTAGTCGTCGTGGAGCTTGGCGGTGTTCGGCAGCGTGGCATCCATACGGATCTCCAGCTGGATCGTCTGCGCGAGCGACGAGTGCAGCTGGAACGAGCTGTGCATCACCTGGTACGGGGATCCCGGAGTGCTGTTCGCGGCGTGCCAGGCGCCGTGGTTCATCACCAGACGCGTGAAGTCCGCCTCGGTCAGCTGTGCCCAGGGCCAGGTCACGAAGGTCTCCCGCATCCGCGAGGGCGGCTTGGGCAGCAGTGAGGACGGGCCGCCCGTGGCACCCGGGGTACGGAACCAGAACCTCGTCACGATGCCGAACCCGCCGCCGCCACCGCCGGTGTGCGCCCACCACAGGTCGCGGTGCGGGTCGTTCGCCTCACGGGTGGCGACGATCGTGCAGGCCCTGCCGCGGCTGTCCGCCACGACGATCTCGATGGCGTACAGGTGGTCCACGACGAGGCCGAAGCGACGGGACAGCGGGCCGTATCCGCCGCCGGAGACGTGACCGCCGACGCCGACCTCCGGGCACACGCCACCCGGGACCGTGACGCCCCAGCCCTCGTACAGCGCCTTGTAGACCTCGCCCAGCTGGGCGCCGGCCTCGACGGCGAAGGCGTTCAGTGCCGGGTCGAAGGTGACGCTCTTCATCTCGGACATGTCGACGAGGAGCCGGAACTGGGGGTCGTCGACCAGGTTCTCGAAGCAGTGACCGCCACTGCGCACCGTGATGCGCTGGTTTTTGGCGATGGCCTGGTGCACCGCCTTCTCCACCTGGGAGGCGGAGTGCACGAGCCAGATCTCGTCCGGGCTGGCCACGAACCGGGTGTTGTAACCGCGGTGCGTGAGCTCGGCGTACCGGGCGTCGCCCGGTCTGACGATCACCACCGGGACGACCTGGGCGGCGGCCTGGGCAGCGGAGGGCAGTGCGGCGAACCCCGCGGTGGCACCGGCCACCGCTATCGCGGAGCCCAGAAACTTGCGTCGCGAAAACATGTTGAGCCCTATCTGTGCTGGGATGCGGATAAATCACCGCATGGGCGGATGCGTGCCGGGGGTGAACGCCAGCCAACCAGTTCCCGGGAGTCGTCACCACGCGCTTGACGTGGATCTGTCGTGCCTCGATACCAAAATTGAGGTTCCGGACACTCAGGTCAGGTGTTTCAGGCGGTCGGCGCCGCCTCGCGGAGTGCCGCGAGCAGCGCGGCCTCCGGCTGGGATCCGGTCAGTGGCGGTACGCCGTCGATGAAGAACACCGGGACACCGCTGACGCCGAGCCCGCGCACACGGTCGAGTTCGGCTTGCAGCCGCTCCGTCTCCGGAGCCGTCGCCGCGGCCGGCTGCTCCGCATCGGAGTCGTTCAGCGTGACACCGACCTCCCCGGCGAGCCGGGCGAGTGTGGCTCGGTCGCCGATGTGCAGTCCGTCCGTGAAGTGGGCGCGGAAGAGGCGCTCCACCATCTGTTCGGCCCTGCCCTGCTGCGCGGCCCGGGCGATGAGCCGGTGCGCCTCGAAGGTGCCGGTGGCCACGGCGCGTTCGTAGTGGAGTTCCAGGCCGTCCGCGGCCACCTGCTCGGCGAACCGGAGCGTCTGCCGTACGGCCTGCGGGCCGAACACCTGCTCCAGTACGGGGAGCAGGGGCTGTCCTTCGGTGCCCGCGCCCGGCGCGAGTTCGAAGGGCAGGAACTCCACCTGGACCCGGTGGCCCTCGGCGCGCAGCCGGTTCGCCGCTCGGGTGAAGCGGGTGTAGCCGAGATAGGAGTGGACGCAGATCACGTCCAGCGCGATCCGTACCCGGACGGTCGTGCTCATCGGCGGTTGCTTCTCCACAGGGGTCGCCTCCCTTGGGCTGATGCGGTCAAGTGCCCTTTCACTGTGGCTGATTGCCGTGTTTGCGGGAGGGCAGTTCGGCGTGCTTGGACTGGAGCATCGCGAGCGACCTGATGAGGATCTCGCGCGTCTCGGCGGGGTCGATGACGTCGTCGACCAGGCCGCGCTCGGCCGCGTAGTAGGGGTGCATCAGCTCGGACTTGTACTCCTTGACCACGCGGGCCCGCATGGCCTCGGGGTCCTCGGCCTCGGCGATCTGACGCCGGAAGATGACGTTGGCGGCGCCCTCGGCGCCCATCACGGCGATCTCGTTGGTCGGCCAGGCGTAGGTGAGGTCGGCACCGATGGACTGGCTGTCCATGACGATGTATGCCCCGCCGTAGGCCTTGCGCAGGATGAGCGAGATCCGGGGCACGGTCGCGTTGCAGTAGGCGTACAGCAGCTTCGCGCCGTGGCGGATGATTCCACCGTGTTCCTGGTCGACGCCCGGGAGGAAGCCGGGGACGTCCAGAAGGGTGAGGATCGGGATGTCGAACGCATCGCACATCTGCACGAAGCGGGCGGCCTTCTCCGAGGCCTCGATGTCCAGCACGCCGGCCAGGGACTGGGGCTGGTTGGCGACGATGCCGACGACCTGGCCGTCGAGGCGGGCCAGGGCGCAAATGATGTTGCGGGCCCAGCGCTCGTGGACCTCGAGGTACTCGCCGTCGTCGACGATCTCCTCGATGACCTTGGTCATGTCGTAGGGCCGGCTGCCGTCGGCCGGGACCAGGTCGAGCAGGACGTCACCGCGCCGGTCCGCCGGGTCGCCGGTGGCGACGCGCGGGGGGTTCTCGCGGTTGTTCTGCGGCAGCAGCGACAGGAGGTAGCGGACCTCCGCGATGCAGGTCTCCTCGTCGTCGTAGGCGAAGTGGCACACACCGGAGGTCTCGGCGTGCACGTCCGCGCCGCCGAGGCCGTTCTGGGTGATCTCCTCGCCGGTGACCGCCTTGACGACGTCCGGGCCGGTGATGAACATCTGCGAGGTCTCGCGGACCATGAACACGAAGTCGGTCAGGGCGGGGCTGTAGGCCGCGCCGCCCGCGCAGGGACCGAGCATCACCGAGATCTGCGGGATGACGCCCGAGGCCTTGGTGTTGCGCTGGAAGATGCCGCCGTAGCCGGCGAGCGCGGAGACGCCCTCCTGGATCCTGGCGCCGGCGCCGTCGTTGAGCGACACCAGCGGGGCCCCGGCCGCGATGGCCATGTCCATGATCTTGTGGATCTTCATGGCGTGGGCCTCGCCCAGGGCGCCGCCGAAGATACGGAAGTCATGGGCGTAGACGAAGACCGTGCGGCCTTCCACCGTGCCCCAGCCGGTGATGACACCGTCCGTGTAGGGCTTCTTCGTCTCCAGACCGAAACCGCTCGCGCGGTGCCGGCGCAACTGCTCGACCTCCTGGAAGGAACCCGGGTCCACCAGCAGCTCGATCCGCTCCCGCGCGGTCAGCTTGCCCTTGGCGTGCTGCGCCTGGGTCGCCTTCTCGCTCGGGCCGGCCAGCGCCTGAGCGCGGATCCCGTGCAACTCGGCCACCCGCCCGCGAGCGTCCGTGGGCTCGACCGCGGGCAGGGGCCGGTCGTCCACTGTGGTCATGGGAGTTCCTCCTCACGTGCGTCACGCGCATCGAACACAAGGATCGGTTCAGGACCAGGACAGGCCCGTGGGGACCGCCGTCGGCCCGGGCCCGGGCCGCGGCCGCCGATGAGCACCGCCTCGGGCGGGAGCCGGTGCACCGCGGTCCGGGGAGCCGGTCCCCTGATGGCCGCGGCCGCCGCGTGGCCGGGGCCGCACGGTACGTCGAGGACGCTCCAGCCGTTCGGCCGGGTCGGGGCGTCCGGTCCTCCCTCGCCGAGATACACCTCGGACGTCCAACCGCCCACTCCGACGCCCATCCCCTTCAGACAGGCCTCCTTGCGGGCCCAGAGCCGGGCGAAGAAGGCCGGGCGGTCCGGCGCCCGGCAGCCCGCCAGTTCCTGCTGCTCATAGGGGTGGAGGGCCGAGCGGCAGACGTCGACCCGCTCCGGGCCCGGCAGCCTCTCGACGTCGACACCCACCGGTGCGCGGGCCACACCGACGAGCACCGCGCCCCGGCTGTGCGACAGTGAGAAGTGCGGGGCGTCGGGCCCGGCGCCGGCCAGCACCGGGCGGCCGTGCGGACCGCCGCACCGGGGGCAGTCCGCCCGGGCGAACGCCAGCTCCGTCGGTGGCGTCCGCAGGTACCCGCCCAGCAGCCGGCGCAGCGCGATGTGCGCGGCCACGTACAACGCGCGGTCGCCGCGCCGCCGGAAGGCGTTCGCGCGGCGCCGCTCGGTCTCGTCGAGCTCGCCGAACGCGAGCGGTCCCTGCTCGGGCGGCGTCAACAGCCACAGCGCCAATTCGTCTTCATCCGGATGGAGTTCACTCCAGAGGGGGGCGGCCGTCATGTGGAGCGGCGGCGCACGTCGTCCAGCAGGACGGCCTGCCGCAGGGTGTCCGCGCGCGGGGCGGCCCCGGCGCGGACGGCGGTGACGAACGCGGCGACCGTGGCCGCGACCTGATCGGCGGACTCCAGCCGGATCTCCTCCGTCTCGCTGCCCCGGTGCAGTCCGATCGCGGGCACGAAGTCCGCCGGCGGGGTGAAGGCCCGGTCCACGGTGATCCGGCCCTCGCTGCCCCACAGCTCGTACCGGGAGGCATAGGCGTGCTCCATGCCGAACGTGAGGTGAGCGGTGACCCCGCCGGGAGTGGCCAGCAGGGCGGCACCCGACGTCTCGACCTCCCGCCCGGCGCCCCGGGTGAGGCGGGCGCCGACCACGTCGAGACCGTGGCCCAGGAAGTGCAGGGCGGCCCGCAGCGGGTAGAGGCCGACGTCCGCCAGCGCGCCGCCGCCGAGCTCGGCAGAGTACCGGATGTCGTCGCCCGGGAGCGGGGGGATGGCGAACTCCGCGCGCAATACACGGAGTTCGCCGATCCGCCCGTCGGCGATCAGGCGCCGTACCGTCTCGTGCCGGGGATGATGGACGAACATGACGTTCTCCATCAGGGCCACACCCCGCTTCGCGGCGAGGTCCAGGAGCCGCTCGGTGCTCTCCGGGTCCATGGTCAGGGGCTTCTCGGCCAGGACGTGCTTGCCCGCGTTCAGCGCCGACTCCACCCACGGGGCGTGCAGCGCCGCCGGCAGGGGCACGTACACGGCCTGGATGTCGTCGACGTCCAGCAGTGCGTCGTAGCCCTGGACGGGTCGGCAGCCGAAGCGGCGGCCGACCTGCTCGGCCCTGGCCCGGTCGCGGCTGGCGACCGCGGCGAGCTCCAGACCGGGGGAGGCGGCGAACGCGGGCAGCATCCGCCGCACCGCGATGTCCGCGCAGCCGAGCACCCCGATCCGTACCGGCGCGCTCATCGGGGGTTTGCCGTGGTGGCGTTGAGGCAGGCCAGGAGTGTGCGGGCCTGGACATTGAGGTAGTGGCCGTGGCGCACCAGCCAGGTGAGCTGGTCCGGTGTGACCCAGGCGTAGCCGGCCGGCGGATCGAGCGGGACGTCGTGGTCGCCGGCGTCGACGATCAGGTACCGGCTCTCGGCGTCGAGGAACCGGCCCCCCTCCTCCGAGTGCACGGCCTCGTACCGGATGCGGTGCGCCGGCGCCGCGAGCACGGTGTCGAGGAACGACGGGCGTTCCGCCGCAGGCAGGTGCGCGTAGTTTTCGGGTGTGTACTGGACCGTGGGGCCCAGTTCGACGGTGTCCAGGAAACCGCCCTCGACCCGGGCGTGCACCAGGACATGGGGGACGTCGTCGAACGTGCGGATGAGGAACGCGGTGACGCCCAGGCCCACCGGCTCGAACAGCGGCTGGGTCCAACCGGTGACTTCGCGGTTGCCGGCCTGCACGTTGACCGCCACCACCTTGAAGTAGCGGCCTTCCTCGTGCTCGACGGTCATCTCGTCGCGCCGCCAGCCGGGCAGTCCCGCCAGCGGTACGCGCTCGGCGTGCACGTCGTGCCGGGAGCGCTCGGTGGTGATCCAGGACAGCAACTGGGCGTCGGACAGCAGGGCGCCGGACGCCGTTTCCGGGACGGGCAGGCAGGACAGGACCGTACGCGAGTCCATGTTGACGACATTGTCCCGGTGCAGGAGTTCCGCTATCTGCCCGAGGGTGAGCCAGCAGAAGTCGTCGAGGAGCGGCACGTCGTCGTCGGTCAGCACGATCATGTTGCGGTTGGACTTGTGGAAGAACCACGAACCGTGCTCGGACTGCAGGACGTCCGCGACGACCCGGCCGCGGCCCGGACCGACGAAGTGCTCGAGGTACTTCACGTCCGCGCCCTTGTGGGCCTTGGTGTAGTTGCTGCGGGTGGCCTGCACGGTCGGGGACAGCTGGAGCAGGTTCGGGTTGCCGGGCTCCATCTTCGCCTGCATCAGGAAGTGCAGGACGCCGTCGAACTCCTTGCCGAGGATGCCCAGGATGCCGACTTCGGGCTGCTTGATGATGGGCTGGTGCCATTCGGCGTGCGGGCCGTCGCCGTAAGGAGCGCCCCGCTCGGTGACGTGCAGGCCCTCGACCGTGAAGAAGCGGCCGCTGCGGTGCTCCAGGTTGCCGGTGGTGTCGTGGAACGACCAGCCGTCCAGGCGGGCGAAGGGGATCCGGTCCACGCGGAAGGCGTTGGCGCGGCCCCGCTCGGCGAGCCAGTCGGCGAAGCCGGCGGTCGTCAGGTGTACGCCCCGGGTGGTGGCGGCCGACAGCGCGAGCCGGTCCGCCAGCAGCTTCACGTCTTCGCGCGGCTGAAGGGTGTGAGGCGGCATCGGAGAACTCCTTGTGTTCGATGCGGTGATGGCTGGGATATGTCTGATGTGTGCGGCCTGTGGCTCATCCGATGTCGTCGATGCCGAACATGCCCTTCTTGACGCGTCTGTTGCCGTCCGTGGCGTCCTTCGGCCGAACCGGCGCGGCGTACCGGGTGCTTCCGGGGGGACCCGCACTGCCGACGGCCGGCACGTGGACATGGGCTCTCCGGGCCGGCCGAGACGATCAGGGAGTTCGGCGGGAACGTGGCGTCGTCGGGCGCGGCGTCCGAGTACGCCTCGGGGGGCGTTTCCCTTGTCAGACGTACACGGATGCCGTGAAGTCGCCGAGGATCCGCCGGTAGTAGTCGGGCCCGAAGCCCATCTCCGCGACCTGCGGAACCAGGGCCCGCAGCCTCTCGGTGGAGATGACGTGCTGGCGGACGCCCGTGTCGTGGTACTCCCTGCGCGCCCTGAGTCCGAGGGCCTTCGCGAGATGGTCGACGATGTCCTCCACCGGCACCGCGAAGCCGGATGCCACGTTGACCGTCTCGGCCCGCAGGTCCGTGGCGAGCAGGCGGTCGACGACGGTGATGACGTCGCCGACGTCGATCAGGTCGCGGGCCGCGCCCCGGTGCACGCGGACCACGCCCTCGCGCAACTGCCGCACCAGCGTGGGCAGCAGCTGGTGCTCGGGCTGGTGGGGGCCGACCAGATGTCCCAGCCGGAGGATGACATGGTCGGCCCCGGTGCCGCGCAGCAGTTCCTCCAGGGCGAGTTTGTGCGCGCCGTAGGGGGTGCAGGGCGTCACCGGGACGTCCTCCCTGCCGGGCCCCTCGGCGAGCCCGTACATCCCGGTCGCCGCGGTGGAGAAGAACAGCAGCCGCCGCCCCTCGTCCGCGCACCGCTTCGCGACCTCGCCCACCAGCGCGGCCTCGCGGGCGAAATCCGCGTCCGAGGTGCCGCTCGCCCACGACACCCCCGCCGCCAGGGCCACGGTGTCCGGATGGCGGCCGGCCAGCGGACGCAGGTTCCGCGCCAGAAAACCGGTTCCCACAATGTCCATACGTCGTTGTCCCGATCTCTGGGGAGTAGGAGGACCGTTCAGCTCAGCCGCGCGCGGCCACGAACTCCTTGATCGAGGCTGTGACGTAGTCCAGCATCTCGTCGGTGAGTGCCGGGTAGACCCCGATCCAGAAGGTGTGCTCGGTGATGAGGTCGCTGTTGGTCAGCTCGCCCACGATCCGGTGCGGCTGGTCGATGTAGGCCGGGTGGCGGGTCAGGTTGCCCGCGAACAGCCGGCGGGTGCCGATCTTGCGCTCCTCCAGGAAGTCCACGAGTTCGGCGCGGCGGAACGGCGCCTCGGGGTCCACGGTGATCACGAAGCCGAACCAGCTCGGCTCGGAGCGCGGGGTGGGCTCGGGCAGCAGCAGCCCCGGAACCCCGTCCAGGCCCTCCCGCAGGCGCCGCCAGTTGCGCTGCCTCGCCTCGATGAAGGAGTCCAGCTTGGCGAGCTGGGTCAGACCGAGTGCGGCCTGGATGTCGGTGGCCTTCAGGTTGTAACCGACGTGCGAGAAGATGTACTTGTGGTCGTAGCCGGCCGGCAGCGTGCCCATCTGGTACTTGAACCGCTTCAGGCACCGGTCGTTCTCGCCCGGCTCGCACCAGCAGTCCCGGCCCCAGTCCCGCAGCGACTCCACGATCCGGGCCAGGGCGAGGTTGGACGTCAGGACGCAGCCGCCCTCGCCCATGGTGAGGTGGTGGGCCGGATAGAAGCTGACGGTCGTCATGTCGCCGAAGGTGCCGGTGAGCTTGCCGTCGTACAGCGAGCCGACCGCGTCGCAGTTGTCCTCGATGAGGAACAGGTCGTGCTCCTCGGCGAGCTGGGCGATCTCGGTGACCTCGAAGGGGTTGCCGAGCGCGTGGGCGATGATGATGGCCCGCGTCTTCGGGCCGATCGCCGCCGCCACCCGGTCGGCGGTCGCGTTGCAGGTGGTGAGGTCCACGTCCACGAACACCGGGACCAGGCCGTTCTGCAGGATCGGGTTGACCGTGGTCGGGAAGCCCGCCGCGACGGTGATGATCTCGTCGCCCGGCTTCAGCCGCCGGTCCTCCAGGGTGTGCGAGGTGAGGGCCGACACGGCCAGCAGATTGGCCGACGAACCGGAGTTCGTGAGATGGGCCTTGCGGCGCTTGAGGCGCCGGGCGAAGGCCGACTCGAACTTGCGCGAGCTGGTCCCGGCGGCGATGCGCATCTCCAGCGCCGCCTCCACCAATGCCGCCCGGTCGTTCTCGTCCAGGACGGCGCCGGACGGCCAGATCTCGGTCGTACCGGGGACGAACTCCTGGGCAGGGGAGGCCTCTCGGTGGTACTCGCGGACGCCTTCGAGTACCAGGTCCTTGCGGTCGCTCATGATCGTTTCCCTTCTTCGGCCGATGCGTCGGCCGTGATCCCGAGTGGTGTGCCGCGTAGGGGGTGTTCCGGCGGCAGTACGGAGGCGAGCAGCTCGCGCAGGGAGTCGTCGAGGCTGCGAAGCGGGCGCCAGCCGAGCAGGCGCCGCGCGCGGGAGACGTCCAGGCACTGCCACGCGACGTCGGTGCGTGAGCCCGGTCCCTCGGCGGCCTCGGCCACCGGGAGCTCAAGGCCACTGAGCGTGATCATCCGGTGGATCAGCTCGCGCATCGGTACCGCCGTGCCACGGCCCACGTTGATCACCTGACCGGCCACATCCGCCGCCGGCGCGGTGATCGCGGCCAGCACCGCCGCGGTCGCGTCGCGGGCGTCCACCAGGTCGCGGGCCGCGCGCAGCGCCGGAAGACGCAGTTCGGCGGCCTTCTCGCCGCGCGCGTCGGCACGGGCGGCCGCACCGAGGTGGGCCGCGACCCGGCCGAAGAGACTGCCCTCGGGAACCCCGGCGCCGATCACGTTGGCGAGCCGCAGCACCACGCCGTCCACCCCCTGCTCCCGGGCGCGCAGCACGGCCCGCGTGCCCTGGAGCTTGGTGCGGCCGTACGGGGTGACCGGAACGGGCTCGTGCTCCTCGCAGGTGGCGGCGTCCGGGGCGCCCGCCCCGTACTCGTGGACCGTGCCGAGCTGGACCAGCCGTACCGGCGGACCGGGCAGCGCCGCGAGCGCTGCGAGGACCCGCTCGACCAGTTCGGCGTTGCCCGCGGCCATCTGCGCCTCATCGGCCTGCCAGGCCCGGCCGGCCGCGTTGACCACGACGTCGGCGCCGGCCGCCGCGAGGACCGCGGCGATCTCCCGCGGCGACGCCGTCACCAGGTCCAGGCCGACGGCCGACACGCCGGGCCCGGCGGCCGGCGCGGGGACCGCGGGCGCGCTGCGGGAGACCAGGTGCACCCGGGCGCCGTCCGCGGCGCACGCAGCGCCGATGCGGCGGCCCAGAAAACCGGTGCCGCCGAGGACCACGACCGAGAGGCCGGCCACCGGCCGGTGCTCAGACCGCACGGCTCGTTCCGTGCTTGACGGCCTTCCACCAGTCGGGGTTGTCCCGGTACCAGGCGACCGTGTCGGCCAGGCCCGTCTCGAAGCCGGTCTGCGGCGCGTAGCCGAGCTCCTCACGGATCTTCGACTCGTCGATCGAGTAGCGCAGGTCGTGCGCCTTGCGGTCCGCGACGCGGCGGATCATCTCCTCGCCCGCGCCGGTCAGCTCCAGCAGCCGCTCGGTCAGGGCGAGGTTGCTGTACTCGTTGCCGCCGCCGATGTTGTAGATCTCACCGGGCCGCCCCCCGATGAGCACCAGGTGGATGCCCCGGCAGTGGTCGTCCACGTGCAGCCACTCGCGGACGTTGCGGCCGTCGCCGTACAGCGGGACCTGGCGGCCCTCCAGGAGGTTGGTGACGAACAGCGGGATGACCTTCTCGGGGTGCTGGTAGGGCCCGTAGTTGTTCGAGCAGCGGGTGATCGAGAGGTCCACGCCATGGGTGCGCCAGTAGGCCCGCGCGACCAGGTCCGAGCTGGCCTTCGAGGCGGCGTAGGGGGAGTTGGGCAGCAGCGGCCACTCCTCCGTCCAGGAGCCCTCCTCGATCGAGCCGTACACCTCGTCCGTCGAGACGTGCACGACCCGCTCGATGCCGCTCTCCAGCACGGCGTCGAGCAGGGTCTGGGTGCCCAGGACGTTCGTACGGAAGAACTCGCCGGCGCCCTCCAGGGAGCGGTCGACGTGCGACTCGGCCGCGAAGTGGACCACGGCGTCGTGGCCGGGCACCAGTTCGCGCAGCAGGTCGCGGTCGCACACGTCGCCGCGGACGAACACCAGCCGCTCGTGCGAGGCGGGCAGGTTCTCCCGGTTCCCCGCGTAGGTCAGCTTGTCCAGGGCGGTGACCTGGGCGCCCTCCCAGCCGGTGTACTTTCCGGCCAGCAGGCTGCGCACGAAGTGCGAGCCGATGAAGCCGGCCGCTCCGGTGACCAGGATCCTCATGCCGCGACCTCCACTCGGGTGTGGTCTCCGACGACCAGGCAGTGATGGCCCGTGCCGGGGCCGGTGGTGCCGACGGACGCGGCGCGCCCGATCAGCGAGTTGCGCAGGCCGCGCACGCCGGTGACCGACGCCTCGTCCAGGGCGATGGAGCCCTCCAGCCGGCTGTCCGTCACCGTGCAGTCCCGCCCGATGGAGGTGTGCGGGCCCACCTGGCTGTCCTGAAGGACCGTGCCCGCGCCGATGATCGCCGGGCCCTCGACCCGCGACCGCACGATGCGCGCCCCCGCCTCGATCACGACCCGGCCGACGAGCACGCTGTCGGCGTCGACCTGTCCGTCGACGCGCGGGGTCAGGCCGTCCAGGAGGTGGCTGTTGCACTCAAGGACGTCCTCGACCCTCCCGGTGTCCTTCCAGTAGCCGTCGTAGAGGCTGGCGCGCACGTCCGCGCCGGAGGTGACCAACCACTGGACGGCGTCGGTGATCTCCAGTTCGCCGCGGCTGCTGGGCGAGATGGCCGCCACCGCCTGGTGGATGGCGGCGGTGAAGAAGTAGACCCCGATCAGGGCCATGTCGCTGCGCGGCTGCCACGGCTTCTCCACCAGGCGCAGCACCTCCCCGTCGGGGCCGAGTTCGGCGACGCCGAAGGAGCGCGGGTCGGGGACCTTGTGCACGACGACCTGGGCGGCCGGGCGCTGCCGGGTGAACTCCTCGGCGATCTCGGTGACTCCGTCGGGCAGCATGTTGTCGCCGAGGTACATCACGAAGTCGTCGTCGCCGAGGAAGCCGCGGGCGATGGACACGGTGTGGGCCAGTCCGCGCGGTGCGTCCTGGGGGATGTAGGTGATGCGCACGCCGAACCGGGCACCGTCGCCGAGCACGGCCTCGATCTCGGGGCCGCGGTTGCCGACGATGACGCCGACCTCGGTCACGCCCAGCTCCCGGACGGCGTTCAGCACATGCACCAGCACGGGTGTGTTGGCGATGGGGATCAGTTGTTTGGGCATCGAATAACTGAAAGGCCGCAGGCGGGTACCAGATCCGCCGGCGAGCACCAGAGCCTTCATCGAGAGGTCCTCTCGGTTTCGTGTATTCATGCCGGTTCGAGCGCGTCGACCACGCTCGCGGGCGAGGGCATGGCGGCGATCTCCCGGGAGAGTTCGCGGGCCCGCTCGCCGTAGGTGTCCTTGGACAGCAGTTCCTGACAGGAGTCTGCGATCGCGTCGGCCGCGTCCTCGCCGGGCAGCAGCGTGATCGCTGCCCCGTGATCGGCGACGCGAAGGGCCGGCTTCTCCAGCACGGCGCCCCGCGGAATGAGCAGTTGGGGCACACCGGCGTTCAGCCCGGTCAGGGTGCTGACGCCGCCCCCGTGGTGCACGAGCACATCGCAGGTGGGCGCCACCACGTCGAGCGGTGCCCAGCCGGCCCGGATGCCCGGCAGTTCGTCGTGCAGGGCGTCGGCGACCGCTTCCGGCGCGGCGACGATCAGCTCGACGTCCCAGGCGGCGACGTCCTTGGCGAGGCCGCGCAGGAATTCGAAGTTCTTGTCGTAGCTCTCCTTGGCGACCCGGCTCCCGGACGTCACCAGGACGCGGCGGCGCTCGCCCCGGCGGTACATCCAGGGCTCCAGCCGCCGCTGGGCGTTGGCCGGGACGTACCGCATCGGCTGGGCCGGGGCGGCGCCGGCCGGCCGCAGGCTCGGCGGGCAGATGTCCACGAACACATCGGGTAAGGGCAGCCGGTCGAGGTCGAACTCCGCGAGTTCCGGACGGAGTTCGGCGTCCGCGCCGGGATGGATGCCGTCGGCCTCGATGGCGTCCCAGGTCTGGCGCACATGCGGCACGCCGAGGTGCAGGGCCAGCAGCGGGGCGACGTAGCTCATCGTGCCGCCGACGATCAGGTCGGGCCGCCAGGCGCGGCAGAACTCAAGCATCCGCGGCAGGCTGGAGGCGGCCATGCGCGCGAACCAGCGCCCGGTGAAGAGCGCCTGCTCGACCGGATCGGAGGGGATCTCCTCGGGGTTGCCGGCCCGGTCCGTGGTGATGAAGTGCCGGATCGGCAGATCGGTGGTCGCGATGCCCGGCAGGCCCGAGGCGGTGATGACCGGAACCATGTCGTCGTTCGCGGCCATGACGACCTGGTGACCCGCGTTGCGGGCGGCGGTGGCCAGCGGGGCCAGGGCGAACACCGTCGCCGGGCTGCCCGCCGCCACGAAGAGCATTCTCACGGTGTTCCCGCCTTGCTGAATCGGGGCAGGAGGTCTGCCCGTACGGCCTCGGCCACGGTCGGCGCCTTCGCGTCCTTGTCCGAGATGAGGGGCGTCTCCGGGCAGTTCCAGGGCAGCGCGAGATCCGGATCGAGCGGGTTGATGTCGATCTGGGTGCCCGGCACGTACGCGGTGGAGACGACGTAGCAGATGCAGGCGTCGTCGGTGAGCGCCAGGAATCCGTGGCCCACGCCCTCGGGGACGTAGACGGACCTGCCGGAGCTCGCGTCCAGTTCGCTGACCTGGTGCTCGCCGAAGGTCGGGGAGCCGATCCGCAGGTCCACCACGAGGTCGCGCAGCGCCCCGCGGACGCAGGTGACGTACTTGGCCTGCCCGGGCGGTATGCGCACACTGTGGATCCCGCGCAGGGTGTGCCGTCTCGACACGGAGTAGTTGATCTGCCGGGGCCGGAAGGCGGCCCCGGTCACGCTCTCCAGCACGTCGCTGCGGAAGGCCTCGTAGAACGCCCCGCGCTCGTCCGGAATCTGGTCGGGCGTGATCAGGTAGGTCCCGGGCAGGGTCATTTCCTCGATGCGCACTACACGCTCGCCTCTCTCGGTTCGGTGGCTGCTCGCGACCGTCGCTCCAGATCGGCGGCCACGTCGGCGGGGGACGGCATCGCGGCCATCTCCGCGCCCAGCCGGCGGGCTGACCCGGCGTAGCGCGGGTCGGACAGCAGCTCGTCCAGGGCCTGGCCGACGATCCGTGGGTCGTCCTGCCGGTCCGGGGTATCGAAGGACAGTCCGGCACCGGTCTCGGTGAGCCGGTCGGCCAGCGGGAAGTGGTCCGCCAGCTGCGGCAGCACCAGCTGCGGCAGTCCGAACGCGGTGGCGGTCATCGCCGTGCCGGCACCGCCGTGGTGGACCATCGCGTCGCAGGTCCCGAGGAACAGGTGCAGGGGCACCGGGTCGACGACCGTCACGTTCCCCGGCAGCGGCCCGACCCCCGCGCGGTACGGCCGCGGCAGCGTGACAAGGATCTCGGTGTCACGGCAGGCGGCGAGGGCGTGCAGCAGGCCGCGGATGAAGGGCTCGCCGTGCAGGGCCGGCGTGTTGCCGAGCGAGACGGCGACCCGTCGCCGCCCGGCTCCCGGGCCGGGGTCCGCCCGCACCCAGGCCGGCGTCTCGGCGCCGCCGCTGTAGGGCACGTACCTGATCGGCACGCCCGCCTCGCCGTCCGGTATCCGCAGGCCCGGCGGGCACGGGTCGAGCAGCACGGTCGGGTCCGGCAGCGCGACCGGCCCGGGGCGCCCCGCCGGCTTCGGGACGTCGGCGCGCACGAAGCGCCGGGCGGGGCCGGAGAGCGCGTCTACCGTCCACCGGTGGTGCACCACCGGCACACCCAGCCGGGCGCTGATGATCAGGGAGCAGTACTCCAGCGGGTCGGCCACGATCAGCTCGGGGCCGTACTCGTCGGCAAGGGCGGTGTAGTGGCCGAGGTGCGCGGCGGCGTGGGCCCACCACAGCCTGCCGTAGCCGCCGAGCAGTTCCGGGGCCGGCCGGGGCCGGGCCTGCAGGGGCCGCTGCTCTGCGGGCAGGTTCCTCAGCAGCATGGCGTCGACGTCGAACGACTTGCCCACCTCGACAGCGGTGAGCCCGGAAGCCCGGACCGCGCCCACCACATCGGGCTGGCAGAGCACCGTCACCTCGTGGCCGGCCGACCGCAGCGCCCACAGCAGGGGCACCAGGGGCAGGTAATGGGACGGTACAGGGGTGGTGATCACCAGTACGCGCATCTGACGGACAGTCCTTTCCGGCCTGTACGGGCGCGTTCAGCGGCGCTCGGCGGTCAGGCGCTCCAGCAGGGGCACGATGTCCTTCGGCGCGGGCGCGGCCAGCATCTCGTCGTACAGACGGCGGGCGCCGAGGGAGAACGACGGGTCCTGCAGGAGCCGTACGAGTTGCTTGTGCAGTCCCGCGACGTCCAGAGTCTCGGGATCGGCGACCAGACCCGCCCCCATGTCCTCGACGTACCGGGCGGTGACCATCTCGTCCCACATCGGCAGCGGCACCACGAGCTGGGGCACCTGGAAGTTGACGGCGGCGGAGAACGTCCCGCCCCCGCCGTGGTGGATGATCGCCGAACTGGTCGGCAGGACCTGGTTGAGCGGCACGTACTCGACCGTGCGGACGTTGTCGGGCACGGTGCCGACCGCGGCGAGCTGCTCGCAGTTGAGGGTGGCGACGACCTCGACGTCCAGGGCGGACACCGAGTCGAAGAACTCGCGCATGGGGAAGCCGCTGTACTTGCCGAAGAGCTTGCGGCGGCTCACCCCCAGGGTGAGCACCACGCGCGGACGTTCGGGCCGGTGGTGCAGCCAGGCCGGGAGGGCGGCCGCGCCGGTGTAGGGGACCCGCCGCACCGGGACGTGCGTGAGGTCGAGCGGCAGCCGCATCCTGGACTGGGTCAGGTCCAGGGTCCACTGGCCGAGCAGCATCTCGTCGTTGAAGTCCAGCCCGTACTGCTCCAGTATCGGGCCGTACCAGCTCGCCCAGGGGTGCTCGGTCAACTCGGCGTCCGGCCGCGCCAGTTCCCGCTTCGTCCGCTCGTGGATCAGGGCGATGTTGTCGGTGCCCCAGACCAGGCGGGCGTGTGCGGCCCCGCTGACCCGCGCGGCGACGGGGGCGGGGAACATCAGTGGGTCCCACAGCACCAGATCGGGCTGCCAGGCGCGGGCGAAGTCGACCAGGTTGTCCAGCACGGGCCTGCGGCCGCCCGGCTCCGCGGGCTCGGGGTAGTGCATCCGGAACATTCCGGTGAGGATCGCGCGCGCCGTGCGCCAGCCCTCCGACTCCTCCGGTTCGAACGCGTCGAAAGCGAGCGAGGGGCGGTTCGGCTTGTTGTCCCCCGTGTTCTTGCTCAGGGCTTCCGGCAGCTCCTCCGGCGAACCGAGCGGTACGGCCGTGAGCCCGGCCGCGCCTATGTTCGCGATCACCCCCGGGTCCACGACGCCCGCATGGCTCGCCACGACGACCTCGTGCCCGGCGCTCTGCAGCGCCCAGGCCAGCGGCACGACGGGATACAGGTGTGCCGTCGCCGGGAAGATGGTGAACAGGACACGCATCGTTGAAACTCCGTTCGTGTTCGGGTGCACCGGGGTGTGCCGGTGGGAGATGGGCCCGGGGTGCGTGCGGACCCGCGCCGTCAGGGCGCGGCGTCGCCCCCGCGGGTGCGGGCCGTGCAGGCGACGAGCGCGCCCGTCGCCGACACGGCGGTGAGAAACGCCAGCGCGCCCCGGTATCCGCCGCCGGAGGACGCGGCCGCGGCCGGCAGCGCGAGCACCGCCCCGAGCTGTACGGCCGTCTGGTAGACCGGCACCGCGGCGGCCCGGTGCTCGGCCGCGATCCCGGCCGTGGCCTGGAGGTTGAGGGCCGCGAAGGACAGCACGAAGCCGGCCTCCACCAGCAGCAGTGCGGGCAGCACTCCGGTGGCGTACGTCGCGGGCGTCCCGGTGAGCAGGGCGGTCACGCAGCCGAGCGCCGCGGCACAGCTTCCGGCCCTGATCAGCCGTTCGGTGCCGAAGCGCGCCACCATCCGTCCTGCGAAGGGCAGCGCGAGAGCCAGGGGCAGGCAGGCCGGCAGGAACGCGAGCGCCGTGCGCCAGGAGCTCCACCCCCACGGGTCGTGCAGCCGGTGGGCGAGCAGCATCAGCAGGCCCAGATACGTGCCGTTGAGCGCGGCCGCGCACACCGCCGAGCGCCGGAACGGACCGTTGCGCATCAGCCGCGCCAGGGTCGCCCCGAGCGGCGCGGCGGGCGCCGGCGCCGTATCGCGCGGGATCAGCCGGGCCCCGGCCACCAGCAACAGCAGGGCGACCGGGGCCGGGAACACCGGGTTCCAGCGCCAGCTCAGTTCGGTGAGCGCCCCCGAGCACAGCAGTCCCGCGGTGAACCCGGCCGCCCCGAAGAGCGAGTACACCGACACCGCCCGGCGCTGCTCGGCCCCCGGCCGGAACGTGGTGCTGATGATCGCGAGCCCGGTGGGCGCGGTGAGCGCGGCGCACATGCCCTTCACCACCCTGGTGGCGACCAGCACCGCGCCCTGGTGGGCGAGACCGCCGGCCATCGAGGCGGCGATGAACACCGGCAGCGAGGCCAGGTACACACGCCGCCGGCCCCACCGGGCGACGAGACGCGGGCCGAGCAGCAGCAGCGCCGCGAAGCCGGCGGCGAAGCCGCTCATCACCCACTGGCTGCCTAGCATCGAGAGCCCGAGGTCCCGCCCCAGCGCCGGCAGGGCGACCAGCATGACGGAGACCTCGAGGGCGTCGATGAGCATGTTGCCGGCGAGCACGAAGAGCAGGGCCCGCCGTCCAACGCCGTTGCGGGGGGAGGCGTGTGAGGAGAGCGTCGTCATCGGCTCGGCCGTCCGCCCGCTCAACCGAGCAGCGTGCCGCCGCTGGCGTCCAGATAGGAGCCGGTGATCCAGCGGGAGTCGTCGCTCGCGAGGAAGGCCACCACGTCGGCGACGTCCCGTGTCTCGCCGACCCGTCCGAAGACCGAGTAGTTCGCCATGGCCGCCACCGCCTCCGGGTCGTCGAAGATCGGTGTGCCGTTGTCGGTGATGCCCGGGCCCACGCTGTTCACGGTGATACCGCGGGGGCCGAGGTGTTTGGCGAAGTGCAGGGTGAGCTGGTCGACGGCGCCCTTGGTCATCGCGTACGCCACCTCCTGCGGGTTGGCGACCCTGGTCAGCCCGGAGGAGATGTTGATGACCCGGCCGCCGTCGGGGAGGTTGTCCAGCGCGCGCTGCACGAGGAAGTACGGCGCCTTGGCGTTGACGGCGAAGAGCCGGTCGAACGCCTCGGGCGTGAGGCTCTCGGGGGCCACGCCGCCCATGACGCCTGCGTTGTTCACCAGGACATCGAGGGTGACGGCGCCGGTGCGCTCCTTCAGCTCCCGCTCCAGGGCCAGGAAGAGCTCGTGGACGTCGCCGGGCACCCCGAGTTTGGCCAGCACCGAGAAGCCCCGGCCGCCCTCCTTCTCGATGGCGGTGACGGTGTCGTCGGCGGCCTCGCGGTTGCTGGAGCAGTGCACCGCGACGAGCGCCCCCTCGCGGGCCAGCCGGATCGCCGTGGCCCGGCCGATGCCGCGGCTGGAGCCGGTGACGAGCGCGGTCTTTCCGGTCAGTTTGCCCATGGTGGTCCTCCTGTGCGTCGTGTGCTGACGATTCGGTCGGCGAGCGCCGGGAGCCGCTGGGCGGCCGGGCTCCGTCACGGCAGGGCCGCCGCCGTCGAGCCCGCTGATCATCGCGGCGAGGTGGCGGCGGGCCGACGGGATCCCGAGCAGTTCCCGGAACACCGTCCGCACGCCATCCACTTCGGGCCCGCCGAACAGCAGCTGGGCCTGGGCCTCGATGTTGCCGAGCACGCGTGCGCCCACCGGGTGGCGGACGGAGTGGTAGGTGTCGAGCAGTTCCTCGCCGGCCTGGCCGGCGAGATGTGCGGCGAGCTTTCCGCCGAGGTCCGCCGCGTCTTGCAGGCCGAGGTTGAGGGCCTGCCCGCCCACCGGCAGCTGGACATGGGCGGCGTCCCCGGCGAGGAACACCCGGCCGATGCGGTAACGGGCGGCCTGCCGCCTGGCGTTGTGGAACGCGTTGAGCCAGACCGGCTCGGCGCCGCCGAGGTCCTCGCCGGTGACGTGGGCCCACACCGCGCGGACCTCCTCGAACGAGGGGGTCTTCGACTCCCCGGGTGCCCGGTCGAACGCGTGCACCATGATGCGGGTGACGCCGTCCGGTCCGCGGCGGGCGTTGGCCACCCCGTTCGCGTGCCGCTCGAAGCGCCGCTCCCGCAGGTCGATGCCCGCCAGGTCCGCGCGCAGCAGCTCCCTGGTGGGACCGGCACCGGGGAACTCGAAGCCGCCGAGCCGCCGTACGGCGCTCTCCTCGCCGTCGCAGCCCACGACGTACGCGGCGCTCAGCCGTAGCCGCTCACCCGCCGACGTGGTCGCGACGACGTGCACCTGGTCGGACGCCTCGACCAGACCGGTCACCGTGTGTCCGCGTCGCACCTCGGCGCCGAGCCCGGTCGCCCAGTCCGCGAGAACGGCCTCGACGCGGGTCTGCGGCGCCTTCCACTGGCCGGCGTACGGACTGTCGCCGGCTTCGGTCAGGGCGAGGAGGATACCGCCGAAGTGGCCGGGCCCGGCGTCCGGCGGGGGCCCGAGCCGTTCGACCAGGCCCCGCTCGTGCAGCAGTTCCATGGTGCGGGCGTGCAGGATCGACGCCCGCGACTCGGCGGTGGGCTCGGTCAGCTTCTCCAGCACGGTCACCCGCGCCCCGCCGGTGCGCAGCTCCCCGGCGAGCAGCAGGCCGACCGGTCCGGCGCCGACGACGAGCACATCGGTGTCGAGCGCGGCCATGGTCAGCGCTTGTTCTCGGCGTAGTCCTTGGCGTGACCCAGGGTGGCGCGGCTGTTGGTGCTCAGCGCGCTGCGGACGTACTCCCGGGCGTCGGCGACGGTCGCGTCCGGGCCCAGGACCGCGGCGATGTTCGCCGTGTTGAGGACCACGGTGTGCTGCGAGGTTGCGGCGACGCCCCCGGCGTTCTCCGTGAACGTCCAGTAACCGGTGTGCAGGGTCATCAGCGCGGGCAGGGTGACCTGCTTGTACGCGATCCGGTGGTGCGGGAAGACCACCCGGTACGACTTGGTGGTGTGTGTCGAGCCGTCCTTGGCGCGGGTGTCCATCTCCAGGGTCTGCAGCCCCGGGGCGTCCTCCGAGAAGCGGACGGAGGCCACGTGCGGCAGCCGTTCCACCCACAGCCCGGCCTCGTTGACGAAGTCGTAGACGTCCTTGGCCACGCCGGCGATCTGCACGGTGTCCTCGAAGGAGAACGTGATCTCTTCGGAGGCGTGGGCCAGCTCGACGTTGGTTTTCAGCGCGGCCAGCTCCGAGCGGGAGTTGCGGTCGACGGCCTCGTCGATCCACTTCAGGCCCTCCGGGTCGTCGTCGACGGCCCGGTAGTCGTGCAGCAGCCGCACCCGCGACGACGTCTCGGACAGCGGCTCGATGATCCACGTGCCGCCCATGGCGGCGACCGGCGGGGTGGAGACCTCCTGGCGGAACGTGATCCGCAGGCTCCCGGGGTCCAGGGTGCGGCGCGAGGTCCAGTTCTTCGCCTCGCCGTTGGCGGTGGCCCAGATCCGGATGCGCTCCTCGCCCGCGCCGCGCGCGACGTGGTCCACGTAGAGGGTGGGCGGGAAGATCCGCGGCCAGTTCTCCACCTCGGCGATCAACCGGTAGACGGCGGCGGCCGGGGCCTCGACGGTGATGGTGTGCTCGACCTGACGGGTCGTCATGATGTGCTCTCCTCCGTGGCTCAGAAGTTGCCGAGGCCGCCGCAGACGTTCAGTGCCTGGGAGGTGATGGAGGCGGCGGTGTCGGACGCCAGGTAGCCGACCAGGCCCGCGACCTCCTCCGGTGTCGAGTAGCGACCGAGCGGGATCTTCGCCTGGAACTTCTCGAGGATGGCGTCCTCGCTGGTGTCGTACGCGGCCGCGTAGCCCTGGCGCACGCGCTGCGCCATCGGTGTCTCGACGTAGCCGGGGCACACCGCGTTGACGGTGATGCCGGTGGGCGCGAGCTCGTTGCCGAGCGCCTTGGTGAAGCCGACGACACCGTGCTTGGAGGCCGAGTAGGGGGCGCCGAGCACCACGCCCTGCTTGCCCGCGGTGGAGGCGATGTTGATGACGCGGCCGCGGTCCTTGTCACGCATGCCGCCCGTGGTGAGCACCTCGCGCGTCATCAGGAAGACGCTGTCGAGGTTGGTGGCGATGACGTCGTGCCAGAGTTCGTCGGCGATGTCGGCGGTGACTCCGCCGCCGGACCGGCCCGCGTTGTTGACGAGTACGTCGATCGTGCCGAAGCGCTCGACCGCCTGCCGCACGAACCGTCCTATGTCGTCGGCGGAGCGGACGTCGCAGGGGGCGCCGTCCACCTCCAGCCCCTCGTCGAGGAGTTCCTTGACCGTGCGGGTCACGCTGTCCTCGGTGCGGGCGCACAGGAACACCCGGTGGCCCTGCTCGGCCAGCAGCCTGGTCACCGCGAGGCCGATACCGCTGGTCGCCCCGGTGACGAGGGCGACCTTCGGATTCTGCTGCTTCATGTCTGTCTCCTGCAGAAGGTTGGAAGCGCGAGGCGAGAGGGGGCGCGAGAGGAGAAAACGCGCCGCCGGTTCCTGTCGGAGGCATCGACGAGAACCGGCGGCGCGGTCCGGGGCTGGGCTCAGCCGATCTCGGTGGGCACCAGAAGGGCGTTCACGGACTCGATCAGCGCACGCGGGGTCTTGGCGTCGGTCAGCGTGTCGTCGTCGAGGGTGACGCCGAATTCGCGCTCGATGCGGCCGCCGGTCTCCAGCATCGCCAGGGACTCGTAGCCCAGCGACTCGAAGTCGGTGTCGATGATGTCCCCGTCGAGGTCGACGCCTTCGTCCGCGCCGGCCCCCTCGCGCAGGATGCGCTTGAGGTCGTCGATGGTGAACTCGTGAGAAGCCATGGGTGAGTGTCCTTCCGTTGCTGCGGTGGGGAGTCGGTGATGCCGGTCCTCCGCGCGCCGGCTGACCGTCGCCACTCGTCGGCGGGCCGGGCCCTATGCGGCGGAGCGCACCACGATTGCGGAGTTGAAACCGCCGTGGCCGCGGGCGATCACCAGGGCGGAGCGCACTGTGGCGGTCCGCTCCTGGTCGACGACCAGGTCGAGGCCGTGCTCGGGGGAGGGCGTGACGCCGATGGACGGCGGGATCACCCCGTCCCGCATGGCGAGGAACGCGGCGGCCAGGTCCAGGGGAGCCGCTCCCGAGTAGAGCCGCCCGGTCATCGTCTTGGGCGCCGTCACCGGCACCGCCCCGGCTCCGAACACCTCGTTGATCGCCGCGGCCTCGATCCGGTCCAGCTCGGGGATGGCGGCCGCGTCGGCGAACACCACGTCGATCTCGCCCGGCGTGGCCCCGGCATCGGCCAGCGCCAGTTCGATCGCCTTGCGCAGACCCGCGGGACGCTCGCTGCCCGGGCGGGGGTCGAGCGTGGAGCCGTACCCGGCGATCTCGCCGTAGATCTGCTTCGCGCCCCGGGCTCGGGCCTGCTCCAGTTCCTCCAGGACGAGCAGGGCGCCGCCCTCGCCGGCCACGTGGCCGTTCGCCGCGGCATCGAAGGGCAGATACGCCCGCTCCGGGTCGGTCCTGGTGCTCAGCCGGTTGCTCGCCATCTGGGCGACCCAGCCCCAGGGGCAGATCGAGGCGTCCACGGCCCCTGACATCACCAGCCGGGTGCCCTTGCGGATCTGGCGCCGCGCCTGGGCGACCGCGTCGAGTCCGCCGGCCTGGTCGCTGACGACCACGCCGCTCGGGCCTCGCATGCCGTTGCGGATGGAGATCTGGCCGCTGTTGACGGCGTAGAACCAGGCGAACGACTGATACGCGCTGACGTACCGGCTTCCCTGGCTCCACAGGGCCTGCAACTCCCGCTGGCCGAACTCGAAGCCGCCCGAGGAACTGGCCGTGATCACGCCCATCTCGAACTCGGGCAGTTCCCCGGGACGCACCGCGGCGTCCTCGAACGCCCAGTCCGCTGCCACGAGGGCGAGCTGTGTCATCCGGTCGGTCTGCGGCAGCAGCCGGCCCGGCAGATACTCCGCCGCGGCGAATCCCTCGATCTCCCCGGCCAGTTGGGCCGGATACCCGTCGGGGACGAACCGCGAGATGCGGCCGATGCCGCTGGTTCCCTTGCGGGTCGCCGTCCAGTAGGCCTCCGCGCCCAGGCCGTTGGGGGCGACGACGCCCAGCCCGGTGACGGCGACCCGGACGCCGGACCCGTTCATACTGCCCTCCGATCGGGATGGGCGAGCACCATGGCGCTCTGGAAACCACCGAACCCGCTGCCCACGGACAGCACGGTGTCGGTCCTCCAGTCCCGCGCGGTGAGCGGCACGTAGTCGAGATCGCACTCGGGGTCGGGTGTGTGCAGGTTGGCGGTGGGCGGCACGGCGTTGTTCTCCATCGCCAGCACGCTCGCCGCGATCTCGATCGAGCCGATGGCGCCCAGGGAGTGCCCGACCATCGACTTGATGGAGCTGACCGGCACGGCGTACGCGTGCTCGCCGAGGCTGCGCTTGAACGCGGCGGTCTCGTGCCGGTCGTTCTGCTTGGTGCCCGAGCCGTGCGCGTTGATGTAGTCGACTGCTTCCGGAGCGAGCCGGGCCTCGTCCAGGGCGACTCGGATCGCCTCGGCCATCTCGCGTCCGTCGGGGCGCAGCCCCGTCATGTGGAAGGCGTTGCTGCGCGTGGCGTATCCGGCTATCTCCGCGTACACATGGGCGCCGCGCCGCCGTGCGGTGTCCAGTTCCTCCAGGACGAAGACCGCCGAACCCTCGCCGAGCACGAACCCGTTGCGCGTCCCGTCGAACGGGCGGGAGGCGTGCTCCGGATCGTCGTTGCGCGAGGTGGTGGCCTTGATCGCGTCGAAGCAGGCCACGGTGATGGGCGAGATCGGGGCGTCCGCCGCGCCCGCCACCATGACGTCGGCCGATCCCTCGCGGATCAGCTCGGCGGCGTAGCCCACGGCGTCGAGGCCCGAGGTGCAGCCGGTGGAGACCACCGTGGTCGGGCCCTCCGCACCCACCGCCCAGGCCACCTCAGCGGCGAAGGAACTGGGCACCATGTAGTTGTAGAGGTGCGGGACCGCGTACTCGTGGTCGACCAGTTCGAGCCGTCCGCTGTCGCTGACGGTCCGGTACTCCTCGTCGAGCCCCATCGTCGCGCCGACCGCGCTGCCGATGGTCACGCCGGTCCGGTGCGGGGCCAGGGCGTCGAACTCGAGTCCGCTGTCCGCCACCGCTTCCCGCGCGGTGACCACGGCGAACTGCGCGGCCCGGTCCATCCGGCGGATCTCCTGGGCGCCGAGACCCAGCAGTTCGGCGTCGAAGTCGACCTCGGCGGCGACCTGCGAGCGGAACGGGGACGGGTCGAAGAAGCTGATGCGCCGGGTCGCGGTGCCCCCGTCGGCCAGCAGGCTCCAGAAGTTCTTGGCGCCCACGCCGCCCGGCGCGGTGACGCCGATGCCAGTGATCACGACCCGCCTGCCGTCCGGGCCGCTCACCGTGCGGTCCAGTGGTAGAAGCGCCGTGCCATGGCGTCGGCGGGGGAGCGCCAGGTGGCGGGGTCGTAGGCGGTGATGAACGGCTTGAGGTCCTCGCTGATGCCGACGAACCGCGGGTCCGTCTTGGTCGCCTCGATCCGCTCGCCGCCGTCCTCGGAGTCGAAGTCCTGGAGGTGGAAGTAGAGGCCCCGGTAGGTGAAGAGCTGTCGGCGCCGGGTGCCCATTCGGTGCGGCATGTCCGTGGCGTCGAACCCGCCGAAGAGCCGGGCGACGTCATCGGCCGAATGAGGTTCCATCCGGGCCACGATCAATGTGCTGTGCATGCGTCTCTCCTTGTCAAGCCTGCTGGATCCGGGACGGACCGAACCAGCGCTCCAGTGCCATGGGCAGATCGTGGTGGCTGCCCGGCGCGGCCCAGGCCACGTGCCCGTCCGGACGGACCAGCACCGCCGACGTGCCCGAGAGCGGACCGTCGGCCGGGACGCCGTGGGGCTCCGCGGTCACGATGTCCACCCGGTCCGACCACCCGGCCGCGCGGTCGCGGAGGACAGCGTTGTCCTCCAGGTCGAGCAGCACACCCCGCCCCGCGCGCAGCAGTTCGGTGCTGCTGGTCTTGCGCCGGTCGCCGACCAGTTCCAGGTGCGGCATCCGCAGACCCAGCAGCGGGTGGCGGCCCGGGCCGACGTCGTAGCGGATCTCCAGGCCGCTCACCATGCCGGCGAGATGGCGGCTGACCTCCTTGTACCGGATCAGCTCCGCCAGTACGTCGCGCAGCGGCTGGACCTCGTCGCCGCTGAGGAAGAGCAGCCCCTGCGCCCTGGTGTTCGTCATCAGCCGCTCGCCCACCGCGTGCCGTTCGCCGTGGTAGGTGTCCAGCAACTCCTCGGGCGCGGTGCCGCGGACCACGGCGGCCAGCTTCCAGCCGAGGTTCAGGGCGTCCTGGATACCGGTGTTCATGCCCTGGCCGCCGGCCGGCAGATGGATGTGCGCGGCGTCCCCGGCCAGCAGTACTCGGCCCCGCCGGTACTCGGTGGCGAGCCGCGTCGCGTCGCCGAACGCGCTGACCCACTCGTGCTCGGCGTGCGAGATGTCGATGCCGGTGATCCGCTGCCATGCCGCGGCCACCTCCGCGTACGAGGGCGGCTCGGCGCGTCGGCGCGGCGGCGTACCGCGTTCGCAGACGATGATGCGGGTGACGCCGCGGTCGCCGAGCGGGCCGCACATGACCATGCCGCCGGAATACGTCTCGCCGATCAGCCGCGGCTTCAGGTCAACGCCCTTGATGTCCGCCAGGTACATCTCCATGGTCGCCGCGGTGCCCGGGAAGTCGAAGCCGGTGGCCTTGCGTACGGTGCTGCGGCCGCCGTCGCACCCCACGAGGTAGGAAGCCGTCAGCCGGCTCTCCTCGCCCTCGGGGCCGCGCACCTCGGCCTCGACGTGGTCGCCGTGGTCGCGCAGGGTGATCAGGTCGTGGCCGCGTCGGAGGTCGACCCCCAGCTCGCGCACCCAGCCTTCGAGTATCGTCTCGGTGTCCGACTGCGGCACGGTCTTGGCCGCCTGGTGGATGCTGTCGAGGACGCCGAAGTCCACCGGCAGCCCGCCGAAGTGGCCGGCGTTGCTGGTGCCCATGTCGCCGAAGCGGTGCAGCAGCCCGCGCTGGTCGAAGACCTCCATCGTCCGTGTCGTGAAGCCCAGCCCGCGGGACTCGCCGGTGCGCTCCCGGAGCCGGTCCAGCACGATGACGTCGACTCCCGCAAGCCGTAGCTCCCCGGCGAGCATGAGTCCGGTGGGACCTGCGCCGGCGACGATGACGGAAGCGTCCATGGATGTGTCCTCCGGGGCATCGGAATGGTCGGTACGACGAAGCGGCGCACCGGAATGGGACATCGGTGCGCCGCTTGATGCTTTTCTGCAGTGATATTCGTGCCGGATGAATCGACACAGTGCTGCGGAAGCTAATGAAGAGCTTCTTCGGAATCCCGGCGGATGTCAATACCCATATTCCAGTTCAACGACATGCTTGAGTCAGAACTTTGTTAAATCAAATTTTTGGGGCAACAAAAAAGCTCCACCAGGTGAGGTTCGCCCTGGTGGAGCCGTTGTGCGCGGCGGCTGTCGCCGGCGCCTGTCAGGCGTGGTCGCCGAACGACGCCTGGACGTCCTGCTCGTGGTAGTAGGTGCGGCCGTTGATTGCGCGGCGGCGCCACTGGTCCTCGCTGGCCCGCCGGTAGACGCTGCCCGGCGCGACGCCCCACAGCGCGGCGATGTCCCGGGCGGTCATCCAGCGCACCGCCGGCTCCGTGCGCTCCGTGCCCGGCCGGCCGCTGCGCCGCATCCACTCCTGCCCGGACCAGCGGTGCGCGGGCTCCGTGTCGCAGCCGACCTCGACCGCGAGGGCGTCGCCGCCCGGCCGGACCGCCGCGGTGAGCGCGCCCCCGCAGCCCGGGACGACACAGTCGCCGACCGGGACCCGGCGCCGCGGGGCCGGGTCGACAACCCGACGGGCCCGGCGTACACACCGTGCCACCTCGTCGGACAGCTCGCCGGCGGCCCGGTGCGCGAGGAGCCATGCGGAGTGCCGCAGCAGGAAGTCCGCGATCTGGGCCGGGGTGTCCTGCGGGGCGCCGACGCCCCGCTCCTCGACCACCAGCGCAGCCCATGACCGCAGAATTCCGGTGATCCCCGAACGGGCCTCGGCGGCCGCCGTGTTGAAGGACAGCCCGGGCACGGAGCCGCCGCCGGACGTGCGGTCGCGCGGCCGGTCGACGCCGGTGAGCAACTGTCCGCACTCGTCGTGCAGGCGCGGCAGCCGCCGCAGGTCGTGGGTCAGACGGAGCCGGCAGTTCGGGCAGAGCCGGCTGCCGGCGACGGCCAGCTCCGGGGCGCGGCCGGCGGCGACGCTGCGCAGGCACGCGGTGCCCTCGCACTCCGTCGGTTCCGTGGTCGTCGTGCGGACGGTATCCGTGGTGTCCTTGAATCCGTGAATCATTTCCCCCACCGCTTCGAAGTGCGGCGAATCTATTTCTTGGATTCAGGGACCGGCAAGCGATGACCCGCTACATGTATTTTCTCTGTAGCGGGTCATCGGTTTTTCGAACCGGCCTGTCCTGGTGATGTCCTAGATCGAGAGGCGCGCCGCGATGCCGTCGAGGACGGAGTCCAGACCGGCCTCGAACTGCCACTGCTGGTCGTCCTTGCGCCGGGCCTCGGTGATGTAGCGCGCGTACATCGGGAACCGGCCGGTGGTGATGAGCCAGGCCATCTGCGAGGCCAGTCCGGCGCGGGCCTCCTCGCGGGTGGACCAGCCGCGGACGCGCAGCATCTGCGTCAGTCCGATCTCCGAGTCCACCGCGCCGTGCACATAGGAGGTGAGGGTGTTGTAGACCGCCATGGCGTTGTCCGCGTCCAGCCCGAGGCCGTCGAGCGCGGCCAGGACGGCCTCGGTCACGGCCAGCTGGTTCGGGGTCGGCGCGCACCATGTCGCCCGCGTCACCCACGAATGCTGCAGCAGGACCTCCCTTATCCGCAGGGCGACGGACCGCAGGGTCTCGCGCCAGCCCTCCTTGCCGTCGGGCAGCAACAGCTCCGCGTACACGAAGTCGACCATCAGCTCGAGGAGCTCGTCCTTGCCGGTGACGTAGCGGTACGCGGCCATGGGGGCGACGCCGAGTTCGGTGGCCAGGCGGCGCATGGTGACCGCGTCGAGTCCCTCCGCGTCGGCGATGCCGACGGCGGTCCTGGCGATGCGCAGGGGGGTCAGGGTGGTGCGAGGGACGGGCGCCGGCCGCTCGAGCCGCTCCCATACGGAGACGTGGTCCTTGTCCTCGCTCGCTGCTTGTCTCTCCCGGGCGGTCATCGCTTCGGTTCCTTCCGACGAACAGTGCTGTGTACAGCGTATCAGGAGTGGACAGCGTACGCGGAGATGTGTACGTTGTACGAGAAAGATACGGCGTATACACCAAGGAGTCCTCCATGGCCGACGTGACTGACGACACCATCCGCACCGCGGTGATCATCGGCAGCACCCGGGATGGACGGTTCGGTCCGGTCGTCGCGGACTGGATCGCCGGGCACATCGCCCAGCGCGAGGACATGGAGGTGGACCTGATCGACCTTGTCGAGACGCCTCTGCCCACGGTCTTCCCGGTGTTCGGGCAGACCCCCGCCGACGAGGTCGTGGCCCAGCTCGGCGCGGTGTCGCCGCGGCTGGCCGACGCCGAGGCCTTCGTGATCGTCACGCCCGAGTACAACCACAGCTTCCCCGCGCCGCTGAAGAACGCCATCGACTGGCACAACGAGCAGTGGCACGCCAAGCCGGTCGGCTTCGTCTCCTACGGCGGACTCGCCGGCGGCCTGCGCGCCGTCGAACAGCTCCGTGTCGTGCTCGCGGAGCTCCACGCGGTCACGATCCGCAACACCGTCAGTTTCCACAACTACCGCGAGGTCTTCGATGCCGACGGCAGGCCGGCCGACCCCGGGTGCGATGTTGCGGCCAAGGCCATGCTCAACCAGCTCACCTGGTGGGGGCAGGCCCTGCGCGAGGCCAGGCGCGCGCGCCCGTATGCCGTCTGACATCCCTCCACTCGTGCCCTGGGGGCAGCGATGAACGACCCCGCACCCGACACTCCCCCGCCCGACCGGCCGGGCCTGCCCCGGCTGGGTGTCTTCGGACTGATGCTCAGCATCTTCCTGGCGACGCTCGACGGACAGCTCGTCAGCACGGCGCTCCCCACGATCGTGGGCGACCTCGGCGGCCTCGACCACTTCTCGTGGGCGGTGACGGCGTACCTGCTCACCATGGCCGCGTCCACTCCCGTCTGGGGCAAGCTCGGGGACCTGTACGGCCGCAAGGGCGCCTGCCTCAGTTCCGTGACGCTCTTCCTGGTCGGGACGGTGCTCTGCGGCCTGGCGCAGAGCATGGGGCAGCTCATCGTCTTCCGCGGCCTCCAGGGACTCGGCGCCGGCGGCCTGATGGTCGGTGCGCTCTCGGTCATCGGCGTGGTGGTGCCCGCGCAGGACCGCGGCCGCATCCAGTCGATGGTGGGCGTCATGATGCCGGTCGCCTTCGTCGGCGGCCCCCTGCTCGGCGGGTTCATCACCGACTACATGAGCTGGCGCTGGGCCTTCTACGTCAACGTGCCCATCGGCCTGGTCGCGCTGCTGGCGATCACCAAGGGCGTACGGCTGCCCGCCGGCCGGGTCGCGGGGCGGATCGACTGGCTCGGCACGGCCCTGCTCACCACCGGCATCCTGGCCTTCACCCTGCTGGCCGGCTGGGCCGGCACCACCTACGCCTGGATGTCCTGGCAGATCGCCGGACTCGCTGTGCTCGTCGTGCTCGCACTGGCCTGGTTCGTGCGCGTGGAACTGCGCGCCGCCGAACCGATCATGCCGCCCCGGCTCTTCGCCCGCCGGGACTTCACCCTCGCCCAGATCCTCAGCTTCCTGGTCGGCGCCGTACTCTTCTCCGTCGTCAACTACCTCCCGCAGTACATGCAGTTCGTCCAGGGTTCGTCGTCCACGGCCAGCGGCCTGCTCATCCTGCCGCTGATGCTCGGCATGCTGACGGCACAGCTGGCCACCGGGCGGCTGATGGACCGAGGCGGTCTGGACCGCGTCGTGGCGCTCACCGGCGGCGCCGTCGCCCTCGCCGGGGCGCTGCTGCTCCTCCTGCTCGGCACGGACACCCCGCTCGTCGCGGCCTCCGCGTTCACCCTGGTCATCGGGGTGGGAGTCGGCGCCCTGATCCAGGGCACCATGGTGGCCACCATGAACAACGCGGACCCGCGGGACATGGGCGCGGCCACAGGCACGGTCACCCTGGTGCGCACCATCGGCGGCTCCCTCGGGGTGGCCCTGCTCGGCGCCCTGCAGAGCAGCCGCATGACCGATGTGCTGACCGAGCGGCTGGGCTCCGCCGCGCAGCAGCGGCTCACCGCGGGCGGCGCACTGACCCCGGCGCAGCTGAAGGACATGTCGGCCGCCACGCGCGACGCGGTGCGGGAAGCCGTCAGCAGCGGTCTGCACGGCGTCCTGCTGGGCGCGGCCGTCCTGTCCGCGATCGCGTTCGGCACGGTGTGGTTCGTCCGCGCCGCGCCGCCCCTGATCCCGGCTGCCGCAGGGCCGCCGGCCGCCGGGGCCGGAGCCGGGAAGGACTCCGCCCGAACCCCTTCGGGGGACTGAGCGCGGCCCCGCGCCGCCACCCGTCCCCCTGCCCACCCAAGCAGCCGGCCGCACGGACGAATCCCCCGTCGCCGTGCGGCCGGCCCCTACCGAAGGCGAACACCGATGCCCAAGTATTCCGTCGAACGTGCCCGGGACGTCCTGGACCGTCCGTTCTCCCTGGGAGGCCTCACACTGCCCAACCGCGTCGTGATGGCCCCGATGACGCGCGAGTTCTCCCCCGGCGGAGTGCCGGGCGACGACGTGGCGCAGTACTACGCCCGGCGGGCGGCCGCCGGGGTCGGTCTGATCATCACCGAGGGCACCTACGTCGGCCACGACTCGGCGGGCAGCAGCGCCCGCGTCCCCCACTTCTACGGCGACGAGGCGCTCGCCGGCTGGGCGGCCGTGGCCGAGGCCGTCCACGAGGCGGGCGGCCGGATCATGCCGCAGCTGTGGCACGTCGGCATGGACCGCACGGCAGGCAGTCCGCCGGTCCCCGACGCCCCGCGGATCGGCCCCTCGGGCATCGCCCTGGACGGCACGAAGTCGGGCACGGAGATGACCCAGGCGGACATCGACAACGTGGTCGCCGCCTACGCCACGTCCGCCGCGTCCGCCGAGTCGCTGGGTTTCGACGGCGTCGAGATCCACGGCGGCCACGGCTATCTCATCGACCAGTTCCTGTGGGCGCACACCAACCGGCGCACCGACGCCTACGGCGGCGACATCGTCGGTCGCACCCGATTCGCCGCCCAGATCGTGGCCGCCTGCCGGGAGAGCGTCTCCGACGACTTCCCGATCTCCTTCCGGTTCTCCCAGTGGAAGATGAACCACTACCGGGCGCGGGTCGCCGAGACGCCGCAGGAACTGCAGACCATGCTCGGTCTCCTGGCCGACGCGGGCGCCGACGCCTTCCACTGCTCCACCCGGCGGTTCCACCTCCCCGAGTTCGAGGGGTCCGACCTCAACCTCGCGGGCTGGGCGAAGAAGCTCTCCGGCAAGCCCGCCATCAGCGTCGGCTCGGTGGGCCTCAGCAACGAGTTCCTCGAGGTGTTCCAGGGCGCGCAGGCCACGGTCACGGACATCGGCGAGCTGCTCGACCGCATGGAGCGCGAGGAGTTCGACCTCGTGGCGGTCGGCCGGGCCCTGCTCGGGGACCCCGAATGGCTGGGGAAGATCCTCGCCGGACGCGTCGACGAACTCAGCCCGTTCCACCGGGGCTTGGTCGGCAGCCTCCACTGAGCCGTACGGCCACCGACTCGGGTCACTGGCTTCCTGTGGATCTGGTCATCACGCGGTGATGACCGGTGCGTCGGGTTCGTGCCGCCGACACCCTGCGGGACGTCTTCGGTGCCCCCGCCCGTTGGTGGCGGGAACGCTGACCTGCCCGCCAGGTGGTTTCAGGGGCACGGCAGGCGGAGGGTGAACGTCGAGCCCATATGCGGGGTACTGGTCGCGGTGACCGTTCCGTCGTGTGCCTCGGCCAGGCGGCGCACGATCGCCAGGCCGAGGCCGCTGCCGCCGCTCTGTCTGCTGCGGGACTTCTCCGCGCGCCAGAACCGGTCGAAGACATGCGGCAGATCGTCGGCGGGGATACCGGTACCGGTGTCGGTCACGTCGATCACGGCGGCACCGTGACAGACGCGGGCACTCAAGGTGACTGACCCGCCCGCGGGGGTGTGGCGGATCGCGTTCGACATGAGGTTGCCGACCATCTGCCGTATCCGTACGGGATCTGCCAGGACGAGAACGTGGCCCTCGGTCACCACGGTGAGGGCGACCCCCGCCGCGGCGGCGGTGGCATGGTTGGCCAGGGCGATGGCCGACAGCACCTCTGCGACCTCGAGGGGCTCAGGAGCCAGCCGGAGCGCGCCGGCCTCCGCCGCCGAAAGGTCCCGGAGATCGTCGATGATGTGCTGGAGCTGGAGCGCCTGCCCCAGCAGGGAGGCCACCAGCTCGGCGTCCGGACTCGCGATGCCGTCCTCCACCGCCTCCAGCCAGCCCCGGATGTTGCTCACCGGGGTGCGCAGTTCGTGAGCGATGTCGCTGGTCATGTTCCGGCGCGCCGACTCCAGCTGCTCACGGCGCTGCGACATCGCGTTGAAGGCGGCCGACAGCCGCGCGATCTCGTCGCCGCCGCGGACCGGTACCCGGGTGGACACCGTCCCGGCCTCCATGCGCATGGCGGCGCCGGTCAGTGCTCTGAGCGGCTTCACCAGACGGATGCCCGCCAGCGTGGTCACGGTCACCGTCAGCACCAGCACGGCCGCGGCCCAACCGGCGATGCGGAGCCTGTTCGCGGGGGAGAGGTCGAAGAACGTCGTCGCCGTACGACCGGGACTGCCGACATACATCAGCGCGGCGGGTGCCACATACGGTGCCAGTTGCTGGCTGCGGCTGGTCGTCAGGCACGAGGAGACCGTCGAGGCCGGGGGCGCGTGCCGGGTCCGCGGTTCCCAGCTTCCGTCGAGGGCCAGGATCACCCCGTCCGCCTGCCGGCGGGCCAGACACGCGTTGACGAGAGTGGTGAGCGCGGACAGGGCCTCTGCCTCCGACGGTGTCGGATCGGTCAGCGTGGTCGTGGCACAGCGCTGGTCGCCGGCGGTGGGTGTGCCACCGGGGTTGGGCACCACCACTCTCGGGCGGCCGCCGGGCATCACCTGGACATGGGCCTGGCGGACTCCGAGACCGCGCAGGCACACCACCATCCGGGACGCGGTGCGTCTCAGGCGTACGCCGTCCTCCCCGGACAGCTTGAACGGGCCCACCGCCCGCGGGTCGATCCGCTCCGTTCCCGAGCCGTCGTCCGTGCTTCTGCTCAGCTCGGAGTCGACGGCCAGCGGGTCGATCACCGCGGTCGCCTTCTGCGGCGGCTGGAAGGGGCGGTCCCGGCCCGCGGCGGAGTCCGCCAGAGTGCGACCGTCCTTGCCGAGGAGGACGACACGGTGACCGGTCGACCCGGCCAGGCGGTCGACGGTGGGCCGGACACCGCTCCAGCTCGGGTGGGTCGCCGCGTATCCCATGAGGGTGTCGTAGACGCGGGCGTCGTCGGCCAGCGCCTGCCCCCGCTCCCGGCTGAGCACGACGGCGGTGGTCTGCAGGACCACCCATGCGGTGGCGGTGATCGAGCAGACGGAGACGAGAGCCGACACCGCCAGCAGCCGTATCAGCAGGCTGCGCCCCAGCGGCACGGACGTGGTCCGGGACGTGTCCCGTGGCCGGGAGTCACTCATGAGGGCGCCTGCCGGCTGCGGTGGTCGTCCATGAGTTTGTATCCCACTCCGTACACCGTCACCAGCGGCATGGCCTCCTGGGTGCCCGGTCGGGCCTCCTTGAGCTTGCGGCGCAGGTTCATGACATGGACGTCCACCGTCCTGGGAGTGATGAACGGGTCGGAGCCGTGCAACCGTTCAAGGATCTGCGCCCGGGAAAGCACCTGCCCCGCGTGCTCGGCGAGCATGTCGAGCAGACGGAATTCCCCCGGCGTGCAGCGGATCACGCGGCCGTACGCCCACACCTCGTGACGGGCGCGGTCGACCGTCACCGGGCCGGCCCGCAGGACGGCGGCGGGGGCGGGGGTGTGTGGTTCCAGGCCGGCGGCGGGGACCGGACCCCGGTCGCTGCGGCGGAGCAGCGACCGTATGCGGGCCATGAGTTCGCGCGGGCTGAACGGTTTCGTCATGTAGTCGTCCGCGCCCAGGTCCAAGCCCAGCAGGAGGTCGTCCTCGGACGACCTGGCCGTCAGCATGAGCACGGGCAGATGAGCGAAACCGGGTTCCGCGCGCACGACACGGCACACATCGAGCCCGTCGAGCCGGGGCATCATCACATCCAGGACCAGCAGGTCCGGGCGTCGGCCGCGCACCAGGTCGAGGGCGGAGCGGCCGTCGTGAGCCACGGTCACCTCGTGGCCCTCGTGCTCCAGGTAGCGGCGGACCAGTTCGGCCTGGTCGGCGTCGTCCTCGGCCACGACCACATATGCACACATGGCATCAGTGTAGGAACGGCGGCGGCACGGTTCCGTCCGCGCGGCGGGAGGCATACCGGACCGCCAAGGGTTCCTGACATTTGGCTGACAATGCTGGTCAACGCTGTTCTGCATGCATCAGCACGTACAGCATTCAGCCCCGATCTCCCGCCCGGCCGCCACGTCCGGAGGTCCCCGCCCGACAGGCCGCCCATACCTGCGGGTCCTTGTCGCCGGCCTCGCCGTGGCCGCCGGAATGTCGCTCGCCGCCTGCCACAGCGGCGAGGGTGTCCAGAGCAGCTCCGGCAAGGGCGTGGACTCGCTCGTCTCCGACGCGCCCACCGGCAGGGGAACGGCGACGAAAGGTGCACCCCGCGACTCCGCCGTCGAGAACAAGCGCCCGCAGTTGCGGCTGGACACCTCCGACGAAGAGCGGCAGCGGCTCACGGATGTCTACAACGCGTGTCTGCAGGCGCACGGCGTCCCGATGAACACCGAGCGGGCGGCCGCCGCAGGTGCCAAGCAGGCACCACCCAAGCAGGGCGAGGCGGACTCTCCCGCCTACCAGGCCGCCTACGACGCCTGCCTGGTGAAGCTGCCGCGCCAGCCCCCCGAGACCATGCCCGAGACCAACCCCCGCTACGCCGACGACTACCGCGCGTACGTCAAGTGCCTCCAGCACCGCGGCATGAAGATCCACCTCGTGTCCGACACGAGTGTCAGCCCGGACGGCCTGGGCTGGACCTACGACGAGGACACCACGGGCACCCTCTCGGAGTCCAAGGCCACCGAGGCCGACCGGGCCTGTTCGCTGGAGGCGTTCGGTGGCAAGTAGCAGCTCGCCGCGCAAGCGGCCTCGGCCGGCGCCCCGCACCGTGCGCAACGCGACCGTGGTGGCGGCGGTGCTCGCGGTCGCCGCGGGCGGGACCTACGGGGCGACCGTGCTGTCGGACCACGGCGAGCGGCGGCGGCCCGGACCCGCCGCCGCTCCCTCGGCCCAGACCATCCAGGTCAAGCGGGCCGACCTGTCCGACTCCCAGACGCTGCCAGGTGTACTCGGCTTCGGCGCGCGCGTCACGGTGAAGGGGACCGGCGAGGGCGTCATCACCCGGCTGCCCGCCGCCGGTTCGGCCGTCGCATCGGGCAAGCCCCTGTTCTGGGTCGACGACGAGCCGGTCACGGCGTTCTTCGGCGACACCCCGTTCTTCCGCCCGCTCGACAAGGCGGGGATCACCGGGCGGGACGTCACCGTTCTCGTCGAGAACCTGCAGGCCCTCGGCTATGACATCGGTCCACGGCCCCGGCAGTCCATGGAACCCGTCGCGGGCAGCACGGCGGGCGGCATCGGCACCGAACTGACCACCGGAGTGCTCGACGCTCTCAAACGCTGGCAGCGCGACACCGGCCGGAAGGCGACCGGCACACTGGACCCCGACCGGGCCGTGGTGCTGCCCGGCCCGTCCCGCGTCGACGCGGTCAAGGCGCAACTGGGCGATCCGGCCGCCGAGGACGTCCTCTCCCTCACCGCGCAGACGAAGTCCGTCACGGTGAAGGTCGACGCGGGCAGCGCCGGCTCCCTTCACAAGGGCGACAAGGTCGGCATCGTCCTCCCCGACACCAGGACCGTTCCCGGCAGGATCGTGTCCGTCGGCACCACCGTGCAGGGGGGCAACGACAGCGACGCGGGCGACGGCATCGACGCGACCCCCACGCTTCAGGTGACGGTACGACCCCTGCACAGTGCCGATGTCGCCAAGCTCGACGCGGCGTCCGTGCAGGTCGTCTTCACCACCCGGACCAGGAAAGACGTGCTGGTGGTACCGGTGGGCGCCCTGCTGGCCCTGAGCGAGGGCGGGTATGCGCTCCAGCGCCCCGGCGGAAAGCTGGTCGGGATCAGGACGGGCCTCTTCGCCAAGGGGCTCGTGGAGGTCAGCGGGGCCGGCGTCGAGGAGGGCGACGTGGTGGTGACGGCATCATGACCAGCCCGCCGGGAATGCGTGCCGTCGACGCCCGCGCGTCACGGGAACCGGGCCTGGAACCGAGTCCTTGCCGTGGTGAGGGGCGCATCGACGGTGGTGGCCCCGACGGCCCGGCCGTCCTCTCCGTGTGCAACGCCCGCAAGGTGTACGCAGGCGGGGTCACCGCCCTCGACGATGTGTCCCTCACCATCCGGGCGGGCGAGTTGCTGGCGATCGTCGGTCGCTCGGGATCCGGGAAATCCACTCTGCTGAACATCATGGGCACCCTCGACCGGCCGACCGGCGGCACGGTACGGATCGGCGGCCGGGACGCCGCGCGACTGTCCGACCGGGAGCTGTCCGCGCTACGCGGACGCTGGCTCGGTTTCGTCTTCCAGCACTTCCACCTCACGGACGGTCTCACCGCGGAGGAGAACGTCGCCACCGGACTGCTGTACGCCGGTGTGCCCCGCCGCCGGCGCCGGCCGATGGCCGTGGCCGCCCTGGAACGGGTCGGTCTCGCCCATCGCACCCGCCATCTGCCGCACCAGCTCTCGGGCGGCGAACGCCAGCGGGTGGCCATCGCACGCGCACTGGTCAACGAGCCCGCGCTGGTCCTCGCGGACGAGCCCACCGGCGCCCTCGACACCGCGAACGGACAATCCGTGCTCCAACTGCTCACCCAGCTGAACAACGAGGGCACCACCATCGCCGTCATCACCCACGACCAGGACATCGCCGCACGACTGCCACGACGGATCGAAATGCGCGACGGACGGATCATCACCGACTCGCTCGATGCCGCACTCACCTCCGGAGGCAGCACGTGACGCACGGCAGCAACCACGGGCACGCCGAGCAGAACGACACCGGGAGTGGCCGACGGCGCCGTGTCCCGAAGCGCTCCGCAGGCTTCCGGCGGAGCGATCCGGCCCGGCCCGTGCGGCTGGCGCCGTCGGACGTGCTGCGCCTCGGCCTGCTCGGCATTCGCGTCCGCCGCACCAGGGCGGCCCTTTCCGCACTGGGCATTTCCATCGGCATCCTCACTCTCGTCCTGGTCACCGGCATTCCGGCGTCCAGCGGAAGCGCCCTCGACCAGAAGCTGGCGGCACTGGGCACGAACCTGCTGCGTGTGCAGCCGCAGCCCAACCAGAAACCCCCGGTCCTGCTGCCGGAGGAAGCGGCGAGGATGGCCGCCAGAATCGGTCCGGTGAGCCGCACCAGCGCCGTCGCCAACACGCATACGATCGTCCGGCGTTCCGACCGGACAGATCCCAACGACGGGCTCGGTCTCACCGTTCTCGCCGGCCAGGACGACCTGCTTCCCGCAGTGAACGGCCGGGTGGCATCAGGTCGTTTCCTCGACCCCTCCACTGACCGGCTGCCCACCGTCGTCCTCGGCCACCAGGCCGCCGCCCGGCTGGGAATCCCACGCATCGTTCCAGACCAAGAGGCCCCCCAAGTGGTCATCGAGCAGCGGTGGTTCACCGTCATCGGCATCCTCGACCCGATTCCGCTGGCCGAGGACCTCGACCGCTCCGTACTGGTCGGCTGGCAGGCGGCGAAACAGGAACTCGCCTTCGACGGGCACCCGACAGTCGTCTATGTGCGGGCCGACGAGGACGCCATGGAAGCGGTGGCCGACGTCCTTCCCGCCACCGTCCATCCCGAGCTTCCCGGACTGGTACAGGTCAGTCGGCCGTCCGACGCGCTGGCCGCCAAGCGCGCTGCGAACAGCACGTTCTCGGCACTCTTTCTGGGACTGTCGGGGGTAGCGCTGCTGGTCGGAGGGATCGGGGTCGCCAACACCATGTACATCTCCGTCCTCGAACGGCGCAGCGAGATCGGCCTGAGGCGTGCGCTGGGAGCCAACCGCAGGCAGATCCGGGGCCAGTTCATGACCGAGTCGGTGGTGCTCTCCTTCCTCGGCGGCGTGGCAGGAACGGCGATCGGGGCGCTGGCCACCGTCGCGTATACCTCGTACCAGGGCTGGCCCCCGGTGATACCGCTGTCCGCCGTCGTCATGGGCACCGGCGGAGCCACGGCCATCGGTGCGCTGGCCGGGGTGTACCCCTGCGTCCGCGCCGCCCGGCTGTCACCGACCGAGGCACTGAGCAGCGCCTGATCCGCCCACCGGCGTGCCCGCTCGGTCACGAGGACTGCTGTCCACCCTGAAGGTCATGGTGCAGACTTCGCCGGCGAGCCGGCGCGCCCCCAGCGGCAGCTGAACTACGACGGGCTGCGGGGTGCGCGGGCCAGACGGGCGGGACGGGCAACGCCACCTGGAAAGTCCTTCGCATGTCACATGAACGGATCCAGCAGCAGCGCCACGGGGAGATCGCCAGACTCGACCGCCCCTCTGGGAATCCTCAGACCGGTGTGCTCGCCGACTGACCTCCACACGGCGGCATGAAGACCACCAGAACTCTGCTCCACAAAAGCACGCCACGCCTGAGTGGAAGGAAACTCATCCGGGTCCGGCCACACGGCGCCATTGCTCCGCAGCCGACTGTTGAGCAGGTGAGCCCTACTGGACTCACCATGAGCAGGACCTGCCAGGCTGTGCCGGAACTCTGCCCGCAGGAGGCCACCCTCACCAGGCGCATAGAACAGCCACGACGGCTGCACCGCGACATTCGCACACAGGCACACGAACTCCTCACCATCCTGAGGGATCACAGAAGTGTCGCCGTCGGCCCAGTGCTGGTACCAGGCGCACACCCCGGAATCCTCCAGGACGTACGACCACTCACCGGACGTACCGTACACGCAGGGCGTCCACGGGTCATTCACGGACAGAGGATCAAAGTCACGGTAGTGCGCCCCTATGCCGATCTGGTCATCCCCGGCGCCCATGCGCCGCAGGAGGCCCTCCACCGGAAGACCACGCACGGCAGTCAGCGACACTCCGCCACGCATACCGGGAGCACCCATCGGTCCCTCGAAGCAATGGCCGCCGAGCCACTCGATGCTGTCACTCATTTCGACTCCTGTTCGGATGCCAAGTCGGCGATGACGGCCATGCTCATGGCTGCCGAGACAGTCGGGTGGGCGAAGATCTGCGACACCCACGAAGCCGGCTGCCGCTGCCTCGGGGGCTTGAGGGAGCACAGGTCGAAGGCCGGTTTCGGAGCAATCCGGAACCGGCCTTCGAGTACCCGGGGGGCTCCGCCGCATCGGTGCTGTGGCGGAGCCCCCGGCAGGGCGATTTGCTACTTCTGCCAGCCGATCAGCTCGGGCGGGCCCTGGACGCCGTAGTGGCCGTAGAACTGGGCCGACCCGTAGTTGGCGAGACCCTTCTTGACGGCCCAGATGGTGGAGCCGTTGTGGGTCGGCATGATGCCGTAGGTCTTCATGGCTTCCAGCTCGACCTTGTTGCCGGCTTCGAGCTGCTCGTCCAAGGTCGGCAGGTTGGTGACGGCCTTGACCTCCTTGTCCATGCTCTTCGGCACCGAGCGGGAGACGTTGAGCGTGGAGTCGGAACAGTACATCTGGCAGATGTAGAGCATTCCGTTCGGGTCGCTCGAGATGAAGCCCATCCCGAAGATGTCGAAGGAGCGCTCGGTGAACACCTTGTTGAAGTCGGCGGAGGGGTGCGCCTCGATCTCCAGCTTGACGCCGATGTTCTTCATCATCTGGGCGAGGGCCGTGGCACGGGCCTTGGTGGTGGACCTGTCACCGATGGTGGGGAAGGTCAGTTCCAGCTTCTTGCCGTCCTTGGCACGCACACCGTCCGAGCCGACCTTCCAGCCCGCGGCATCCAGGTCCTTCTTCGCTGCGGCGGCATCGAACTTCACGAGCTTGCCGAAGTTGTCCTGGTACCCCTTCTGGAAGGGGTAGAGGCTGAAGGATCCGGGCAGGGGCTCGGTGTAGCCAAGCCCCTGGAACATGATCTTCGCGAGTTGGGAACGGTCGATTCCCTCCATCAGGGCCTTGCGCACCGCCGGGTCCTTCAACTGCGGCGAGGTGCTGTTGAAGACCAGGAGGTTGTTGGAGGTGGTCGTACCGCGGCGAAGCTCGGTCCCCTTCACGGACTTCACCTGGTTGAGCTGCTCGGCGTCGTTACGTACCTCTGCCGCGTCGATCTGGCCGTTCTTGAAGGCGTTGATGGCGGCGCTCTCCTCCATCTGTACGAAGGTGAGTTCGTCCAGATGCGGCTTGGCGCCCCACCACTTGGGGTTGGGCTTGTAGGTGATGGCGCCGCCCTTGGCGTCGAACTTGGAGATGGCGTAAGGGCCGGCACCCCACTCCGGGTGGGGGTTGTTCACGTAGGCCTTGTTGAAGGCGTCGGCCTTGGCGATGTGCGGGTTGACGAGCCCGTAGAAGAGGGACTTCCAGTACACGAACGGGCCGTCGAAGGCGACGATCGCCTGCTTGGCGTCCTTGCCCTTCTTGACCGAGGCGATGCTGGAGTAGCCGTCGGTGGAGCCGACGTCGTACGCCTTGTCCTTCCCGTTCAGCGCGTGCCAGGTGTCCCGGAACGCCGTCCAGTCGATGTCCTGGCCGTCGTTCCACTTGGCCTTCGGGTTGATGTCGTACGTGACCTGGGTCTTGCCGTCCACCGTCGTCTGCTTGACGTCGGTGAGGTAGTCCTCGTTGTAGGTGACGTTGCCCTTGGGGTCGTTGAAGGACAGTTGCGGCATGTAGAACCAGGCGAGCTTCGATGTGTACAGCGACGAGTTGCCCTGCAGCGGGTTGAGCTGATCGGGAATCTCCACGATGGGAAGCGTCAGCTTGCCGCCCTGCTTGAGGTTGCTCGCAGGCTGGGGGTTGTACGAGGTCAGCACCTCGCTTTCCGAGGTGGCCCCCTTGGACTTCTTCTGCCCGGAGTTGCCGGTGTCGCCACCGCTGCACCCGCAGAGGACGAGGGACGCGGCGGCGGCGAACGCCACCCCGTTCAGAGCGATTCTTCTCATGACAGCCTTTCAGCTTGGTTGTCGACAGACGTGGTCGTGTCCGCGAAATGGCATGCGTCGCGGTGGTCCCGGTCTCCCCTCCTGGTGAGCTGCGGCGTGACCCCCCGACACTGCTCCTGCTGCGGCTCCGACAGCGTCAAGTGGAGCGGACACCTGGTGACGAACCGGCAACCCGGCTGATCGTCGGTCGGACTGGGAAGGTCGCCCTTGAGCAGGACTCGTTCCCGCGTGCGTTCCGCGACCGGATCGGGCAGGGGGATCGCGGAGAGGAGCGCCTTGGTGTACGGGTGCCTGGGGTTGTCGAAGACGGCGTCGGTGGCGCCGATCTCGACGATCCGCCCCAGGTACATCACCGCCACGCGGTCGGAGATATGGCACACCACCGACAGGTCGTGGGCGACGAAGAGGTAGGACAGGCCCAGTTCGGCCTTGAGCTCGTTGAGCAGGTTGATGACGCCGGCCTGCACCGAGACGTCGAGTGCCGAGACCGGCTCGTCGAGAACGAGCAGCTGGGGCTTGGTGGCGAGCGCCCGGGCGATGCCGATGCGCTGCCGCTGCCCGCCGGAGAAGGCCGCGGGGAAGCGGTCGCGGTGCTCGGGGTCGAGTCCCACGAGTTCCATGAGCTCCGCCACCTGGGTGGCGAGCACCTTCTTGTCGCGTTCACCGACCGCGCGGAGGGGCTCCGCGAGGATGTCGAAGACCGTCATGCGGGGGTCCAGGGCTCCCATGGGGTCCTGGAACACCATCTGCATGGAGCGACGGACGGAGCTGATGTCCTGCTTCCGCTTCAGGCCCGCCGTGTCCTGGCCGCAGACGGCGATGCTGCCCTGCTCGGGCGGCTTCAGCCCCATGATCTCCAGCAGTGTGGTGGTCTTGCCGCACCCCGACTCTCCGACGAGTCCGAGCGTCTCCCCCTCGCGGATGTCCAGGTCGATGCCGTTGACGGCGAAGACGGTGCCCACCTTGCGTTTGAGCAGGCCGCCCTTGGTGAGTGGGAAGGTCTTGGTGACACCCGAGAGTTCCAGGACCTTCGGCCGGTCCTCGCGGGGGACGGCCGCGGCCCGGTTCTCCCTGAGGGCCGGGACGGGGTAGATCGGCTCGCCGCCGATGGCGCCGTCGTCGATCTCCGCGGCACGCCGGCAGGCGACCGAGTGCTCGTCTCCGTCGTCCCCGGTGTCGCCCCCGTCGATCGCCAGCAGGGGCGGTTCGGCCTCCCGGCAGGCGTCCTCCACCACGGGGCAACGTGCCGCGAAGGGGCAGGCGTCGGGAAGGTCCACCAGGAGCGGCGGAGTCCCCGGGACCGGGGTCAGGGCATCCCTGGCGCGGTCGTCCAGTCGGGGAATCGCACCCATCAGGCCGATGGTGTACGGCATGCGGGGTCGCGCGAAGAGTTCGTCCACCCCGGCATGCTCGACCGGCCGGCCGGCGTACATCACCATGACGTCGTCGGCCGAACCGGCCACCACCCCGAGGTCGTGGGTGATCATGATGACCGCGGCCCCGGTCTCGCGCTGGGCGGTCTTGAGGACATCGAGGATCTGCGCCTGCACGGTGACGTCGAGAGCGGTCGTCGGTTCGTCGGCGATGATCAGGTCGGGGTCGTTCGCGATCGCCATGGCGATGACGGCCCGCTGCCGCATACCGCCCGAGAACTCGTGCGGGAACCCCTTGGCGCGGCGGTCGGGGTTGGGGATGCCGACCAGGTCCAGCAGTTCGACGGCCCTTTTCCAGGCGGCCGCGGACGACAGGTCCTGGTGGATCTGGAGAGCCTCGACGATCTGGGCTCCGATGCTGAAGATCGGAGTGAGCGACGAGAGCGGGTCCTGGAAGATCATGCCGATGTGCTGACCGCGCACCTTCGACATCTGTCGGTCGTCGAGGTCGAGGAGGTTCTTCCCGGCGAGCGTGATCTCGCCGGTGACCGAGGCGTAGTCGGGCAGCAGCCCCATGACGGCCATGGACGTCACGGACTTGCCGGACCCCGATTCGCCCACGATGCCCAGGGTCTTGCCGCGATGCAGGTCGAAGGAGACGCCGCGGACGGCTTCCACCCGGCCTGCTTCCGACGGGAAGGCGACCTTCAGGTCACGCACGGACAGCAGGGGCTGCCGGGTGTCGGACTCGGGCGTGACAGCGCGCTGCTCGATCATGCGCGGCCTCCAGACTGCGAGGTGGGGTCGAGGGCGTCCCGCAGACCGTCGCCGATCAGCGCCATCGCCACGGTGAGCAGCACCACCATGGCTGCGGGCAGATAGAACAGCCAGGGAGCGGTGGTCAGGGTGTTCTGCCCGTCGGCGAGCATGGAACCCAGCGACACGTCGGGCTGCTTGACGCCGAAACCGATGAAGGAGAGCGCCGTCTCGGCCTGCACGGTCGAGGCGACACCGAGGGTGAACGTCACGATGAGCAACGACCCGATGTTCGGGACCAGGTGGCGGACGATGGTGCGCATCGCGCTGACGCCCATGAAGCGGGCCGCCATCACATACTCGCGCTCCCGCAGGGAGGTGGCCAGGGACCAGATCACCCGGGCTGTGAGCATCCATCCGAACAGCGTGAGGACCACGACCAGAACCTGCCATTCGCCGCGGTAGTGCGTACCGACCAGCGCGATGATGAGGAACGAGGGCAGGATGAGCAGGAAGTGCACAAGACCGAGCATCGCCCGCTCGACCTTGCCGCCGAAGTAGGCGGCGGTGGTGCCGAACAGTCCGGCTATGGCGGTGGTCAGCAGCGACACCGTCACGGCGATGATCAGCGATCTGCCGAGGCCGTGCACGAGTTGGGCGTAGACGTCGTTGCCCGCGCCGTTGGTGCCCAGGAGGTGGCCGTCGACCCCGGGGGAGACGGAGAGCGCGGTGAAGTCCGCCTCCATGTAGTCCCAGTGGGTCAGGTACCGGCCGAACACCGAGAAGAACACGAGGAGGGCGAAGAGGACCAGACCGCCGAGCGCCGCCTTGTTGCGCGCGAAGCGCCGCATGTAGAGCTTGGTCGGGGAGAGGCGCTTGCCTCCGGGGCCGGTCTTCCCCGGTTCCTGTGCCTCAGCCTTGTCGGGGCGAACCTCCGCGGCGTCGGGTCCCGCACCGGGCATGTTGATGGCCACGTCAGCTCACCCTGATCCTGGGGTCGAGGGCCACGATGACGAGGTCGGCCAGAATCGCGCCGATGGCCGTCATGAGGGCACCGAAGGCTGCGACAGCGACGACGCCGTGCACGTCGTTCGTGCTGATGGTTTTGGTGAAGTACTCACCCATTCCGTGCCAGGCGAAGACCGTCTCCGTGATCACCGCGCCGGTGAAAAGCGCCGGCATCGCGAACGCGACCTGAGTGGCGACGGGGATGATCGAGGTCCGCAGCCCGTGCCGGTAGATGGCCTGCTTCCGCGTCAACCCCTTGGCCCGTGCAGTGCGGACGTAGTCGGAGTTGATGTGATCCAGCAGCAGCGATCGCTGCAACAGGTGGTATGCGGCGTAGGAGATGAAGGTGAGCGAGATCGTCGGCAGGATCGCGTGCGTCGCTCTGGACCCGAAGACCGCCCAGAACCCGACGACCTCGGGGCTCTGCGCTCCGGCGACAGGCAGCAGCGTGCTGCCCAGGGCCTGGTTCAGCGCGATGGCCGCGAGCACCACCGCAAGGGAGGCCACCGCGGAGGGCGTGTTGAAGGACAGCACGGAGAGCCCCTGCCACACCCGGTCGGCGGCCTTGTACTGGCGCGACGCGGTGTAGACGCCCAGCCCGACTCCGATGACGATGGACAGGACCGTCGAACCCAGGACCAACTGGCCGCTGACGAAAATCCGATAGGCGACCTGGTCGTTGACGCTGCCTCCGGTCGGCGACTGGCCCCAGTCGAAGTGAGTCACGATCTGAGACATCCAGTGCCACCACCGATCCAGGATCGGTTTGTCTGGATTGAGATTGTAAAGCGCCAGCGAATGGTTGATCTGGGCTGGAGTTCGAGGCGGTCGCAACGCGGTGTAGTTCGACGCAGGCTTGAGGAATGCGTTAGCGAGGAAGTACGTGAGGTTGGTCGCGATGGCGATCATCAAAAACCAGCCGACTAGTTTGCGGGCGATGTAACGCAGCACTGTTAGCCGGCCTTTCGTGACATGGAGCGTATCGGCCCGCAAGTCCGGTGAGTGGCCGGACGCTTGGCCGTGTTGACCGGGCACCGGGTCGCGAGCGCTCGGACAGGACGTGCGGATCCTCGAGGGTCAGAAAATGATTAGCGCGAAACCGTTTTGGTGTACGAGACTGAAGCGTGCTGACGGAGTTGCAGGAGTGGGCGAAGTGGGAGTGAGCAGTGCGCCGGGCATGATGCGACAACCTCGCGTGGAAGTAAGGCAATTCGAGGCAGTCGCATGATTCGTCAGCGCCGCCGCTGACGATTTCAACTGCCCGTGTGGCACGTCAAGGCTGGTCAGGTCGCGATCCGATTAAGCCGAGGCCGCATATCGGTCATTTTTTGCGAAAGTTTTCAACGGCGCGGCGGATGCGCGGTGAACGATGAGCCTCCGGAGGCTCCAAAGGGTGCAAAGCGAACCTTTGTGCGCATTCACCTTTTCATGTTTGATCCGGGACCGGGGTCCTTCTGTGAACTGTCGTTCTGGGGGTGCTGTTGGCGGGCCGGCCGCACGGGCGGCCTCGACTTCCCGGTGTCGCAGTCGTGAGTTGTGGCTCGTGGGGCTGTGGCTCGTTGTCTGGCCGTGGATGGGGCCGCCTTCCTCGGGAAGGGCGTGAAACCGGCCGGGATGGCATGACGGTGCGCCAGTAGTGCCGGGCAGGTCGAGAACTGTCAGGTCATGTCTTCAGTGATGCCGGATATTTCCGCAGTCCAGGGGCTCTCTTCGGGGGCCCCTGACGTGTTGTCGGGAGCCGTCCGAGAGCCCCCTTTCGCGCCTTGTGGTCAAGGCGGCGCGCGCTCCCGGTCTCCTGGCCGCCTGGAGCCGATGTGGCGCCGGCCCGGGCGTGAGCCGCCTGGTGGAAGGGTCGGGCCTCGTCGGTCTGTCGTCGAGTGCGCGCCTGGTTGCGTCCGTCGGCCGGCCTCCGCGCCTGTTCGGGTGTCAGGTCGACCGCGACAGAGAGGCGGGGTCCGGGTTATTGAATATGAATGTCATTATCGACTACTGTCTCGTCGGCCTCATCTCGCGCGCCGCGGAGCTTCCCCGGTGCCCGGTTCAGCTCAGCAGAAAGTCAAGGAGAAGCATGTCCAGACAGATCGATCGCCGCGCCTTCCTCCGCCGCGGCGCGGCGGGAGCCGTGGCTCTGGCAGTGGGCCCCGGCCTGCTGGCGGCATGCTCCACCGACGAGCCCCGCCCCGACCACAAGCCGGGACCGGGCTCCTCGCCCCGCTCGGGCGGCACGCTCCGGGCCGCCTTCGTCGGGGGCGGCGCCTCCGAGACGCTCGACTTCTTCAACGGCCCCTCCGCGCTGGATCTGGTGCGCGCCCGGGCCTGGCACGGCACCCTGGGCAACCTCGACCCCAGCGGGCCCGACGGGGTGCGCTACGGCGTGCTCGAGGGGATCGACATCTCCGACGACCTGTCGGCCTACACGCTCCATGTGCGACCCGGCGTCCGCTTCACCGACGGCTCCGAGCTGACCTCCGCCGACATCCTGCACTCGCTCGGTGCCCTAGCGGCCCGGAGCAAACTGCCCGTGTACCGGCTCGCCGCCGCGAACTTCGACCTCGCGCGTGCCAAGGCCGACGGCGACCTGAAGGTCGTACTGCCCACCCTACGGCCCATCGCCGACGGCCGCATGATCCTTTGCCAGGGCAACTTCCTCGTCGTCAAGGACGGCACCAGGAACTTCCGCAAGGGCATGCCCAGTTGCGGCCCCTTCCGGCTGACGGAGTTCACGGCGGGTCAGGGAGCGGCGTTCGAGCGCTACGACGACCACTACGGTCATGTGCCCCTCCTGGACGGCCTGGAGCTGCGGTCGATCGCGGACTCGACCGCCAGGGCGGGCGCGCTCACCAGCGGTGAGATCGACTTCGCCCATGACCTCTCACCCGTCACCGCCCGCACGCTCGCGGGCGACGCGAAGGTCGAACTCGTCCCCACGAAAAGCCCCTACCTGGTCGGCCTCTCCTTCCAGATGAACATGAGCGTCAAGCCCTTCGACGACCCGCGGGTGAGAGAGGCCTTCAAGCTCGCGGTCGACCGGGAGGCCATGGTGAGGACCGTGTTCTACGGCAACGCCGAGGTCGGCAACGACCTGCCCTCCATCGGCTTCCCCGACTACGCGGAGAGCCTCCCCCAGCGCGCCCACGACCCGAAGCGGGCCCGTGAGCTTCTCAGGGAGGCCGGAGCCGACGGGATGAAGGTCCGGTTGACCACCGGCCCCGAGACGCCGGGCATGGTGGAGATGGCCACCCTCTTCGTCGAGGACCTGAAGAAGGTCGGCGTCCAGGCGTCGGTCCGCGAACTGCCCCCGGGACAGCTCTACGCCGACTTCCCCGCCTACGCGGCGCTGCCGCTGGCCGGTTCGTACCAGATGCCGATCCCCGCGCTGTCGATCTACCAGATGAACACGGCGGGCGGATCGCCGTCGGCGTTCGGCTGGAAGGAGTCCGCGACCGACGCCCTCGTGGCGAAGGCCCGCGCCGAGAGCGACCGGGCCCGGGCGAAGAAGCTGGGCACGCAGGCGCAGCGCACGCGGTGGGAGAAGGGCAACCAGGTGCTGCCGGTCTTCAAGCCGAACCTGAACGCCCAGGCCACGCGCGTCGACGGGATCCAGGACGACCTCTTCGAACAGTTCCCCGGCTTCTCCCGGGCGTCGCTGGCGTGAGTCTGCTCGCCTTCGTCGTCCGTCGCCTCGCCGGGGCGGCCGTTCTGCTGGTGCTGCTGTCGGCCGCGGTCTTCGCGGCCACGGCGGTCCTCCCGGGAGACGCCGTCAGCGCGGTCGCCGGTGTGGACGCCTCCGAGGCGCAACGCGCCGCCGTCCGTGCCGAACTCGGGCTGGACCGGCCGGCCGCCGAGAGATACGCGGACTGGGCCGCCGGCGCGGTCCGGGGGGACCTGGGCCGTGGGTTCGTGGGGGAGCGGCCGGTCACCGACGTCCTCGCCACCCGGCTGCCCAACAGTCTGCTGCTCGCCGGACTGACACTGGCGGTCACCGCACCGCTCGCCGTGCTGCTCGGGCTGTGGACCGGGCTGCGCGGGGGCGGCGCCGACCGCCTGGTCTCGACGTCCGCCCAGATCCTGGCCGCCGTACCGGAGTTCGTCCTGGCCGCGCTGCTCGTCGCGGTCCTGGCGGTGTGGCTGGAGGTCCTCCCGCGCGTCTCCGTCATCCCCCTGGGAGGTACGCCCCTCGACGTGCCGCGCGCGCTGGTCCTGCCCGTACTGACGCTCAGCGCGGTCGGTCTCGCGGTGGCCACCAGGCTGCTGCGGGTCTCCGTCTCGGACGCGGCGGCCACCCCGTACTGCGAGGCGGCACGGCTCAACGGCGTACGTGGGGTGCGGCTCGCGGTCCGTCACATCCTGCCCAACGCCGCCGGGCCGGCCGTGCAGGCGCTCACCCTCACCACGGGAGCGCTGGTCGGCTCGGCGGTGGTGGTGGAGAACGTCTTCGACTACCCGGGCATCGGCCGCGAGCTGCAACTGGCCGTCGCGGCACGGGACATACCGATGGTGCAGGGCATCGCCACCGCTCTGGTCGCGGTGCTGCTCGCGGTGCTGCTGCTGGGGGACATCTGCGCGCGTCTGCTGGGCGCAGGGGAGGGGCACCGCCGATGACGACGGTCCTGACAGCACCGCGGAGGCGGACACGCCCGTCCCGTCCCGGCACGCCCGGGCGCCGCAGGCTGCCGCTGCTCGCCGGGGCGGGCACACTGCTGGTGCTCCTGCTCGCGGTGCTGGGCCCGCTGGCCGCGCCGCACAGCCCCACCGCGCAGCTGGCCGCGCCCTTCCAGCAGCCGGACGGTCACTTCCTCCTCGGCACCGACGTGCTGGGCAGGGACGTGGCGAGCCGGGTGCTCAGCGGCGGCCGCACCATCGTGCTCACCGCGCTGGCGGGGACTGCGGCGGCCGGGGCCGTCGGGATGACCGTCGGCGTCCTGGCGGCCTTGGCGGCCCGCCGGCTGGGCGACCTGCTGATCCGCTGTGTGGACGCCCTCGCTGCCATCCCCGCCCTCCTGGTCGTCCTCGTCCTGTCCGCCGGATTCCCGGGCAGCGACGCGGCCCTGGTGGCCGCCGTCGCGCTGGCCACCGCCCCCTTCTCCACCCGGGTGCTGCGCGCCGCCGCGGACACGGTCCTGAACAGTGGGTATGTCGAGGCCGCCCGGGCCCGGGGCGACACCCGGCGGGCCGTACTGCGGTACGACGTGCTGCCCAACATCGCCGGACCGGCCCTGATGGACAGCGCTCTGCGCCTGGTCGCCTCCCTGCATCTCACCGCCACCGCCGGCTTCCTCGGCCTGGGACAGGGCGGAGCGGCGCCCGACTGGGGGCGCATGGTGAGCGAGAACGCTCCCGGGGCGACACTCGCCGCCACGCCGTTCCTCGCCCCGGCCCTGCTGCTCGTACTGCTGTCCGTCTGCGTCGGCCTGCTGGCCGGAGGGCTGGCGGACACGGTGGGGCGGGGCGCCGCATGACCGGCCGTATGACCGCCCGCCTGCCGGAGGCGGGGTCGATCGCCGAGATCAGCGGGCTGACGCTCGGCCCGGCGGCCGGAGGCCCGCCCGTACTGCACGACGCCTGCCTGTCGTTGCCGCGCGGGCAGGTGCTGGGGATCGTGGGCAGGTCGGGATCCGGCAAGAGCAGTCTGGCGTACAGCCTGCTCGGACATGTCCGCCCCGGCCTGGAGGTGCGTGCCGGAACCGTCCGGATGGCCGGCCTCGACCCGTTCGACCGCGCGAACGCCCGCCGGCTACGGGGGCGGGTGGTGTCGTTCCTGGGGCAGGACCCCGCCTCGTCGCTCAACCCGGCGCTCCGGATCGGCACACAGATCGCCGAGGCGGTGCGCCTGCGCACCTCCGCGAAGGGTGCGAACGACGTCCGTGCGCGGGTCGAGGAGCTGCTGGTGTCCGTGCGGCTGCCGCCCGACCGGGCGTTCCGGCGACGGTTGCCGGGCCAGTTGTCGGGAGGGCAGGCCCAACGCGTGGCCCTCGCCGTCGCGTTGGCGGGCACGCCACGCCTGCTGGTTCTCGACGAGCCCACCAGCGGCCTGGACCCGGTCCTGGCGGACGGGATGCGCGGGCTGCTGGCCGAGGTCCTGTCCGACGGGGACCGCGCCGCGTTGCTGGTCAGCCACGACCCGGCATGGATCGCGTCCATGGCGGACCAGGTGATCTGCCTGGAAGGAGGCCGGATCGTCGAGTCCGGAAAGCCGGAGGCACCGTTGTCCGTCCGGCCGTTCGTGGGTTCCCCGGCCGGCGGCCCCCGTTCGGAGAACCCGCGCGTCGCAACCGCCGTGGCCGTGGGAGGGCTGTCCACGCGAGGACTGGGCGCCGACCACGGGCGTGTTTCCGTGTTGCACGACATTTCCCTCACCGTCCCGGCGGGCTCCTGCACCGCCGTCGTGGGTCCCTCGGGGTCGGGGAAGACGACCCTCGCCCGGTGTCTCGCGGGGCTTCATCCGCCCGCACGGGGGAGTGTCGAGTGGCGGGAGGTCGGCGCGGAGCGAGGGCGGCGCGGTGCTTCGGTGCAACTCGTCGCGCAGGACGCCCGCGGCGCTCTCAACCCACGGGAGTCCGTGAGCCGCGCGCTCACCCGCCCCCTCCGGGGTGTGCGGCGCCGGTCCGCCCAGGAGGCGTCCCATGAAGCCGTACGGCTGCTGGGCCTGGTCGGGCTGGACGCGGATGTGCTGGCGCGCCGACCGGGGGAGTTGTCGGGTGGCCAGCGGCAACGGGTCGTACTGGCACGGACGTTGGCCGCGGAGCCTCGCGTACTGGTCTGTGACGAGATCACCTCGGCGCTGGACCCGGAGACGGCGAGCGGGGTCCTGGACTTGCTGGACTCGCTGCGGAGGACGCTGGGACTGACGGTCGTGATGGTGACACACGACCTGGCGGCCGCGGCCCGCCGCGCGGAGCGGGTCGTCGTCCTGGACGCGGGGCGGGTGGTCGAGGCCGGTCCGGTCGACCGGGTGCTGGTGACCCCGGAACACCCCGTCACCCGGGGGCTGCTGGCCTCCTCCGGTGGTCCCGTCCTCGCCGTCCCGGAAGAGCGGCGAGTGTAGGAGGCCCTGCGGCCGACGGAAGGAGCGCCCGGCTCGCCGGGCGCTCCTTCCGTCGGCGCATCATGCCTACCGCCGGAGCAACTCCTGTGCCAGCGCCGCCTTGTCGACCTTCCCGACGGCGGTGAGCGGAAGGCCGGGAACCCGGACGATCTCGTCCGGCGTCTTGTATCCGGCCAGCCCGCGTTCCTTCAGATGGGCGGCGACCTCCCGTGCGCCGGGAGCCGCGCCCGCGCAGACGACGAAGGCGACGGACCGCTCACCCCAGCGCTCGTCCGGCACACCGACCAGCGCCGCCGCCGTGATGGCCGGATGGGTCAGCAACTGCTCCTCCACCTCGACCGCGGCGATCTTCTCGCCGCCGCGGTTGATCTGGTCCTTGATCCGCCCCACCACCACGAGGTGCCCGGTCGGCAGACGCCGCACCACGTCGCCGGACCGGTAGTAGCCGTCCGGGGTGAACGCCGTGCGGTTGTGTTCCTCGGCGCGGTAGTAGCCGCGCAGTGTGTACGGGCCCCGGGTGAGCAGTTCACCCGGCGTACCGTCCGGCACGGGCCTGCCCTCGCTGTCCACCACGAGCACCTCGTCGTCCGGCGAGACCGGTCGGCCCTGGGTGGCGCAGACGAGGTCCTCGGGGTCGTCGAGGCGGGTGAGGTTGATCAGTCCCTCCGCCATGCCGAAGACCTGTTGCACGGTCACCCCGAGTGCCGGTCCGAGCGTGCGCGCCTGGTCCTCCGGCAGCCGCGCCCCGCCGACCTGCACCAGGGTGAGGCTCCCGAGGTCCCAGGAACCGGACGCGGCCTCGTCCGTCCAGTGGGGAACGAGCGGCGGGGTCAGGGAGGTCAGGGTCACGCCCTCCCGCTCGACCAGGGCGAACGCCGTCTGCGGGCTGGGGTCCGGCGCGACCACGACGGTTCCTCCTGCCATGAGGGTGCCCAGCACACCGGGGCAGGCGAAGGTGAAGTTGAACCCGATCGGCAGGACCGCCAGATAGACGGTCTCCGAGTCGAGCGCGCAGACCTGGGCGCAGGCGCGAGCGTTGTAGGCGTAGTCGTCGTGCGTCCGCGGGATGAGTTTGGGAAGCCCCGTGGTGCCGCCGGACAGCAGCAGAAGGGCGACATCGCCGGGGTCTGCTCCGCCGTCGTCGGAGCCGGAGCCGGAGCCGGACGTGGACGTGGAGGTGGACGGCGGTTCCGCCCGCAGCGCCTCGAACGGGACGAAGCCGGGGTCCGGGCCGGGATCGCCGACCACGACGACATGCCGCAGCGAGCCGCCCGGCCCCTGCTCCGCCCATACCTCGTGCATCAGTTCCCGGTGGTCGAATCTGGCGTGCCGGTCGGGCACCACACACGCCACGGCCTCCGCCACGCGCACCAGATGGCCCATCTCCCGGTTCCGGTGGCCGGGCATGGCGTGCACCGGAACCGCCCCGAGCCGCTGCAATCCGAACCAGATGAACACGAACTCGGCGCAGTTGGGGAGCTGGACCACCACGCGGTCACCCCGCCCGATCCCCAGTCCGCGCAGCCCCCCGGCCACACGGTCGGCCTCGGTGTCCAGTTCCGCGTAGGTCCACCGCCGGTCCCCGTCGACCAGGGCGACGCGCCCTCCATGGCCGGCTGCCGCTCGGCGCAGCCGGGTGCCGAAGGTCACCCCCTGCCAGTGCCCGGCGGCTCGATAGCGCGCCGATTCGGTTTCGGACCAGGTCTGTTGAGTGTCGGTCATGGGGCTCTGCCTCTCATTGCCGGGCCTCGGGTTCTGGCGTCGAGGCCCGTCGTGTGACTACGATGCGCAGTATAGAAATGATAATCATTTCCATCTAGGGTAGATTCGGTCCTGCGCGAGGAAGATCCCGGCGCCCGTCCCCGACCCGACTCCCCACTCCATCTCCATCCGACCGGAAGGCCCCACCAGTGAGCGATGAAGCAGTCGTCCAGGCGCGGACAGCGGAAGGTGACAGCGTCAGTCGTGACCCGCACGCGCCGGCGGCGGTGCGTGAAGCGGTGGCACGCGCGCTGGAGATGGCGCCGCAGGAGCTGGACGACGATCGAGATCTCTTCGAACTCGGTCTCGACTCACTGATGTTGATGTCCCTGGTCGGCGCCTGGCGACGCGGGGGCAGCGCGGTCACCTTCCAGGACCTCACGCGCACTCCGACGCTGGGTGCCTGGACGGCCCTGCTCGGGCAGCGACGGGATGGCGGCGCACCCGCCACCGCGCACCCTGCCCCGCTCGACGCCCCGCCCGCGCCGCACTCCGCCCTGCCTGCGCTGCTCGACGCCTCGCCCGCGCCGCTCGACGCGGCGTCGGCCGAAGCGGAGCCGGACTCTTTCCCGCTGGCCACGATGCAGCACGCCTACTGGATCGGACGCCAGGACGGGCAGCCTCTCGGCGGCGTCGCCGCGCACTTCTATGTCGAACTCGACGGCCATGACGTCGATCCGGCCCGTCTCGACACCGCCCTGCGGGCCCTCGTACAGCGGCACGGCATGCTGAGGGCCGTCTTCGACGAGGAGGGCCGCCAGCGCTTCGGCGCTTCGGGCTTGCCGCTCACCGTCCACGATCTGCGTGAACGCACCCCCGACGAGGCCGAGTCCCAGCTGGAGCTGCTGCGCGAGCGCAACACGCACGCCCGCCCGGACATCACCGCCGGCGAGGTCTTCCGCGCGGCGCTGTGCCTGCTGCCCGACGGCAGGACCCGGCTGCAGATCGACCTGGACATGATGGCGGGGGACGCGCTGAGCCTGCGGGTCCTCCTCTCCGACCTGCGCCGCTTCTACGAGTGTCCCGACGAACCGCCGCGCGAACTCGACCTCGACTACCGCCGGTACCTCGCGGAGCACGACGTCCGGCGAAGGGCGGAACGCGAGCAGCACGCCGCCTGGTGGCGGGAGCGCCTGCCGGAGCTGCCACGCGCCCCACGGCTCCCGACCACCGTCGACCCGCTCACACCGGTCGGCGCGGGCGACAGTACGCTGACCCACTCCCGCCGACTGCACCACTGGCTGGGCCCCGCGGACAAGGCGGCGCTGATCGGTGCCGCCCGTCGGCACGGCATCACCCCCGTCCGCCCTCGCCACCGCCTTCGCCGAGGTCGTCGCCGCCTGGAGCGACAGCCGGCGCTTCCTCCTCAACCTCCCGCTGTTCGACCGGGAGATGTTCACCCCCGACGTCGCCCACCTGGTGGGGGACTTCAGCAGTTCGGTACTGCTCGACGCGGACATGAGCGCGTCCCTTCCGTTCTCCCGGCAGGCCCGTGGCCTCCAGGAACGCCTCCAGGAAGGCATCTCCCACGGCGCGTACGGCGGCGTCGAGGTGCTGCGCGACCTCGCTCGCGTCGAGGGAACCCCGGTACTGGCCCCCGTCGTCTACACCAGCGCCATCGGACTGGGCGAGATCTTCGAGCAGGATGTCCAGAAGTCCTTCGGCCGCCCCTCCTGGATCATCTCCCAGGGCCCACAGGTCCACCTGGACGCCCAGGTCACCGAACTCGACGGCGGTCTCCTGCTCAACTGGGACGTGCGGGACGGCGTGTTCGAGGCCGGAGTGCCGGACGCCGCGTTCGACGCCTACCGCCGCCTCATCACCCGCCTGGTGACGGACCCCGACGCCTGGGCCCGGCAGGTGGACGGCCTGCTCGCACCCGAGGTCCTGCCCCGGCGCGCGGTGGCGGCCCTGCCCCCCACCCCCGTCCCGGACCGCGCCCTGCACACCGCCTTCTTCCGGCTCGCCGAGACCGAACCGGGCCGTACCGCGGTCGTCCGCACCACCGGGGACACGCTCACCTACGGCGAACTCGCCCGCGCGGCACGCCGGGTCGCCGCGCTGCTACGCGACCACGGCGTGCGGGAGGGCGACACCGTCGCGGTGACCCTGCCCAAGGGCGCCGACCAGATCACCGCGGTCCTCGGCATCCTGGCCGCTGGTGCGGCCTACGCCCCCGTCGGCGTGGAACAGCCCACCGTGCGCCGGGAACGCATCCACTCCGTGGCCGGCGCGTCCGCCGTGCTCACCGACCGGGACCACGCCCATCTCTGCACGGACGTCTCCTCGGCCCCGGTGCTGCTGCTGGAGAACGCGTCGGCGGCGGAGCCCGCACCGGTCCTCCAGCCGGATCCCGAGCTGCCCGCCTATGTGCTGTTCACCTCCGGCTCGACGGGACTGCCCAAGGGCGTGGAGGTGCCGCACCGGGCGGTCGTCAACACCGTCGAGGCGATGGCGGAGCACCTGGGACTCGGCCCCTCGGACCGTACTCTCGCGATCTCCGCGCTGGACTTCGACCTCGCGACCTGGGACATCTTCACCCCGCTGTCGCTCGGCGGCCAGGTGGTCGCCGTGGGACAGGAGCACCGCAGGGACGCCCACCACTGGGCACGGCTGGTGCGGACGCACGGGGTGACGCTGGTGCAGTGCGTGCCCGCCCTGCTGGACCTGCTGATGGCCGCGGCGGAGGACGAGGGCCTCGGAGACTCCCTGTGCATGGTGCTGCTCGGCGGCGACTGGGTCGGCCTCGACCAGCCCCGCAGGCTGCGCTCCCTGGTGCCCGGCTGCCGTTTCGTGGCACTCGGCGGTATGACGGAGGCCGCGGTCCACTCCACGGTGTTCGAGGTGGCGGAGACCGACCCGGCCTGGAAGTCCGTCCCCTACGGCGTGCCGCTGCGCAATATGCGGGCCCGGGTCGTGGACGGACGGGGCCGCGACTGCCCCGATCTCGTCCCCGGAGAGCTGTGGATCGGCGGCCCCGGTGTGGCGAACGGCTACCGTGCGGACCCCGAGCGCACGGCGGAACGTTTCGTCGACTACGACGGTGAGCGGTGGTACCGCAGCGGCGACCTGGCCCGCTACCGGCCCGACGGGGTGCTGGAGTTCCTCGGCCGCGCCGACCACCAGGTGAAGATCGGCGGTCACCGTATCGAACTGGGCGAGGTGGAGGCCGCCCTGGAGGACGACCCCGCCGTGCTGCACGCGGTCGCCACCGTCCTCGACACGCCGGTGCGTCACCTCGCCGCGGCCGTGTCCGCCGGTGCAGAGGCGCCCGACCCGGACGAGGTCCGCCTCGGGGCCGCGGAACGACTGCCCTCCTATATGGTCCCCGAGCGCGTTCTCGTCCTGCGTGAGTTGCCGTTGACCACCAACGGCAAGCTCGACCGGGCCGCCGTCCGCCAGGCGCTGACCGAGGCCGCCGACCAGGACGGACCTCGCACATCGGCGCCGGTCGGTCCGGTGGAGACCGCCGTGGCGGCCGAGTGGGCCGAACTGCTCGGTGTGGCCGAGGTGGGACGCGAGAGCAGCTTCTTCCTGCTGGGCGGCGACTCGCTGGTCGCGACGCGCCTGATCGGCCGACTGCGCGGCGCCGGCTTCCCGGGCGCCCGCGTGGCCGATCTCTTCGCCCGCCCCCTGCTCCAGCACTTCTGCGAGACGCTGCACCCCGCGACGGTCGCCGACGACGAGCCGGCACCGCCCATCGCTCCCGTCCTCGTGCCCGACCCGGACAGGGCCCATGAGCCCTTCCCGCTGACGGACGTCCAGGCCGCCTACCACACCGGCCGCGACCCCCGTTTCACCCTCGGCGGCGTCGGGACCTGGCACTACACGGAGTTCGACGGCACGGACGTCGACCTCGACCGGCTGGAACGTGCCTGGAACACCCTCGTCCGGCGGCACGGGATGCTCCGCGCGGTCGTCGAGAACGGACAGCAGCGCGTGCTGCCCGACGTACCGGCGTTGCGCATCCCGGTGGAGGACGTCCGAGCCGATGACGCGGCCGAGGCCCTGGCCGGCCTGCGCGCCCGCCTGTCCCACCAGGCTCGCGACCCTGCGCGCTGGCCGCTCTTCGCGGTCGAGGCGGTGCGCTACCGCGAGGACGAGGGCGCCGGGGAGAACGACGGCGAGATACGGACCCGTATCGGCGTCGGCCTGGACTACCTCGTGCTCGACGCGCTCTCCATCACCACGCTGTACGCCGAACTGAACGCGCTCTACGCCGACCCGGACGCCGAACTACCGCCCGTGGACGTGTCGTTCCGCGACTATCTGACCCGCCTCCCGGTGGACCCGGAGTCGGTGGCGCGGGCCCGCGCCCACTGGGGGGCCCGGCTGTCCGAGCTGCCGCCCCCTCCCGCCCTGCCCTTCGAGCGGGACCCGGGGACGCTCGACACACCCGTCTTCACGCGGCGTCGGCTGTCCCTGCCCGCAGCGGACTGGCAGGTCGTCAAGCGGGGCGCGGCCCGGCACGGCCTGACACCCTCCACCGTTCTGCTGGCCCTGTACGCGGAGGTCCTGGCGGCCTGGAGCGGAACCGACGCCGTGACCGTCACGCTCACCCTCTTCAACCGGCGTGACGTCCACCCCCATATCCACCGGGTGCTGGGCGACTTCACCTCCCTGTCCCTGGCGGGTCACCGGCGCGAGGGGACGTCCTGGACGGCGGCGGCCGTCGCGCTGCAACGCCGTCAGGCGGAGGACCTCGACCACGCCGATGTGCCGATCGACTGGCTGCTGCGGGAGTTCGGCCGTCGCACCGGCACGGTGGACGCCGCCGCACCCGTGGTGTTCACCAGCGCCATCGGCGTCGGTGACGCCACGCTGGCGGCACCGGACACCGGCTTCCCCGCCAAGGTCTGGGGCATCTCCCAGTCCCCGCAGGTCTGCCTGGACAACCAGGTCACCGAGGAGTCCGGGAATCTGATCGTCACCTGGGACGCCGTCGAGGAACTGTTCGCCGAGGGCGTGCTGGACGCGATGTTCGGTGCCTACGAACGGCTGCTGAGGCACCTCGTCGCCGGTGACTGGGAGGCCCCGCTCCCCGATCTGCCGCCCGCCTCCCAGTACCGACGGCGGGCCGCCGCGGCACACGAGTCCGCCCTGGAACCGGTGGCGCCGCGCCCGCTGCACGAGGCGTTCTTCAGCCACGCGACGGCCGCCCCCGACCGCACCGCCCTCGTCACGACGGCAGGGGAGGAGGTGACCTACGGAACCCTCGCCGAACAGGCGCTGCGCACCGCCGCCGCGCTCGGGGACGCGGGCGTGCGGCCCGGCGACCTGGTCGCGGTCACCCTGCCCAAGGGACCGGAACAGATCGCGGCGGTCCTCGGCGTCCTCGCGGCCGGCGCCGCCTATGTCCCGCTGAGCCTCGAACAGCCCGCCGCACGGCTGGAGCGGGTGCACGCCACCGCCGGCTTCCCCGTCGTCGTGGGGAGCTGGCCCGCCCCGGAACGAAACGGCCCCCGCACCCTGTCCTTCGCGGACACGCAGGGCCGCGAGCCGCTGCCCGCCCCGTGCGGAACGGCCCCCCAGGCGCTCGCCTACGTGATCTTCACCTCGGGTTCCACGGGCACACCCAAGGGCGTCGAGATCTCCCACGCCGCCGCCTGGAACACGATCGCGGACATCAACGCCCGGCACGGCATCACCGGGGACGACCGTGTCTTCGCCCTGTCGGCACTGGACTTCGACCTGTCCGTGTACGACGTCTTCGGCCTGCTCGCCGCGGGCGGCTCCGTTCTGCTGCCCACCGAGGACCAGCGCCGGGAACCGGCCCGCTGGCCGAGTCTGCTGGACCGGTACGGAGTGACCGTCTGGAACACCGTCCCCGCCCTGCTCGACCTGCTGCTCGACGCCGATGAACAAGAAGGACGCGAAGGCGGCCGGATCGAACGGCTGCGGACCGCGCTGGTCTCCGGCGACTGGATCGGTCTCGACCTGCCCGCCCGGCTGCGGGCCCGGACCGCGGGCCGCTGCGCCTTCGTCGCCATGGGCGGAGCCACGGAAGCCGCCATCTGGTCCAACACCCTCACCGTCACCGAGCTGGACCCCGGCTGGGTGTCCATCCCCTACGGACGCCCCCTGACCGGGCAGCACTACCGAGTGGTCGACCGCGACGGCCGGGACTGCCCCGACTGGACGCCCGGCGAACTGTGGATCGGCGGCGAAGGGCTGGCCCGCGGCTATCTGGCCGACCCGGTCCGCACCGCCGAGAAGTTCGTCGAACACGGCGGACGACGCTGGTACCGGACGGGTGACCTGGGCCGGTTCCGGGGCGACGGACTGCTGGAGTTCCTCGGCCGGCTCGACAGCCAGCTGAAGATCGCCGGTCACCGGATCGAGGCCGGTGAGATCGAGGCCGCGCTGGAGACGCACCCGGCCGTCGCCCGGGCCGCCGTCGTGGCTGTGGGGGAGCGCACCGCCAAGCGCCTGGTCGCCTTCGCCGTACCGCAGGAGCCCACCACAGTCGGCGCACCCGCCGACGAGCCGGATTCCGTCACGCCCGCCGAGAACGCCGGACTCACCGAAGAACTCTTCGGCCTGCTGTCGGAGCGGGTGCCGGTCTACGCCGTCCCGTCCCGCATCCTGCTGCTGCCCGCCCTGCCCCTCACCGCGAACGGCAAGGTCGACCGGGGAGCCCTGGCCGGCCTGGCGGGACCGGAGACGGCGCCCGCCGGTGCCGAGCCGCCACGGGGCGAGACCGAGACGGCCCTCGCCGGGCTCTGGCACGAGTATCTGCCGCACTGGGCGCCCGACCGCAACGCCAACTTCTTCACCGTCGGCGGCGACAGCCTCACCGCGCTGCGCCTGCTCACCGCGATCGAGCGCCGCCTCGGGGCCACCGTGCCCGTCCGCCGCTTCTTCGCCGCACCGACCGTCGCCGCCCTCGCCGCGGACGTCACCCGAACACTCGCGGCCCACGAGACCGCCTACGAGACCGGAGAGCTGTGAACATCGCTGAACTGCTGGCCCGCTACGCCGACGACGGCGTGGTGCTGTGGGCCCAGGACGGACAACTGCGTTTCCGGGCCCCCCAGGGCCGGCTCACCGACACGCACCGGGCCGAACTGCGCACACACAAGGAAGCCATCCTCCGTCACCTGGAGGCCGGGCAGCCCGCGCTGCACGCCGACCCCGAGAACCGCCACGAACCCTTCCCGCTGACGGACATCCAGGCCGCCTACCTCATCGGCCGCACCGACGCCTACGCCTACGGGGGCGTCGGCTGCCACGCCTATGTCGAACTGGAATACCCCGACCTGGACGTGGACCGTGTCACCGCCGTGTGGCGCGAGCTGGTCCAGCGGCACGACATGCTCCGCGCCGTCATCCACCACGACGGCTACCAGCAGGTGCTGCCCGACGTGCCCGCCCTCGACGTCCCGGCCGACGACCTGACCGCGCTCCCGGCAGCCGAGGCCGAGGCGGAGGTGGGGCGCACCCGGGCGCGGCTCTCCGCACGCGAGGCGCCCACCGACCAGTGGCCGCTCTTCGAGGTGCGGGTGACCCGGACCGCCGAACGGGCCGTACTCCACCTCGCCTTCGACATGCTCGTCGTCGACCACGCCGGCCTGCGCATCCTGCTCGCCGAGTTCCAGCGGCGCTACGGCGGCGCCGCCCTCTCCGCGGCACCGCGGATCACCTTCCGCGACTACGTCCTGGCCCGCCGCGCCCTCGCCGACACCGACGGCCACGCCCGCGACCGTGCCTACTGGACCGAACGGCTCGACACTCTGCCGCCCGCCCCCGAGCTGCCCCTCGCCGAAGCCTGGGAAGCCGCCGTGAGCGACCCGGGGGAAGCTGACCGCACCCCGGCCCTCGGCGACCCGGTGGCGTTCCGCCGGCGGGAGGTCCTGCTGCCCGCGGCCGACCGGGACCGGCTCACCGAACGGGCCGCGCGGCGCGGGCTCACCGTGTCGACGGCCCTGCTCACGGCGTACGCCGAGACGGTCGGCGCCTGGTCGCGCACCAGCCGGTTCACCCTCAATGTGCCCACCGTCGACCGGCCCGCCCTGCACGAGGACATCGACCGCCTCATCGGTGACTTCACCTCGCTCGAACTGCTCGCCGTCGACCTCGACGCCCCGGCCGCCTTCGCCGAGCGGACCAGGGCCGTGGGGCAGCAGCTCCTCGAAGACCTGGCTCATCCGCTGTTCACCGGCTCGGAGGTGCTCGCCGAGCTCTCCCGGAGGGCCGGCGCCCCGGTGCTGATGCCGGTCGTCTTCACCAGCGCCCTGGGCAGCGGCGCCACCTCCGAGGGCGTACCCCCCGAGGTGACGTACGCCGTGACCCGGACGCCGCAGGTGTGGCTCGACTGCCAGGTCATGCACCGCGGCGAGGCACTGAGCCTGTCCTGGGACATCCGGGAGGGCGCGCTCGGTCACGGCGTGGCCGACGCCATGTTCGAGGCGTACACGGCCCTTGTACGGTCGCTGTCGGCCGAGGGCAAGGCCGGTGAGGCCGCCTGGGACGCACCGGCCCGTATCGCCCTGCCCGAGGCGCAGACGGCCCGCCGTCACGCGGTCAACGCCACCGAGGGGCCCCTGCCGGACGCCCTGCTCCACGAACCCGTACTCGCCCGGGCGCGGGCCACCCCGGACGCGATCGCGGTCCGCACACCCGAACTGGCCTTCACCTACCGGGAGCTGCTCGCCCGTGCGAGCGGTCTCGCCGAGGCGCTGACGGCGTCCGGACTGCGCCCCGGGGAGCCGGTGGCCCTCTGGATGGACAAGGGCTGGGAGCAGGTCGTCGCCGTCCTCGGCACCCTCATGGCGGGCGGCGCCTATCTGCCCGTCGACACGGCCCAGCCGCCGGCCCGCCGGGACACGATCATCGCGGACGCGGGCGTCCGCACGGTCCTCACCCAGTCCTGGCTCGCCGAACTCGAAGACCTCCCGGCGAGTGTGTCGGCCGTCGCCGTGGACTTCGTCGGGGAAGCCACCGCGGACGGTACGACACTCGCCGTCCAGCGGGATCCGGACGACCTCGCCTATGTCATCTACACCTCGGGCTCCACCGGCACGCCCAAGGGCGTGATGATCAGCCACCGGGCCGCCCTCAACACCGTCGAGGACATCAACCGCCGCTTCGCCGTCTCCGAGCGCGACCGTGTCCTCGGCATCGCGGGACTCGGCTTCGACCTGTCCGTCTACGACCTGTTCGGGCCGCTCGCCGTGGGCGCCACCCTGGTCCTGCCCCGGGCCGACCGGCGCGGCGACCCCTCCCACTGGGCCGAACTCGTCCGCGACTTCGGCGTCACGGTGTGGAACTCCGTGCCCGGCCAGCTCCATATGCTGTGCGACTGGCTCCGCTCCGAGCCCCCCACCGAGGACGGCTCGCTGCGGCTCGCGCTGATATCCGGCGACTGGATCCCGGTCGCGCTGCCCGACCAGGCGCGGGAACTCCTGCCGGGGCTCGAGATCATTTCCCTCGGCGGAGCCACCGAGGGTTCCATCTGGTCCATCGCCCACCCGATCGGCGAGGTGGACACCGCCCGCCCCAGCATCCCGTACGGCAAGCCCCTGACCAACCAGACGTTCGCCGTGCTCGACCGGCACCTGCGGCCACGCCCCGAGTGGGTTCCTGGCGAGCTGTACATCGGCGGCGCCGGCGTCGCCCTGGGCTACCTCGGCGACGAGGAACGCACCGCACAGCGGTTCCTCACCGACCCCGTCACCGGAGAGCGGCTCTACCGCACCGGCGACCTCGGGCGATACCTCCCCGACGGGACCATCGAGTTCCTGGGCCGGGAGGACGCCCAGGTCAAGATCCGCGGTTACCGGGTCGAACTCGCCGAGGTGGAGGCCGCCGTACAGGCCCACCCGGCGGTCGCCGCGGGCGCGGTCGTCGTCGACGACTCGGCGGCGGGCGGGCGACGTCTGGCCGCGTTCGTGGAGACGGCACGCAAGGACGGCGGGGCGGCACCCGAAGAGGACGGGACGGCGCGCCGGGACGGCGGTGAGCGTGCCGCGACGAGCCGGGAACAGGCGCGCGCGGCGGCCGCCGACGCCGTACGCGAGGCCTCCGCCGCCGTCGACTCCGCACGGCTCGGGGACTTCCTGGCCGCCCTCGACGAGGTGGCACTCGCCGAGATGACCCGCGTCCTCGCGGCCTCCGGTGTGTTCGACGAGGGCGCGGCACGCACGACGGAGGAGGTGGGCACGGCCCTGCGCGCCACGCCCCGCCACCGGCACATCGTGCGGCGCTGGCTGCGCGCCCTGGCCGCCCGGGACCGGCTCACCCACCAGGACACCGACGACACCTACACCGGTCTCGTACCCGTCCCGGAGCCCGAGAGGGAGCGCGGCTGGCGGACCGCCGCCGGGCTGGAGCAGGAGATCGGGTGGAGCACCGAACTGCTCACCGTCATGCGCACCTGCGCCGAGCGGCTGCCCGAGCTGATCTCCGGGGAGGTGGGCATCCGGGACCTGCTCTTCCCCGGCGCCGCCACGGACGCCGCGGACGCCGCCTACCGGGACAACCTCGCCATCCGGCACCTCAACCGCGCGGTGGTCGCCGCGCTGCGGGAGATCGCCGCGAGCCACACCGGCGAGGAGCGGCTGCGGGTGCTCGAGGTCGGCGGCGGCGTCGGCGGCACCACCGGCGAACTGGTGCCCGTCCTCGCCAAGTACGGGGTCGACTACCTCTTCACCGACGCCTCGGCGTTCTTCCTGAGCGAGGCCCGCGAGCGCTTCGCCGACCACTCCTGGGTCCGCTACCAGCGCTTCGACGTCGACGAGGCCCCCCGGGCCCAGCACCTGCTCCCCAACACCTTCGACGTGGTGGTCTGCGCCAATACCCTGCACGCCGCCGCCGATGCCGACGCCGCTGTGGGCAGGCTCCGGGAGCTGCTGGTACCGGGCGGACAGCTGGTGTTCGTGGAGAACACCCGCGACGAGAACCTCCCGCTGCTGGTCTCCATGGAGTTCCTGGAGGTCTCCGGCCGGGCGTGGACCGATGTACGCGAGCACACCGGCCAGTCCTTCCTCACTCACACCCAGTGGCGTGAACTCCTCGACGCACACGCCGCGTCCGAGGTCACCTCGCTGCCCGACGCCCGGGACGCCCTGGCCCTCACCGGGCAGGAGGTGTTCATCGCCACGATGAAGGACGACCGGCACCATGTGCCGGTGGGCGAGCTGGTCCGCACGGCGGCCAACCGGCTCCCGGAGTACATGCTCCCGTCGGTGTGGCAGGTCGTCGACACCCTGCCCCGCACGGCCAACGGCAAGACCGACCGGGCGCGGCTGCGGACCTGGCTGCCCCGGGAGAGCGCACCGGTCGTGGTGGACGAGCGGCCGAAGGACGACCTGGAGAGCGGCCTCGCCGATCTGTGGTCCGAGCTCCTCGCGGTCGAACGGGTCACCCGCAACGACGACTTCTTCGACCTCGGCGGCGACTCGCTCCTGGTGGCCCGGATGGTGGGCCGGCTCCGCGAACGCGTACCGCAGGCGGCGGACCTGGAGTGGGAGGTCGTCCTGCGCCATATGCTGCGCCGCCCCACGGTCGCCGGTCTCGCCGGGTTCCTGCGCGGCCTGGCCGGCCCGCAGGACGCCGAGACGTCCGGTGCGGTGCGCACGGACCCGGTGATCCATCTGCACGGCGCCCGTTCGGACGACGAGCCGACGACCGTGCTGGTGCACGCCGGAACCGCGACGATCATGCCGTACCGGGCGCTGATCACCGAGATCAGACGCCGCTCGCCGGGCCTCGCCGAGGTCGTCGGCGTGGAGGTCCCGGACCTGGACGGGTTCCTCGCCGCTCCGCCCGAAGGGCTCATCGAGCAGCTGGCGGCCGACTACGCGCGGGCCCTGACGGCGGACGGCCGGAGCCGCTTCCATGTCGTGGGCTACTGCCTGGGCGGTCTGATCGCCACCGAGGTGGCCCGCAATCTGGCCGAGTCCGGGGCAGCGGTGGAGAGCCTCACCGTCATCAGCAGCCACAGCCCCCGCTTCCGGCTGGACGACGAACTGCTCGCCGAGTACTCCTTCGCCGTCATGATGGGCATCGACCCGGCCGAACTCGGCTTCCCCGACGACCAGTACCGGGTGGCCGCGGCGGCCGACGCCGTCCTGGCCGGCAGTCCCGGCGTCCTGCCGGACGGCGGACTCGCCGCGCTGCCCGAGGAGTTCGAGGACGTCGCGAGCTCTTTCCGGCGACTGACCGACGTCCCCCGCGTCACCCGTATCGCCCGGATGTGCGAGGCGGTGCCCGCATCGGCCGGCACCTATGAGCCCGACCATATGACGCGGCTCTTCCTCGCCTTCCGTCAGAGCGTCTTCGCCATCACCCGCTACGACGCCGAACCCTACGCGGGCGACATCACCTTCCTGCGGCACGACGGCGCCTACCCCTTCCCGGGAAGCAAGGACGCCGTCACCGCCTACTGGGAGGAACTCACCCTGGGCGACCTGGACATCGTCGACATCGGCGGCGACCACTACAGCTGCCTCTCGGTCGAGCACGCGCCCGGCATCCTCAAGACCCTCGGCGAGCTGACCGAGGGGGCGATCACCCGATGACCCGGAACACGATGACCCGGAACACGACGACGGGGAACAGGCCCCTCATCGGAGTCCTGGGCGCCTCCGGGGCGGTCGGCCGGGCCGCCGTACGCGAACTGCGCGCCCTCGGCCACACCGGGCTCCGCCTGGGCGGCCGCACCGCGTCGGCGCTGTGCGCGGTCGCCGAGGAGGACCCCGCCGGCCACGACGAGACCGTATGGGCCGACGCCACCGCACCGGACGGCCTGCGCGCCTTCACCGAGGGCTGCGACATCGTGCTCAACTGCGTCGGCCCCACCTACCGGTTGCGCGCCACGGTAGCCTCGGCGGCACTCGCCGCCGGAGCGCACTGCGTCGACGTGGCCGGGGACGACCCGGCCGCCGAGGACCTCCTCCAGGACGGCGATCCGGCCCGCGACGGACGCACCGTCGTCCTGTCGGCGGGAGCCCTGCCCGGCCTGTCCAGTCTGCTGCCCCGCTGGCTCGCAGGTCAGGGCCTGGACAACGCCTCCGCGCTGACCGCGCACTGCGGTGGCCTGGAGAGCTGCTCGCCGACCGTGGCGCGCGACCTCATGCTCTCCCTCACCTCCGGAGGCGCGGACGGCGCGGCCTACGGCGAGGCGCTGGCGGCCGTCCGCGGTGGCCGGCGCGTCCCACGCGCCCTGCGCACGGCCGAGGACACCGAACACGAGGCATTCCCCGGCCGGGTGGCCCTGCAGCCCTATCTCAGCGGGGAGAGCGAACGACTCGCCACCGTCCTCGGCCTCGACCGACTCGACTGGTACAACGTCCACCCCGGGCCCGCCGTGCGCGCGCTGCTCAACCTTCTGCCGGGCCGCCTCGCCGCCGGGGACGACCCGGCCCGGCTGGCGGACCGGCTGATCCTCGCGGCCGACCTCGACCTGGCCGGACGCAGGCCCTACTACGTCATGGACTTCGCGCTGTCGGGCACCGCGTCCGGACAGCCGGCCACGGCGGGACTGACGCTGCGCGCCGCCAGCAGCTACCGGCTCACCGCGGCCGTGGGCGCGCTGGCGGTGGACGCGGTGCTCCGGGCCGAGGTAGCGGCGGGCGTGCACTTCGCCTGCGATGTGCTGGACCCCGACACCGTGGTGCGGCATCTGCGGTCCCAGGGGGTCGCGGACCTCCGGCTCACCGGGGCGGCGGCCGGCGCCGCCCCGGCCGAGCAGGTGGAAGAGGGCGTGCTGTGAGCGCTTCGACACCCTTCCGGGTGCTGGTCTGCGGCACCAACTTCGGCCGTTTCTACGCCGAGGCGGCACGCCGGCGCCCCGGATACGCGCTGGCCGGCATCCTGAGCCGGGGGTCGGCCGCCTCCCGGACGTATGCGCAGAGCCTGGGCGTCCCCTTCCACACGGACGTCGACGACCTCCCGGCCGACATCGACGCCGCCTGTGTGGCGGTGAGTTCCTCCATCTCGGGCGGCCAGGGAACCGAACTGGCCCGGGCACTCATGGATCGCGGCATCCATGTGCTCCAGGAACACCCCGTCCACCTCACCGAGTTGACGGACAACCTCAGACACGCCCGCCGCCGGGGCGTGCAGTACCGCCTCAACACCCACTACCCGCATGTCGCTCCGGTCCGCGCCTTCATCGACGCGGCCCGCCGGCTCGTCGCCCGACAGCGACCGCTGTTCGTGGACGCCGCCACCCCGGTCCATCTGATGCACCCCCTGGTGGACATCCTCGGACAGGCCATGGGCACCCTGCGGCCCTGGCGGCTGGCGGACCCGGCACCACTGCCCGCCGAGATCGGACCGCAGCCGTTCCGCTCCCTGCACGGCATGTTCGCCGGTGTACCCCTCACCCTGCGGGTGCATCACCAGCTCGATCCGTCCGACCGGGACAACCACGCCTTCCACTGGCACCGGATCTCCCTCGGCACGGAAGGCGGGGTGCTCACCCTGGCCGACACCCATGGGCCGGTCCTGTGGAGTCCCCGTCTGCACATCGGACGTGACACCGACCGGCGCTTCGTCCTGGACGGACCGGGCACCGGCCGCCTGGGGCTCGGCACCACGGCCGTCGTCGGAAACACGGGAACCTTCCGCACGGTCTTCTCCGACCTGTGGCCGGAGGCCATCGGGAACGCCCTCGACGGGCTCCGCGAGGCCGTCGAACAAGGGGGCGACGCACTGGGGGCGGGCCAGTACGAGCTGGCCGTGTGCCGCGTCTGGACCGACCTCGCGGCACGGCTCGGCCCGCCCGAGATCGTCCGGCCGGCCGCCCCGCGGCCCCTGGCGGTCAGCGATGTCTTCCCTGTTCCGGAGCAGAGCGGCACCCACACGGACCGCCCCCGCTCCGGCCGGATCCCGGCCGGAGCCCGTCCCGGCACCGGACACCGGCGTGCGGACACGCACCCCGGCAGCGGTACCGGCCCGGTCCGGGGCCGGACGGTCACCGCTCCCGGGACGGTCACCGCCCCCGGGCCGGTCACGGCCGGCTCCGTGGGCACCCCGTCCGATCCGGCCGCACCCGACCAGGCTCCGCCCGGTTCCGTGGACCCCTCGTCCTACACCCCGTCGGCGGAGTTCTTCGACCTCGTCGCCGCCGAGCACACCGCGACCGCGAGCGTGCCCGCGATCGCCGCGCTCCTGGCCGGTGCCGACCTCGGCACCGGGCCGGTGGTCGACATCGGCGCCGGCACCGGACTGGTGACCGAGGCGGTCGCCCGGGCCCGGCCGGACGCGGAGATCCTCGCCTGTGAACCGGCCGTCGGGATGCGCGCCGTGCTCACCAGCCGGGTGTTCAGCGATCCGGACCTGCGTTCCCGGGTCACCGTGACCGCGGACGCCGCCCCCGACCTGGACCTCCCGGACCAGATCAGCGTGGTGCTGCTCTGCGGGGTCCTCGGCCATCTCGACGCGGACGGACGGGCCCGGCTGTGGCGGCGGTTGTCCCGGAGGCTGGCCCCCGGCGGGTTCGTGGTGATCGAACTCATGCAGTTCGAGGAGCCGTTGACCCTCCCCGAGACCAGGCTCGCCACCGCCACCGCCGGACGGCACCGCTACGAGTGGTCGTTCGGCGGAGCACCGGACGAGACGGAGGACGGCGTGATGCGCCTGCACTCCACCTGGCGCGTCTACCGGGACGGCGCCACGCGGGCGGAGCGTGAGGTGCATGACTCCTACCGCTGGGCGCCCTTCGGACTGAAGGACGTGGCGGACGAGTCCGGCATGACCGCACGCGCCCTGCCCACCCGCCCCGGAGCACCCCCGCTGGCCGTACTCACCCGGGCCCCGGACGCGCCGAACGTTTTGGACCTGCCGAACACACGGACCGCGCCGGACACCTCCGACGCCCCGCACACCGCCACCCCCCTTGTCCCTTCCCCCACCGACCACTGAGGACCACCCATGAGAACCCCTGTCTCCCCGACAGCCTCCGACACGCCCGACGAGCCCACCACGGATGCCGTGCCGGGCCCCGCCGCCGGGCGCCGGGACTTCCCGATCCGGCGTGGCTGCCCCTTCGCCGCACCCGCGGAGTACGACGCGATGCGCACCGACGACCCGGTCGCCCGTGTCACCCTGCCGACCAAGCGGGAGGCCTGGGTGGTGACCCGCTACGACGACGTACGCGAACTGCTCTCCGACCCGCGCGTCAGCGCCGACATCCGCCGCCCCAACTTCCCCGCGCTCGGCGAGGGCGAACAGGAGGCCGGGGCCAGGTTCCGGCCCTTCATCCGCACCGACGCCCCTGAGCACACCCGGTACCGGCGGATGCTCCTGCCGGTGTTCACGGTGCGCCAGGTCCGGGCGATGCGGCCCGCCGTGCAGGCACGGGTGGACGAGATCCTGGACGGCATGCTGGCCGCCGGCGGTCCGGTGGACTTCGTCTCCGCCTACGCCAACGCCGTCTCCACCTCGGTGATCTGTGAACTGCTCGGCATCCCCCGGGAGAACCTGGAGTTCTTCCGGGACGTCACCCGGATCTCCGGTTCGCGCCACAGCACCGCCGAACAGGTCTCCGGGGCGCTCGGCGGCCTCTTCGGGCTGCTCGCCGAGCTGGTCGCCGAGCGGCGGGAGGAACCGCGTGACGACCTGATCTCCAAGCTCGTCACCGAGCATCTGGCGACCGGCAATGTGACGATGGACCAGCTGCTCTCCACCCTCGGCATCACCATCAACGCCGGCCGCGAGACCACCACCAGCATGATCGCTCTGAGCACCCTGCTGCTCCTCGAACGGCCGGAGCTGATGGCGGAGTTGCGCGGCGACATCGCGCTGATGCCCGCCGCCGTCGACGAACTGCTGCGCGTCCTGTCCGTCGCCGACTCCATTCCGCTGCGCGTGGCCGCCGAGGACATCGAGCTGTCCGGCCGGACCGTCCCCGCCGACGACGGTGTCATCGCCCTGCTCGCCGGGGCCAACCACGACCCCGAGCAGTTCGACCACCCGGAGCGGGTCGACTTCCACCGGACCGACAACCACCATGTCGCCTTCGGTTACGGAGTGCACCAGTGCATCGGGCAGCACCTGGCGCGGCTGGAGCTGGAGGTCGCCCTGGAGACGCTCATCCGCCGCGTCCCCACCCTCCGCCTCGCGGGGGACCGCGACCAGATCGTGGTCAAGCACGACTCGGCCACCTTCGGCCTCGAAGAACTGATGGTGACCTGGTGACCGCCTCGCCGAGCGCCTCCGCGCGTGCCGCCCGTGCGGACAGCCCGTGGATCAGGCGGTGGAACGACGGGGCCGCGTCCCGGCTCACGCTGATCTGCCTGCCCCACGCGGGCGGCAGCGCGGGCTTCTACCGACCCTGGGCTGCCCTGATGCCACCCGAGGCGGAACTCCTCGGCATCCAGTACCCGGGCCGTGAGGACCGCCTCGAGGAACCGGAGGTCGCCGACATGGGCGAGCTGGTGACCGCGGTGGCGGACGCCGTGCTGCCGCTGCTGGACCGGCCGTACGCCCTCTTCGGGCACAGCATGGGCTCCGCCGTCGCCTGGGAACTCGCCCACGAGCTGGACCGCCGCGGAGCACCGGCCCCGCGCCGGCTCTTCGCCTCGGGCCGGGCCGCCCCCGGCACGGCGGTGACCGGGCAGCTGCACCGCCAGGACGACGACGTACTGGGCGCGGAGCTGGGCCGGCTCGGCGGCACCAGCCGTGAGGTCCTCGACGACCCCGGGCTGCGCGCCATGATCCTCGGCACCGTACGCCACGACTACCGGATCATCGAGACATACCGGCCCGCCCCCCGGCCGCCGCTGTCCTGTCCCATCCATGTGCTGACCGGCAGCGCCGACCCGGAACTCGGCGCGGATCGCTGCCGCGACCGGGCCGGCGGCTGGGCGGATCTCACCACCGCCCGTACCGAGGTACGTGTCTTCCCCGGTGACCACTTCTATCTCACCCCGCGACGCCACGAGGTGGTCGCCACCGTGCTGCGCAGGATGGACCCCTCGCTGACCACGGGCGCACGCACCTGGCCGAGCACCCCATGAGCCGCCCCCGCCCGACCGCCCCCGCCTGGAGACCGTCGTGATCGACTACTACTCGACCTCGGCCGAGTTCTACGAGCTGGTGGCCACCCGGCACACCGCCAGCAGCGGTCCGCCGCTGACCCGCGTCCTCGCGGGCCTGGACACCTCGTACGGCCCCGTCCTGGAGATCGGCGCGGGCACCGGACGCGTGACCGAGGTCATCGCCGCCGCGCTGCCCGAGGCGGAGATCCTCGCGGCCGAACCGTCGGCCACCATGCGGGCCATGCTCACCTCCAGGGTCGCCCGCGACCCGGATCTGCGGCGCCGCGTGACGGTGGTCGACGGCGCCGCCCAGGACCTCGACCTGCCCGAACGGCTCTCCGCCGTGGTCATCTTCGGCGTGGCCGGTCATCTCACCGTCCCCGAACGCGTGGCGTTGTGGAAGCGGCTCGCGGCTCGTCTGCCGGACGGGGCGCCCATCGTCGTGGAACTGATGGGGGTCTCCTCACCACGCGTCATCCCACCGGTGATGTCCCTCAGGGAAGTCATCGGGCACCAGACGTACGAGTGGTGGATCGGCGGCGAACCCACCGAGGGCGACGCCATGCGGTTCACCACCACCTGGAAGGTCCTGCGCGACGGCCGCACCGTGCGCGAGGTCGCCGACAGCTACGACTGGCACACCTTCGACGTCGCCCGGCTGGCCCGAGAGGCCGGCATGACCAGCCGCCGCATCACCGAGGCCGGCGGCAGGCCCATCCCCGAAATCGGAGTACTCGTCAAGTGAAGTCACAACCGTCCGAGCCGGGCCCGGACTCGGTGTCCCGAGACCCGGCAGCCGCCGGCGCGGGCACCGAGGCACCCCCGAGCCCGCTCCGCGCGCTGGCCGAGCCCGTCCAGGGCCGACTGGCCGTCGCCGTAGCTCTCCAGGCCGTCGCGGCCCTCGCCGGAGTGGTCCCGTTCATCGCCGTCTCACGTATCGCCGGCCGCCTCACCGGCGGGTCCCCCGCCGGCGGTGACGTCCTCTGGCCGTTGGTCACCCTCGCCTGTGTGGCGGGCCTGCTCGCCCTGGCGTGCGGAACGGCGGCCGGTGCCCTCGCGCACCTCGCCGACAACGAGCTCCAGCTCACCCTCCGCCGTCGGCTCGCCCGGCACATCGGGCGGCTGCCGCTCGGCCGGCTCACCGACAAGGGCACCGGCGAGGTGAAACAGGCGGTGCAGGACGACGTGAGCGCGCTGCACACGCTGTTCGCCCACACCCTGCTCGACGTCGTCGCCGTACTCACCGCCCCGCTGCTGGCACTGGCCTACCTGTTCACGGTCGACTGGCGCCTCGCCCTGGTCAGTGTGGTGCCCCTGCTGCTGGGGGTGTTCCTGTTCAGCCGTGCCATGGCGGGCGCGGTGGCGCAGATGGCCGAGTTCGGTGCGGCGCTCGGGCGGATCTCCGCCGCCGCCGTGGAATTCGCGGCCGGTATCGCCGTGTTCAAGAGCTTCGGGCGCGGACGCAAGGCCCATGAGCGTTTCGTCGGTGCGACCGAGGGGTTCGCCGACTTCTTCTCCGGCTGGGTCCGGGCCACCCTGGTCACCTCCACCGCCGCCGTCCTGGTGGTCGCCCCGGCCGTCGTCCTGCTGCTGCTGTCCGTGGTGGGCGCGGTGTTCGTCACCAGCGGCTGGACGACCGGCGCGGAACTCGTTCCCTTCCTGCTGCTGGGCCCCGCCGTCGCCGCTCCCATGGGCGTCGTGGGTCCCCGCATCCAGCAGATCCGGGCCGGCCAGGCCGCCGCCGTACGCATCACGGCGCTGCTGCACACCCCCACGCTCACCGAGCCCGCGACCCCCGCCGTGCCCGACGGCCACCAGGTGTCCCTGCGCGGGGTGTCCTTCTCCTACGACGGGCACACCGACGTCCTCCGTGACGTGGACCTCGACCTCGCGCCCGGCACGGTCACCGCGCTGGTCGGTCCCTCCGGTTCGGGCAAGTCGACCCTGGCGTCGCTGCTGCCCCGCTTCCACGACGTCTCGGCCGGCAAGGTGACCCTCGGCGGCGTCGACCTGCGGGACATCCCCGCGACCGAGCTGTACCGCCGGGTCGGCTTCGTCCTCCAGGACGTACGGCTGCTGCGCGCGAGCGTCGCCGACAACATCCGGCTGGGCCGCCCGGACGCCACCGACGAGGAGGTCGAGCGGTGCGCACGCGCCGCCCGCATCCACGACCGCGTCCTGGACCTGCCCGACGGATACGCGACCGAACTCGGCACGGCCGTCACCCTCTCCGGCGGAGAGGCGCAACGCCTCTCCATCGCAAGGGCGTTGCTCGCCGACGCCCCCGTCCTGGTGCTCGACGAGGCCACCGCGTACGCCGACCCGCACTCCGAGGCGCTGATCCAGGACGCGCTGTCCGCGCTCGCGGCCGGCCGCACCCTGCTCGTCATCGCGCACCGGCTGTCGACCATCCGCTCCGCCGACCGGATCGTGGTCCTGGAGGACGGACGCATCACCGAACAGGGCCGCCACGACGAACTGCTGGCCGCCCGGGGCCGCTACGCCACGCTGTGGGAGGCACAGCGGACCGCGCAGCCGGACCGGACCGACGGCGATCCCGGCCGACCGCCCGCCCCCACGGCCGTGGCCCGGGCGGCGGACGACATCCGAGAGGGAAGTGCACGATGATCCGTCAGCTCTATCGCGTCCTGGGGCCGGAGGGATCCCGCCCGCTGAACCGGCTGCTCGTCCTCCAGAGCGGCGCGGCAGTCTTCCAGGGTGTCGCCTTCGCCCTCCTGGTGCCCGTCCTGAGGGCCCTGCTCGGCACGCACCCCGACGACGTGTGGCCCTGGCTGACGGCGTTCGTCGGCTGCGCGCTCGCGTACACCGCGCTCCAGGGCGCCGCCATCAGCGGCGGGTTCACGGTCGGCTCCCAGCTCTCCCGGGTGCTCCACCGCCGTATGGCGGACCAGGCCCTGCGCCTGCCCCTCGGCTGGTTCACCGCCGGCCGCACGGCCGAGTTCAGCAGGCTGGCCGGACAGAACGTCATCCAGGTGATGAGCACACCGGCCCATCTGCTCCGCCCGTTCATCACCTCCCTCCTCACCCCGGCGACGCTGGTGGTCGCCACCTTCTTCTTCGACGTCCGCACCGCCCTGGTCCTGCTGGTCTGCGCGCCCGTGCTGTTCGCCGTCCAGCTGGCGAGCACGGCGGTGATGCGCCGGCTCGACCTCGGCCGCGACGCCGCGATCGGTGAGTCCGCCGACCGGGTCCTGGAGTACGCGCGCAACCAGCCGGTGCTGCGGGCCTTCGGCCGGACCGCGGAGGGCTACGGGGCGCTGGACGACGCCCTGCTGGCCGAGGCGCGCGCGGACCGGCGGCTCATCGCGCGGGGCCTGCCCGGACTGGTCTCCTTCTCGTTCGCCACCCGGCTCGTCTTCGCCCTGCTGCTCGCGCTGGGCGTGTCCTGGCAGCTCGACGGATCGCTGACCGTGCCCACCCTGCTGGCGCTCCTGGTGCTGCTGGTCCGCCTGATCGACAGCGTCTCCTCCGCCGCCGAGGCCGGCGCGGGCATGCGTATCGCCCGCAACACCCTGGAACGCCTGGGCGCGGTCCTCGACGAACCGCCGTTCCTCCAGCCCGCGGAGCCGAAGACACCCCGCGACGCGAGCGTGGAGTTCACCGGGGTCGGCTTCCGCTACGACGACGGGTCGGCGGAGGGGCCAGCCGCACGTCCGGTCCTCCATGAGGTGACCTTCCGACTGCCCGAGCGCAGCATGACGGCCCTGGTCGGACCCTCCGGCGCGGGCAAGACCACCGTCGCCGGGCTGCTCGCCCGCTTCCGGGACACCACCGAGGGCACCGTCCGCATCGGCGGCGTCGACGTCCGTGAGATCGCCCCCGACGAGCTGGCGGCCCATGTCTCCCTCGTCTTCCAGGACGTCTATCTCTTCGACGGCACGATCGAGGAGAACGTCCGGATCGCCGCCCCCGACGCGGGTTCCGGCGAACTGGCCGAGGCCGCGGCCCTGTCCGGGCTCGACCGCGTGATCGAGGAACTGCCCGACGGGTGGGACACGAGAGTGGGGGAGGGCGGCGCGCGACTGTCCGGCGGGCAGCGGCAGCGCGTGTCCATCGCCCGCGCCCTGCTCAAGGACGCCCCGGTCCTCGTCCTCGACGAGGCCACCGCCGCCCTCGACCAGGAGAACGAGGCGCTGTTCGCCGAGACCGTGCGCACCCTGGCCGACCGCAAGACCCTCCTGGTCATCGCGCATCGGCTGAGCACCGTGGTGAGCGCCGACCAGATCCTCGTCCTGGAGGACGGCGAGATCACCGAACGGGGCACACACGACGAGCTGGTCACGACGGGTGGCACCTACGCCTCTTTCTGGGAGCGGCGGGCCCGGGCGCACGGCTGGCGACTGGAGACGGCGTCGTCATGACCTTCCACCCGGCACCAGAGAGCAACCGGACACAGCGGCAGAGGAAAGGCACCACACGATGAGCACCGGATCGCGGAACATCTGGGAAGCATGGGCGAGGTCCGTGGCCCCGCTCGTCCGCGTGAACACCGGGGAGCCCTGCCCCGACCCGGCGGCCACCGCCACCCGCCTCGCACAGGCGGGACTCGCCGACCAGTACATGGTGTACGAGGGGGAGGGGGGTGTCTGGCACTTCGCGGCCGGCTCCGCCATGAGCGTGACCGCCGACAGCACCGCCATCACCGCGCAGTCCGGTGGACGGACATGGACCTCGCGCACCGACCGCCAACCACTGACGGCGTTCGCCGCCGCGCTGTCCGCTCTGCGCGAGGCGGGCGACGAAGGACGCCACTTCTACGGCTGGGCGGCCTTCGAACTCGCCCATCTCCTCCACGCGGATGCCGCGACGGCCGGGGAGCAGCCTCTGCTGCACGCGCTGATCCCGTCCGTCGAGGTGACCCTCACCGGCGACCGGACGGTGGTCCGCGCGGTGGACGAGGCATGGGCACGCAAGGTCGCCGACCTCCTCGCGGAGCCCCCGGCAGGACGGACCGCTCACGACGAGCCCATGCCCGAGAGGGCCGAGGGCGTCATCGCCACCGGCACCGCCGCCTACGGCGGGGCGGTGTCCCGTACGGTCGGAGACATCCACGCGGGGCTCCTGGAGAAGGCCGTGGTCTCCCGGAAGGTCCCGCTGCCCGCCGAGCCCCGCCCGGACTTCCCCGCGACCTACCTCGCGGGCCGCCGGGCCAATACACCGGCACGCTCCTATCTGATGGATCTCGGCGGTTACCGGGCGGCCGGGTTCAGCCCGGAGACCGTTCTGGAGGTCGGGGCGGAGGGACGCGTCAGCACCCAGCCGCTCGCGGGCACCCGCGCACGGGGAGCCGACCCGGCGGAGAACGAGCGCCGGCGCGCGGAACTGCTCAGCGACCCCAAGGAGATACATGAACACGCCGTGTCCGTACGCCTCGCCTGGGACGAGATGGCCGCGGTGTGCCGCCCCGGCTCCGTCGCGGTCGAGGAGTTCATGACCGTCAGGCCGCGCGGGTCGGTGCAGCACCTCGCCTCGCGGGTGACGGGGCGGCTGCGGCCGGACTGCGGACCGTGGGACGCTTTCGCCTCCCTCTTCCCCGCGATCACCGCCACCGGTGTCTCCAAACGAGACGCCCTCCATGCTCTGGCCCGCCATGAGGACGGACCCCGGGGACTGTACGGCGGCGCGGTGTTCCGGGGGAGCACCGACGGGGACCTCGACGCCGCCCTCGTCCTGCGCACCCTCATCGGCGCGGGAGACGAGGCCTGGCTGCGGGCGGGCGCCGGGGTCACCGCTCAGTCCAGCCCCGAACGGGAGATCGAGGAGACCTGCGAGAAACTCCGCAGCGTCGCCCCGTACCTCAGATTCGCGGCGGACTGAGCCGACGACCCCCTGGGGAGACCTCCCCGAGGTCCCGACCGGCGCTCACCACAACCTCAGGAGGACCGCTCCTCGCCGCTCCGCGCGGATGACCTCAGCCGGCCCGGCGGACGAGTAGGACATGGTCGGTCACCGTGGCGGTCCGGCCGTCCGGGCCGGTCGCCTCCCGCCGTGGCGCGTCGGCTCGTTCGAGGGCCCATTCGCCGGACGGCAGGGCGAGTTGTGCGTAGATCTCCTGCGGGGTGGCGAAGGGCGTGCTCCGGTCCTGGTTCCAGGACCAGGGCGCGATCGATCCGTGGTCGACCACGAGGAGCCGTCCCCCGGGGCGCAGGGCCTCGGCCGCGGTGCGGAGGATCGTGTCGCGGGGCAGCTCATAGGGGGTGTGGAAGTACTGGGCCGAGACCAGGTCGAAGTTCCCGGCGGGGAACGACCGCGCCAGATCATGGCACTCCGCCGTGACGCGGTCGTCAAGGCGCTCGGTGCGGGCGAGGGCGGCCACTCGCTCCACCGCGGTGGGCGCGATGTCCACCGCGGTGACCGTCCAACCGTGGCGGGCCAGCCACAGGGTGTCGCCGCCCATGCCGCAGCCGAGGTCGAGCGCGGCGCCGGGAGGCAACTCGGCGGCCTCCTCCTCCAGAACCGGATTGACCCGGCTCGCCCGGACGGAGCGGTCCTGCGCGCGTTGCCGGTAGAGGCCCTCCCAGAACTCCTCGGGCCTCTGCGCGGCCAGGGCGGCCGCTGTGGGGCCCTGAGGCTGCTGCGCCATGACACGTTCTCCCTTCCTCACGACTGCTCGGATCGCTCTCCGAGACGCCGGGAGAAACCACTGTCGCCGAGGAGCTTGCCGGCACGCGACACATGTTGCCGTTCCCGCAACGACCGGCGGCTCGGCTCCCCTGCGCGCACCACCTCGCCCCTCCCGGAGCGCCTCACAGCGTGGTGGTCGTCTCCTCCCCGGAGGCGCTGCCGGCGAGCCACTGGTCCCATGTCAGATTGAAGGCGGCGTAGCCGTTGTCCGCCGGGGCCTTGGCTCGGGGCGAGCCGGTGATGGTGACGGGGTCGCCCTGCTTGACCTGGTCGTAGAACCACTTGGCGTCCGACAGGGACAGATGGACACAGCCGTGCGAGCCGAGGGCGCTGCCGCTGCCGGGGGTGGGGTCGCCGGTCGAGTAGTGCACATAGGTGCCGGACTGGGTGAGGTGGACGTCCCAGGGCAGCGTCAGGTCGTAGTAGTTCGGGCTGCCCTTCTGGCAGCTGATGCCGACGCTGCAGGAGGTCATGTGGACCTTCTCCTGCTTGTCGATGACGGCCATCGTGCCGTTCCACGTCGGATACTGAGGGCTGCCCGCATTGATCGACAGGGTGCGCACCACCGTGCCGTTGCGGGTCACTCTCATGGTGTGGCCGGGCACCGAGACATCCGCGCGTACGTCGTCGCCGATCGTGAAGGTGTGAGTGTAGCCGTGCACGCCGTAGCGCCCGTTGCCGTTGCTGACGCCCTTCATATCGACGTCGATCTTGACCTTGGTGTCCGAGGGCCAGTACGTCTTCGGCCGCCAGTCGGCGCGCCGGTCGCCGAACCAGTGCCAGGCGCCGTCCACCGGCTGCGAGGTGCTCACCTTCATGTGCTGCTCCACCGTGGCCCGTGCCTTTGCCGCCACCGGGTCGGTGAAGATCACCGAGATCGGCATGGCCACGCCGACCGTGGTTCCCGTCTGCGGGGTGATCGTGTCCAGCAGCATCGGCGGGCCCGCGGGCTTCGTCGGTGACGGAGAGGCGCTCGCAGTCGGCTTGCCCGGCGCCTTCGGGCCGTCCCCGCCCGCCTTGTCACTGCCGCTCCCGCCGCAGGCACTCGCGCCCCACAGCACTGTCCCCATGATGAGTGCGATTCCTATGCCGCCCTTACGCCGCCCCACGACCCGCCCCGTTCTCTCGCTCCTCGGCCCTGACGGACCTGACTCCCTGTCGGACAGCGAGGGCGCGGGCCGCAGTTGCGCGGGTTGTGTAAAAGGTGTCTCAAAGCTCGCCGCGCAGGCCCGGACCGGGGAGCCGGGGGGCGCGGCATCCGGTCGGGTCCACCGGCCACCGGACGGCGTAGCGGGCCGAGCACAGTCCGGCCGCCCCTGAAATCATTCGACACGACATGACATGACACGACATGAATCGACGACGTAAGGCGCTTGTGCGGCGAGAGGGAAACGGATGGACACCGGACGACGGGCCGTCGTGACGGCGGGTGCCGGCGGTACCGGACGTGCGACAGCCCCCGGCGCCGTCGCCGGTCCACGCATCACCGGAAGGACCATCCCCGTCGACGGCGGCTCGAAGGCCGCACCGTGACACACGACGAGGACACACCTCTGGTCGGCTGGAGTCGCTGGCCTCGTCTCCTCCCGGCCGCGGTGCTCCTCGTCGCGGTCGTCGTCGACCTGTTGATCCCGTCAGGCAGCGTGTTTCCGCTGCTGGCGGCCGTTCCCGTGCTGGCAGCCCCCGTGTACTCGCTGCCGGGCACGATCGCCGCCGGCGTGGTGACCGAGGCGGTCGGGATGGCCCTGGGGTACATGAAGGAGAACGTCACCTCCTCCGAACACTTCGTCCGGTCCTCGAGCGTCGTGGTCCTGACCGTGCTGGCCGCGATCCTCAACCGGGTGATGGCCAAAGACCGGAAGCAGTTGAAGGACGCCCGCGAGGTGGCCGAGGCCGTCCAGCGGGCGGTGCTCCCCGCCCCGCCCGCCCGGGTCGGTCCGCTGGCCGTGGCCTCCCGGTACCGGGCCGCCGCCGAGGAGGCGGCGATCGGTGGTGACCTCTACGCCATCCATGCCACACCCGGCAGTGTGCGGATGATGATCGCCGATGTGCGAGGGAAGGGACTGGGCGCGGTCCGAACCGTCAACAGGCTGCTCGGCGCCTTCTACGAGGCCGCGGCTCACATCCCCGATCTGACGGGCGTGGTCGACCGTCTGGAGGAGCTCATGCAGTGGGCGGGTGCCGAGGAGGAGTACGGCCCTGAGTCCTTCGCCACCGCCGTCCTCATCGACGTCCCCGACGACGGCTCCGCCATATACATGATCAATCTGGGACATCCGGCGCCGCTCCTGGTTCACCGGGGCCGCGCGAGCCCGCTGGAGCCGTCCGCCCCGTCGCTGCCCCTGGGCCTGGGCGACCTGGGCCGCACCCGGGTACCGGTCGATCGGTACACCCTGCCGCACGACGCGATCCTGGTGCTGTTCACCGACGGCCTGGTGGAGGCACGCGACCGCCACGGCGCCTTCTACGATCCCGTGCCGGTCCTGTCCCGTCCCCTCTCGACGGGCCCCGGTGCGATCCTGGACGCTCTTCTCGCCGATCTGATCCGGCACACCGAAGGACGCCTGGACGACGATGCCGCCCTCATGGCCGTCACCCGCCTGCCGGACGCGTCCGACGACACTCACAGGACTCGCTGCCGCACCTGAGGGTCGCCCGGCCACACCGCGGGGGAGCCTGCGTCAGTGCAGATCCGCGTGGAAAGGGTGACGGTGATCGGCAGGGCAGGTGAAGATCCGCAGCTCGCCCCACCGCCCTGTGACGACTCCCGTCTCATCGTCGCCGGCCACGGTGGACAGCAGCGTCATCTCCGTGCCGCACATGCGGCGATGGCGGGGCCACCGGTCTGCTGGCCACATCAGCGGTTCGACGCCGACGCAGTTCCACGACGGGGCTCATGTCGGCCTGTCCGGCGGGCGGATCCCAGTGCTCGTTGGGGCACCACAGAAGGTGCATGAGGTTGGCGTCAGCGGGCCACCACGGGCCGGGCACGTCCCGCTTGAGGACCTGGACCACCGGCACCATGGCAGTGGCAGGCAGGCCGAGGACAGGGCCTTCCGCCATGCAGAGTGAGTTGATCCTTTTGATCTCCTACCCGATAAACTCCCCTGCGGCGCTGCGAGTTGACGCAAACACACTCGGTCGCCTCGCGCCGTGTGCTCGACGCACACGGCGCCTGCACACCCTCTGTTCGATCGTTTGCTTCGAAGGATGCAGATGGAACTTGCCACTCCGCCCCCGGCGGCGCGGGCTCCGGTCGCCCAGTACAGCTGGTGGCTGATGCCTCTGGCCTTAGGAGCCGGAACCGTCGCAACCGCGGTCGCGGGCCCCGACCAGGTTCAGATACCCGCGACGTTCGCCGGCGCCGCGGCCACCGCGGCCAGCGCCGTCTGTGTGGGACTCCTCGTCCGCGCCCAGTCCCAACTGCGCCGTACCAAAGAACACTCCCGCACCTCGCAGGACGAGCTCACCCAGCGCTGGGAGCAGCGTGTTGAGGGCCTGGAGACGGATTTCGCGGCCGAGCGCTCCGACCTGAACGCGAAACTGGACCGGCAGGCCGAGAGCTTCAAGGCTCAGCTCGCCGAGCAGGCGCAGACCCACGAGAGCGAGCTCGTCGAGCAGACCCGGGTCCGGAATGAGCAGCTCGCCCTCCAGCGGGCCGTCGTCCGCAGGCTGGGGGACACATACCTCCCCGAGGCGCTCCAGCGGCTGCGGGACGGCGAGGCCATCGACGACATCCTGCTGGAGGTCGGCCAGGAGACGGAGGCCGCCCCGGAGCTGCGCGCCGAGCTGCGCAAGGTCCTGCGGACCGCGCTGATCGGTGTGGAGGAGGAGTTCGACCGTTCCACCTCGGCCGAGCAGGCCGTGATCAGTATCGGCAGCCGGATCCACGTACTGACCAGCAAGCTGCGCGGACGGCTGCATGAGATGCAGGGCGAGCACGGGCAACTGCCCGCGGTGGCCCAGGGCCTCATGGAGCTGGACCAGGAGATCGGCCCTGCCGACTGTCTCGCGGCCAGCATCGGCGTGCTCGGTGGTTCGGACCGGCCCGGACGGCAGTGGCAGGAGCCTCAGCGACTGCTCAGCGTGGTCCGTGGCGGCATCGGCCGCATCAAGGACTTCGACCGCGTCCAGGTCCGCTACCTGCCCGAACTCGGCGTCGACGGCAGCCTGGTGGACCACCTCACGCTGATCTTCGCCCACCTCCTGGACAACGCGGCTCGCTACTCGCCGCCCACCGAGCCCGTGGTCGTATCCGGCAAAGAGGTCCCTAACGGCGTCGGTATCGAGATCCAGGACGTCGGCAAGGGCCTGAGCGAGGAGAAGAAGCGCGAGGCGGAGCAGTCCCTCGCGGGCACCTCGAAGGGCCCGGGCATCGGCGGCATCTCGGAGGACGCCAACCTGGGCCTGCGCGTGGTGGGCGCCTTGGCGCGCCGCTACGGCATCAGGGTCACCTTCGCGGACTCGCCCTGGCTCGGCACCTCCGTGGTCATGGTCGTACCGCACAAGTACTTCAGCCCGTTGCCCGCCGCCTCCGTCACCGAGCCGGCCGTCGCCTCCGTCACCGAGCCGGCCTCTGCCGCCGTGGTGGCGCCGGCCCCCAAGCCGGTCCAGGCCGAGGCCGTGGGGACCACCGAAGCGGTGGACACCACCCCCGGTGGACTGCCCAGGCGCCGCAGCACTCGGAGGGACACCGCGGGACCGCAGCCCGGTGCCGCCGACCGCGGCATGGAGACCACGGCCGCAGTGCCGCCCGACGCGTCCTTCAGCGGCCTCGCCGCCTTCGCCGCGGCCGGACGGGCGAGTGACCCACCGAGCGAGACCCCCACGGACCGCGGCCCGGCCGCGGACAGCGAGACGACACCCGTACACGAGTTCGACGAGCAACACACTGAAGAGAGCGACTAGTCATGACGCCGCAACAGGGAACCGATGTGAGCTGGGCGCTCCGCGACCTGACGGAAAGCATCAAGGAGATCCGCTTTGCCCTCGTGGCTTCGAGTGACGGCAAGGCCATTACGTCCTACGGCGCCGAGGACCCCGACGACGTGGACCGCTTCGCCGCCGTGGTCGCGGGCCTGCAGTCGCTGGCCCAGCCGGTGGCCAAGCAGTTCCCGCAGTACGCCGGGCAGCTGCGGCTCGCGATGATCGAGGTCGACGGCGGCCACTTGTTCGTGGTGCGGGCCGGCGTGGAGACCTACCTCGGAGTCCTTGCCAAGGAAGGCCTCGACCAGGGTCTGCTCGGGCACCAGATGAGGGATCTGGCCCGCAGGATGGGCGAACTCCTCGGCACCACTCCGCGGCTGGACGAGCACTCTGGATGAGTGCTCCCCGCCGTTCCACGGACCCGTCCGGTCTTGAGCGCTACTACGTCCTCACCGGTGGCCGCAGCGGGCCGGGCGGTTCCGCGTCGACTCTTGACGTGGCGACGCTCATCGTCTCCCGCGCCGCAGTCGTCCCGGGCATGCAGTACGAGCACGAGGAGATCATCCGGCGCTGCCGCGATGCGCTCTCGGTGGCCGAACTGGGTGCCCACCTCGGATTGCCCTTCAACATTCTCGCGGTGCTGCTGGCCGATCTGCTGGACGCAGGCCGCGTCGAAGCCCGCAATCCCATCCCGGCGTCAGGCGCCGGCCGCGGGCCCGACCTCGCGCTCCTTGAGGAGGTACTCAGTGGACTACGAAGGCTTTGACCACCCCGACCGAAAGTCGGACGGCGGCACCCGCTCGGTGAAGGTGATGATCGCCGGCGGTTTCGGTACCGGAAAAACCACCATGGTGGCCTCGGTCAGCGACATCGAGCCGCTGACCACCGAGGAGACGCTCACCCAGGCAAGCGCCGGCGTCGACAATCTGATCGGCGTGACGGACAAGACGCAGACCACCGTCAGCCTGGACTTCGGCAAGATCGACATCAACGACGAACTGGTGCTCTACCTCTTCGGGACGCCGGGCCAGGAGCGGTTCTGGTTCCTGTGGAACGGCCTGTTCAAGGGCGCTCTCGGCGCGGTGGTCCTGGTGGACACCCGCCGCCTGGCCTCCAGTTTCCGGGCCATCGAGGAGATGGAGCAGCAGAACGTCCCCTTCGTCATCGCCCTGAACGTCTTCCCGGATTCCAAGGAACACCCGATCGAGGAGATCCGCGACGCGCTGGACATCCCTCCGCACATCCCGGTCGTGGCCTGCGACGCCCGGGACCGGACCTCCAGCCGTGACGTCCTCGTGGCACTGATCCACCATCTCAAGGAACGCTCTGCCGCCGCTCTGGAGCCCCGATGACCGACCAGCCCATCAACGGCCCCGACGCTCCCGGCGGCTGCCCCGTCGCGCACGGCGGCGCCGACGACCTCACCCGGCTGTACGGGCCGCAGGCAGCGCTCGACCCGCACGGCATCTACGGACGGCTGCGCAAGGAACACGGGGCCGTGGCGCCGGTGCTCCTCGAGGGCGACATCCCGGCCTGGCTGGTCCTCGGCTACCGTGAGGGCCGCCGGGTGCTCGACAACCCCCGTCAGTTCAGCCGGGATTCGCGTATCTGGCGGGACTGGAAAGAAGGCCGCGTCGAGGCCGCCTCGCCACTGATCCCGATGCTGGGCTGGCGCCCCGACTGTGTGTCCCAGGACGGCGAGCCGCACCGCAGGTTGCGCAGGGCGGTCACCGACAATCTGGAGGCCGTCGCGGGGCGCGGCATCCGCCGCCATGTCACGCACTTCGCGAACAAGCAGATCGATGCGTTCGCCGGCGAGGGCAGCGCCGACCTGGTGGGCGACTACGCCGAATATCTGCCGATGCTCGTACTGACCAGGCTGTTCGGGCTCCCGGCAGCCGAGGGGCGCAGCCTCGCTGTCTCCTGCGCCCAGGTGATCAAGGGTGGTGAGGGGGCCCTCGCCCACAACGACCGCATCATGCAGATCCTCGGGGAACTCGCCGAGCGCAAGCGCGCCGAGCCCGGGCCCGACTTCACCACCGGGCTGCTCAAGCACCATGCCGGCCTCGACGAGGGCGAGATCCTCAGCCATCTGCGGCTGGTGCTGATCACCGCCCACACCACCACCAGCAATCTGCTGGCCCGGGTGCTGCAGTTGGTCCTCACCGACTCGTCCCGTCTCGCGGGGCTGGTGAGCGGCCAGCTGAGCGTCTCCTCGGTCGTCGAGGAGGTGATGTGGAACACTCCGCCGCTGGCCGTCCTTCCGGGGCGATTCGCCACCGCCGACCTCGAACTCGGCAACGCGCACATCAAGGAGGGCGATCTGCTGGTGGTCGGGCTCAGTGCGGGCAACCTCGACCCGCAGATCCGACCCGACTCGGGTGTCTCCGTGCACGGCAACCAGTCGCACCTGGCGTTCAGCAGCGGTCCCCACGAGTGTCCCGGCCAGAACATCGGCCAGGCCATCATCGAGATCGCCGTCGACGTCCTGGTGCACCGGCTGCCGGGTCTGCGCCTGTCCGTGCCGGCCGACGAACTCACCTCGACCGCCTCCACCTGGGAGGCACGTCTGGATCGTCTCCCGGTCGAGTTCGCCGCGTAGACCGCGGGGGTCTGACCGCATCCGACGGTTCCTGCCCGGCCCGGACCATCAGGCCGGGCAGGAACCGTGCGTCAGACGGCGAGCAGATCGTCCAGCGAACCCCGCCCCGCCAGCTCGGCGGTGGCGGCCGGGCCCTCCTTGGCGGCCGTGTACCGGCCCGAGGTCAGCGCCCACTGGTAGTTGCCGTTGATCCAGTGCTGGATGGCCTCCACGCCCATCCGGACCTGGACCCGCTGCTCGGCGCTGAGTCCGAGCTCCTCGCACATCTCAGGGACACGTGCCTCGAGTTCGAGGTACTCCTCGAGGCAGTCCATGGTCATCCGGTACGCCTCCTCGGCGGCCTCCTCCCAGGTGCCGCCGCGCTCCCGGTGCAGCACGGCGATCAGGTTGTGACCGTCTCCCCGGCGCTTCTCGCGCTCGAAGGAGTGGATGTCGTTCATGAACCCGATGGTGTCCGCGGCGACATCCCGCATCCGGACCATCAGTTCGTGCGCCTGCACCTGCGGCGGCACCTCGAAGCCACGGCTGCGCTCGCCCGCGTCGATGCTGTGGTGGATGCCCACCGTACGGCGGCGGAACTCGGCGTACTCCTTCAGGCCGAGCGTTCCGGCCAGGCCCCGGGCCGCCAGGTCGACCTCCTCGGTGTGCGCCACCAGGAACCGCCCCCAGGACGCGGCGAACCGGGTCCGCCACGCCAGGGACATGCCGTCCGACAGGATGGCCCAGACCTCCGCCCAGGCCACCGTGATCGGGCAGATCACCCGGGGAGGTGTCCCGGCGGGACGCAGGGGTGTGGCGATCAGCTCCCGTGCCACCTCGGCTATCCGGTCCGCACGGTCGGGACTCCCGGCGTCGAACTGGTCGTCGAAAAGGAAGGCGAGGGAGAACCAGTTCATCAGGACGACCAGGTCGTCAGCGGAGGCGTGGGGGTAGGTCCGGGCGGCGGCCTGGGGAAGGTCCCAGGACCGGTACTCCTCGAACCCGTCCTGGCTGCGCACCAGGCCCATGTCCCACACCCAGCGCAGGTGGCGCTCTCGGGCGTACTGGATGTGCTCGCTGACAGGGGTGTCGAAGGGGAGGTCGAATGTGACGTCCTGCGGCATTGCCGTCCTCTCAAGAGACGATTCACAGGCTCCGTCCCTGCGAATGGGCGATTGGGAATGACGCCCGCTGACTCAAACTGCACCTTTTGAGTTGTAAGTTGACCACTCAAGTACCCTTCGAGGCTGCCCAGCGGCTAAACGATCTATGCTGCGAGATCCGACACGCGTGATGCAGGTGTGCGCTGCGGGGGTGTCGAGCGGCTCGCACGGCGTCGCCGGCCCCTGCGGTGGTACGACGCCGGGCGCGGGGTGTGACGCAGCGATGACTCCGGACGGGCATCTCCGACTGTGCTCGTGGGCATGAATCGGCCGCACCGTACCCCCACACGAGGAGTGCAGAGCGCCGTGAACGACTCGCCCGCCGCAACCGCCCCCACGCCAGCCGCACCGGGACGGCTTCCCCTGATCGGCCACGCCCACCGGCTCGCCCGCGATCCGCTGCCGTTCTTCACCTCGCTGCGCCGGCACGGCAGTGTGGTCCGTATCAACATCGGTCCGACCCCCGCCTATGTCGTCACGGACCCCGCGCTGACCCGCCGTGTCCTGGTGACGGATGCCGTGCATTTCACCAAGGGCGGCAAGATCATCGATGCGCTCCGGATGTTCTTCGGCGACGGACTGGCCACGGTCGCCGACGGCGACACCCATCTGCGCAACCGGCGGCTGATGCAGCCGATGTTCAACAAGGCCCACATCGCCACCCGCGGCGACGCCATGATCGACCAGGTGCGGTCGATGGTCGGCGCCTGGCGCGCGGGCGAAGCACGCGACGTGTACGCCGACATGAACGACATCACCCTCGCCGCGTTCCTGGTCGCCCTCTTCGGCACCGACCTGCCCGGCCATCTGCAGGACGAGTTCACCGCCCTGATGCCCGCCATCATGAAGGGCACGATCCGGCAGACGGTCCTGCCCTCCTGGATCACCCGTCTCCCGCTGCCCGCCAACCGCGCCCACACCGCCCGCGTCGCCCGGCTGCGCGCCCTCATCGACCAGGCCATCGACCATCGCACCCGGGCGGCGGCGGACGGCGCGGCCGAACCGGCCGGCTGTCCGCACGCCGCCGGGCAACAGGCGCCGCAGGAGGGCCTGTTCACCACCTTGCTGACCGCGGAGGACCAGCTCACCCGGCAGCAGCTCCAGGACGAGGCCATCACCCTGCTGACCGGGGCGATCGAGACCACCGGCACCACCCTGGCCTGGACCCTCTACGAGATCACCCGGCACCCCGGCATCGAGGAGCGGTTGCGCGCGGAGCTCGCCGCGGTCTGCCAGGACGGTCCCCTACGGTACGAGGACCTCGACCGTCTGCCGTACGCCCGCCGGGTACTGCAGGAGGCCGTCCGCAAGTACGGGCCCGCCTGGATGGTCACCCGCACCGCCACCCAGGACGTCGACCTGGGCGGTCATCGCATTCCGGCAGGGGCCGACGTCGTGTGGAGCCCCTACCTCCACCAGCACGACCCCGCCTCCTTCCCCGACCCCGAGGTCTTCGACCCCGACCGCTGGACGCCCGAGCGTGCCTCCGCCACCCGCGGCTCCTTCCTGGCCTTCGGCGACGGCCGCCGCAAGTGCATCGGCGAGAACTTCGCCTGGAGCGAGCTGCAGATCATTCTGGCGACCGTCCTGCAGCTGTGGCCCCGCTTCGACCTCACCTCCCGGCCCCCGCGCCCGCAGGCCGTCGTCACGGTCAAGCCCGACGCGATGACGATGACGTTCCGGCAGGCGGTCGACGGGACCAGACCCGTCGACGGGGGCCCCACGCCCGGCCGCGCCCGGTGAGGTGCCGGGCGCGGCCAAGCGTGGGGCAGCGGGCTCGCCCGCCCCGGATCAGTCGCGTTCCACGTCGACGGTGGTCAACTGCGCGTACCGCTCCGGGTCGGTGCGTCGGATGCGGCGCGCCACCAGGAGACCTGCGCAGAACACCACGGGCAGTGGGACGAGCAGCGCGACGTTCACCGTGCCCGAGGCTCCGGTGAGCAGGTCGAACCGCAGGGCCGCGAGAACGGTGAGCACGCTCAGCCCGAGGCAGGAGAGCAGGGGTGCCCACCGTGCCCGGAAGCTGGAGACGCCGTGACGGTCGCGCCGGAAGAATCCGAACACCGCGAGGGCGGCGAGGGCCTGCATCGCCATGATGCCGAGGACACCGGTGCCGTTCGGCCACAGGAAGACCACCGCGTACGGATCGGCGCCGCCGAGGGCTCCGGCGGCGATGAAGACGGCCGCGAGAAGACTCTGGACGACCACGGCGGTGCCGGGGGAGCCATGGCCCCCGGTGACACGGCCGAGCCGACGCGGCAGCAGTCCCTCGCGACCGAGGGCGTACATGTACCGGGCGGCGGCGTTGTGGAAGGCGAGGGTGGCGGCGAAGGCGCTGGTGATGATCAGCACATGCATGATGTCGGGCAGCCAGGAGCCGACGAAGCGGCCGGCCGCGCTGAACACCATGTCGGGCCCGTCCCCGCCCCGCGCGATGCGCACGGCCTCCTCGGGGCCGAAGGCTCCCATGACCACCCACACGGCGAAGGCGTAGAAGACGGCGAGGAAGCCGACGGCGATGAACGTGGCCCGCGGCACGGTGCGCCGGGGCTCGCGGGCCTCCTCGGCGTAGATCGCGGTCGCCTCGAAGCCGGTGAACGCGCCGATGGCCAGGACGAACATGCCCGCCACACCCGCACCGCCCAGCGACCCCGGGTTCAGCACGGCGGGGTCCAGGGCGGCCGTGCCGCGGTGGCCCAGTACACCGCCCTCCAGGATCAGCAGGACGACGACCTCCAGGACCAACGCGAGCCCGAGCACCTTGGCGCTGAGGGTGACCCGGAGCCAGCCGAGGACAGCGACGGCGACGATGCAGATCGCCGACCAGACCCACCAGGGCGCGACGAACCCGGTGAGGTCCGCGACACCGCCCGAGGCGAAGAAGCCGAAACAGGCGACGAGCCCGATCTCCACCAGGTTGTACGAGAGGACCGCGACATAGGCCGTCCCGATGCCGGTGGCCTTGCCCAGGCCACGGGCCACGTAGGCGTAGAAGGCTCCGGCGTTGCGGACGTACAGACTCATCGCGGTGAACCCGGCCGCGAACAGCGCCAGCAGCCCGCCCGACAGGACGTATCCCAGGGGCGTGGCGATCCCGCCCATCGCCATGGCGGCCGGGGCGACGCCTGCCACGGCCGTCAGCGGTGCGGCGGCGGCGACCACGAAGAAGACCAGGTCGAACACGCCGATGGCGGCGCTGCTCAGGGCGGTGCCGCCTTCGGTGGGCGGCGTCTCGGTGTGCGGGGCGGGGGAGACGGGGGCGCTCGGGCGTGCCACGGGGGCACCGCCGGAACCGCTGGAGACAGGCATGGGACTCCTGGCTGGGTGAGCTGAGTGGTCCTCAGGAGAGGGAAAGGTGATGAGTACTTCGTGATGAAGGCGGATAAACCGTGTATTTCCGGATGCGCCTGGGAGAGGGCGGTTGCCTCGCCGCGGTGTCACCAGGCGCGCTGGGCCCCCGGTTCGGGGGCCGGCAGGCCCGCCACCGGGCAGCCGTCGGTCGCGAGGACTCGGCCGGCGTGCATGACCAGCAGGCGCCTGGGGTGTGCGGCGACCGCCTCGGCGACGCTTCCCGCCGCGACGGCGACGAGGTCGGCGCGGCAGCCCGGCTGCAGCCCGTAGCGGTCCAGGCCCAGCGCGGCGGCGGCCTCCGTGGTGACGAGTGAGGCCGCGGTCCGCAACTCGTCGTCGGTCATCAGGTCGGAGCGCAGCCCGACGATGGTCGCCCGCTCCAGCATGTCGCCGGTCCCGTACGGCCACCATGCGTCACGGATGTTGTCGGAGCCCGCGAAGACACGGACGCCGCTTTCACGCAGCCGCAGCACGGGAGGCATGGGTCCGGCGGGCCCGTTGGTGAGGACGGACACCCCCGCCTGTGCCAGCGCCGCGGCGGTACGGGCGAAGGTGGCGGCCTCGACGTCGCCGAGGCAGTAGGCGTGGCTGACCGTCACCCGGCCGCCGAGGCCGAGCGCGCCGGTACGGGCGGCGATGGCGCGCAGCTGTGCGGCGCCGGCCTCGCCGGGGTCGTGCAGATGGATGTCGACGCCGGTGCCGTGCCGCTCGGCAAGCCCGAAGACCACATCGAGCTGTCCGTCGACGTCGCCGTCGAAGCCCTGGGGGTCGAGGCCGCCGACGAGGTCGGCACCTTCGCGCAGCGCCGCGTCCAGCAGGTCCGGTACGCCGGGCGCGGTGACCACCCCGCTCTGCGGAAAGGCGACGATCTGCATCGTGATCAGGTCGCGGACGCGCTCGCGGACCTCCAGCAGCGCATGCAGGTTCGCCAGGCGGGAGTGCGGGTCGATGTCGACGTGCGAGCGGGTGTGCCCGGTGCCGTGACCCACCATTCGGTGCACCAGTGCCAGGGCTCGCTCGGGCACCGGCACGGTGAGCCGCTGCCGGGTCTCGAGCTCGGCCGTGACCCGCTCGCGGATCGTGCCGCCGGTTATATGCGGCTGCCAGGGCGCCCCGAGGAACGTCTTGTCCGGGTGGGAGTGCCCGTCCACGAACGCGGGGAGCAGGAGCGCGCCGCCCAGGTCGACGCGGCCGTCGTCCGTGCCGCCGGCCGTGCCGATCGGCTCCCCGGTGGGCGATATGCGCTCGTCGACGGCTGTGATCAGGCCGTCACGCAAGGACACATCTGCGCGTCGGCCGTCCGGCAGCGTGACATCGGCCAGGACGGAGGGATACGAGGTGCTGCTGTGCATAGGGAGTTTCCGAACGCGTGAGGGTGCTTTCCATGCGCCTCGACCGGGGCCGCGGACACCGGACTGCGCCGTGCGGGCCGAAGGGCACGCACAAGCTACTTGGTATACCGAATACCAGGCAAGGCCTTCTTTCACCTGGTGGGCACTAGGATGGAGCGGCGAACGGCAGGGCACCGGTCAGGAGAAGACGCGAGATGGCGGAGACTACGCGGGACACCAGCATCGGAGCCGGGGACAAGTCCCTGCGCGACCAGGTGTACGAGGCGCTTCGTGAACGCATCATCGAGGGCGGACTCGAACCCGGCCGGCGGGTGGTCGAGCGAAACCTCGCCGCGGAGTTCGAGGTCTCCCGCATCCCGGTGCGCGAAGCCATGCAGCGGCTGGAGACGGAGGGCTTCCTCACCACCCAGCCCCGGCGCGGAACCATCGTCTCCCGGGTCGGGGTGGAGGACACCGCCCACTTCTTCGATGTGCGCGAGAACCTCGAGGCGCTCGCCGCGGACCTCGCCGCACGCCACGCCGACGCGGCGGGCCTGCGCCGGCTGGAGCAACTGCTCCTAGGCGCCCGCCGGGCCGCCGAGCGCGGACGTGCACGTGACCTCGCGGCGCTCAATGCCGACTTCCACCGTCAGATCGTCGTCCTGTCCGGCAATCCGCTGCTCCAGGACCTGATGCAGCCGCTGGACGGGCGGCTGCGGCGGCTGTTCCGGCTGACCGCCGAGCCCGGGGACGGGCCGCTGATGTGCGGTGAACACGAGGAGCTGTTCCGCGCCGTGCGCTCGGGCGACGCGCAGACGGCCGCGCACCTGGCCCGACGGCATGTGGCCAACACCCGGGCCGCCGCTCTGCAGATCCTCGCCGCACGCGCGGCGGCCGAGGGACAGGAGCCACTGTCCGCCGTCGCAGGCCGGTGAGGTGTTCCCACCCAGCAGGCTGTGCGGGCTCCTCGGGCCCGTCCCGGTGACAGCGGGGACGCGGTGGGACGGGCCCGAGGAGGGTCAGTCGGCCCCGTGGGCCTCGTTCACACAGCGCAGGACGGGCCGCTTCGCCAGTGCCGACGGATCGGGGAGCAGGGCGCCGGTGACCTCGAAGGCCGCCTGCTCACCGGGCAGCAGGGTGATCAGCGCCCGGTCGGTCTCGGCCGCCGGGTCGAGCCGGTCGGGGAACAGCGCGAGATCGCGTACGAGGGTGTGCGCACTGACCGTGACGCGGTAGCCGTCGCCCCCGCCCGGACCGAGCGGCTCGACGCGGGCGGTGAGTTCCGCGCCGGGGAAGGCCACCTCGGTGTCCTCCGCGTAGAACTCGACGACACGCTGCCCGCCGAGCTCCGCGACGAACAGCTCCCGCGTCTTGTCGCCCGGCTCGGTCAACTCGGCCGGGAGCTCGACGCGCGACACCGACCGTGGCGCGCAGCCCACCGGCAGCTCCGCCTCCGCGAGCACGGCGCCGGACAGGGAGCGCCGGGCCGCGCGCAGGGTGCCCTCCCAGATCCGCGGACCGTCATTGACCACGTACACCGCTCCGTCGCGCACGACGAGGATCCGGTCGGCGTACGCCTCGCGCAGCGCGTACCAGAGCGGTTTGCGCCGGCCCTCGCCGTCGACGGCCGACCAGGAGACGACCGGCCAGCAGTCGTTGAGCTGCCAGACGACCGTGCCCATGCAGTACGGGGCGTGGGAGCGGAAGTGCCGGATGCCGAAGGCGACGGCGCGGGCCTGGTTGAGCTGGGTGAGCCAGTGCCAGTCGTCGAGGTCGCGGGGCTGCGGAAGATGGTCGCCCAGGCCCCGCAGGAGCTTTCCCTGGCCGTCGTCGGCCTTCTGGTGTGCGGCGAGGAGCGGGGAGTCCAGGGCGAGTTCACCGCTGACCGCGGTGCGCAGGGTGCTGTACGCGGGCGGGCCCTGGAAGCCGAACTCGGCGACGAACCGGGGCACATGATCCGCGTAGGTGCGGTAGTCGACACGGTTCCACACGTCCCACAGATGGACCGTTCCGCGGGTCGGGTCCTGCGGGGGACGGCTGGGGGCACCGGAGTAGGGCGAGCCCGGCCAGTAGGGGCGGGTGGGGTCGAGTTCCGCGACCAGGCCGGGGAGGAGACGGTGGTAGTAGCCGTGGCCCCAGGTCCGGCCCTGGAGTTCGTCCTGCCAGCCCCAGTCGGCGTACCCCTCCAGGTTCTCGTTGTTGCCGCACCACAGCACCAGTGAGGGGTGCGGGGCCAGCCGGACGATGTTCTCCCGGGCCTCGGCCGCGACCTCGTCGTACAGCGGCTGTTCCTCGGGGTACGCGGCGCACGCGAAGGGAAAGTCCTGCCATACCAACAGGCCCTTCTCGTCGGCCAGTTCGTAGAAGTCGTCACTCTCGTACAGGCCGCCGCCCCAGACCCGTACCAGATTGGCGCCGGCCTCGGCGGCCTGGTCGAGGCGGGCGGCGATGCGTTCGCGGGTGAGGCGGGACGGGAAACAGTCGTCGGGGATCCAGTTGACGCCGCGGACGAAGACCGGTTCGCCGTTGACGGCGATACGGAAGGCCTCGCGTTCCAGCTCGACGCCCCGGAAGCCGGTCCGGGCGCGCTGTTCCTGCTCGCCCAGGCGCACGGTGACCTCGTACAGGGGCTGCTCGCCGTAGCCACGGGGCCACCAGAGTTCGGCGCCCGGGACCGAGAGGCTGACCCGGCCGCACGAGTGGCCCTCGGGAACCGTGAGCCGGGCCCGCTCTCCCGCGACCTCCACCTCGGCCGTCAACTCGCCCGTGCCGTCGAGCCGGTCGACGTCGAGCGCCACGGTCAGGCGCGGGACGCCGTCGGTGCCCGTGTCCGCGAGCAGCCGCATTTGGGCGATACGGTCCCCGCTGTACGACTCCAGGGTGACGGGCCGCCAGATACCGGAGGTGACGAGCGTGGGCCCCCAGTCCCAGCCGAAGTTGCAGGCCATCTTGCGGATGAAGGGGTAGGGCTCGGAGTAGGCGCCCGGGCGATCGCCGAGTCGGTCGCGCAGGTCCTCGGCATAGGTGTAGGGAGCGGTGAAGCGTACTTCGAGGGTGTTGTGGCCCTCGTGCAGCAGCTGGCGCACCGGGAAGCGGTAGCCGCGGTGCTGGTTGGCCGTCTCGCCGAGGACCGTGCCGTTGAGGCTGACCGCGGCGACCGTGTCGAGTCCGGCGAACAGCAGGTCGGTGCGGTCGTGTCCGTCGCGCCGCCAGGTGAAGGTGGTGCGGTACGTCCAGTCGGTGCGGCCGATCCAGGTCAGTCGGGTCTCGTTGTCGTCGAGGTAGGGGTCGTCGATGAGGCCGGCGGTGAGCAGGTCGGTGTGGACGCAGCCCGGGACGGTCGCCGTCACTCCCCCGGCGGGCAGTGTCACCGGGATGTCGGCGTCCGTGCTCAGTCGCCAGCCGTCGTGGAGGTGGAGGCGTGTGATCACTGCTGGGTCCTTCCGCATTCCGGGAGTCGGGCGCAGGCGACGTGGTGGTCGGGCTCCAGTTCGTGCAGGTCCCCGGTGGCGCCGGACGCGTGGTAGAGGCAGACCTCGACGGGTTCCGGGTCGCTCCAGTCGGCGCCGAGGCGGGGCACGGCGGCCAGCAGACGGCGGGTGTAGGGGTGCTGGGGGTCGCCGAACACCTTCTCCGTGGCGCCGCGTTCGACGACGCGACCGTGGCGCAGGACGACCGTCCGTTCGGCGAGGTAGGTGCCCAGCGACAGGTCGTGGGTGATGTAGAGGACCCCGAGACCGCGCTCGCGCAGGTCGCCGAGGAGGTTGAGGACGTCGATACGGGTCGAGGCGTCCAGCATGCTGGTGATCTCGTCGGCGACGAGGAACTCCAGGTCGAGCAGGAGGGTGCGGGCGATCAGAAGTCTCTGGAGCTGACCGCCGCTGAGCTGGTGCGGATACTTGCCGAGCACCTGAGCGGGGTCCAGACGCACATCGCGTACGGCCTTCTCCACGCGGGTACGCCACTCGGCGGCCGGCACCTGGGGATGATAGGCATCCTTGATCATCGCGAAGACGCGGTCCGCTCTGAAGACCGGGTTGAAGCAGCTGAACGGGTCCTGGAACACGCCCTGGACGCGGCGGTGGTACTCCTTGCCGGAGCGTACCGGCTCACCGTCGAGAGTCAGCGACCCCTCGCTGACCTGGGTGAGACCGAGGATCATGCGGCCGATGGTGGATTTGCCACTGCCGCTCTCGCCGATCAGGGTGACGACCTCGCCCGGGGCGATGCCGAAGGAGACCCGGTCGACGGCGGTGACGCCCTGTCCGGAGAACGTCCCCGTGCGAAACGTCTTGGTGACGCGGTCGAGTGTCAGCATCAGGCCTTCCAGCACGCTACGTGGTGACGGGGGGCGACCTCCACGACCGGCGGCCGGTCGGCGCACTGATCGTCGGCCAGCGGGCAGCGGTCGCGGAAACGGCAGCCGGTGGGCGGATCGAGCAGGGAGGGCGGGCTGCCCTCGATCCCCGTGAGACGGCCCTCGGAGCGGCGCACCCCGACCTGCGGGAGGGCACCGAGCAGCCGGCGGGTGTAGGGGTGTCGGGGCCGGGTGGTGAGGACCTCGGCGGGGGCCTTCTCGGCGAGCAGTCCCGCATACATGACCATGATGGTGTCCGCGATGTGCGAGGTGAGCGCCAGGTCATGGGTGATGAACACCATGCTGGTGACCAGGCCCCGGTCGCGCAGTCCGACGAGCGCCCCGGCGACCGCCTTCTGGTTGGAGACGTCGAGTGCGGACGTCACCTCGTCGGCGATCAGGAGCGAGGGGTCGAGCAGTGTGGAGATCACCATGACGGTGCGCTGCTTCATGCCACCGGACAGCTCGATCGGATAGCGCTCCAGGATGTCGGGTTCGAGGCCGACGAGGGCGAGACGGCGGTGGAGTTCGGGGGTGTCGACCTCGGCGCCGCGCGCGGCGAGCAGTTCGCGGATCATCCTGCCGATGCGGCGGGTCGGGTTCATCGCGCTCATCGAGTACTGCGGCACGAGGGAGATGCGGCGGAAGCGGAAGGCGTTCATCGCCCGGTCGTCGGCGATGGGTACGTCCTCGCCGTCGAGGGTGATGGAGCCGCCGGCATGGCGCATCCGGCCGTCGAGCCGGATGAGGGACTTGCCCAGCGTGGTCTTGCCGCAGCCGGACTCGCCGACCAGGCCGAGTATCTCGCCGTCGGCGATGCCGAAGCTCACGCCGTCCAGGGCGCGGACCTCGCCGCGCAGCGTGCGGTAGTGGACGCGGAGGTCGTTGACGGTCAGGGTCATGCGGTCTACGACTCCCTCAGCTTCGGGTTGAACACCTCGTCCAGACCCACATTGGCGACATAGAGCGCACCGACGACGGCGGTGATGCCGATCCCCGGGGGCACGAACCACCACCACATCCCGAGTTGGAGGGCGCTCCACTGCTGGGCGCTCTGCAGCATCAGACCGAGCGAGACGCCCTCGGTGGGGCCGAGGCCTATGAAGTCCAGCGAGGAGGCGATCAGGATGGAGCCGCCGAACAGCAGGATGAACGTCATGAACAGGTAGGAGCTCATGTTCGGCGCGATCTCGCGGAAGATGATCCGCCAGGTGCGGCTGCCGCTGAGCCGCGCCAGGTCGACGAACTCGCGCGAGCGCAGGCTGAAGGTCTGGGCCCGGATGGCGCGGGCCGCCCACGGCCAGGACGTGAGGCCGATGAACAGCCCCTGCACACCGACGCTGCGCACGCCCAGGTAGGCGTTGGCGATGAGCAGGACGGCCAGGGACGGGATCACCAGGACGATGTTGGTGAGCATGGTGAGGATCTCGTCGACGATGCCGCCGCGGTAGCCGGCGAGAAAGCCGACCAGCATCGCGACGATCGCTGCGATGCCGCCCCCGATCACGCCGACGAGGAAGGTGGAGCGCAGCCCGTACACGAACTGGGCGTAGATGTCCTGCCCGAACGTGGTCGTGCCCAGCCAGTAGGTGCCGTCGGGCGCGGCGGCCTGCGGGCCGACATAGGCGTTGGGGTCCGAGGAGTCCAGGAACAGCGGTCCCAGCACTCCGGTCCCCAGCAGGATCAGCACGATTGCGAGCCCGATGAGGAGCTTCGGGTTACGGACCGCGTAGTGCAGGCTCTCACGGCCCGGGGTGAGTGCCGGTGCGGCGGCCTCGGAGGGGCCGACGGTCTTGTCCGGCGTGTCCGGCGTCGGGGTGCCCGACGGCTGGGGCGGTGTGCTCACGACTGTCCTCCCGCCATGCCGGTACGGGTACGGGGGTCGACGACGACGTAGACGAGGTCGATGAGGAAGTTGGCGATCAGGACGCCGATCACGATGAACAGGAACGTGCCCTGCAGCAGGAAGAAGTCCCGGTTCTGGATGGCCGCCAGGATCAGGTTGCCCAGGCCCGGGTAGTTGAAGACGATCTCGGTGACCAGCGCGCCGGCGACCAGGACGCCCAACTGCAGTGCCAGTCCGGTGATCTGGGGCAGCACGGCGTTGCGGAAGGCGTACCGGCGGATGAGACGGTGGGGTGCGCCGAGCGCGGCCAGATAGGTGGAGTAGTCGGACTCCAGCTCGTAGATGATCATGTTGCGCATGCCGATCGCCCAGCCGCCCAGGGCCACCAGGAAGAGGGACAGGAAGGGGAGCACCCAGTGGTGCAGGGCGTCCAGGAGGAAGTCGGCGTTCATGCCGGGCTGGATGTCGAGGCTGTAGCCGCCGGAGACCGGGAACCAGCCGGCCTTGGCGCTGAGCAGCCAGGCGAGGATCACGGCGATCCACATGTACGGCATCGCGGTCAGCACATAGCCGGCGGGCAGCACGGTGTTGTCGAGGATCTTGCGGCGGGCGGCGAGCGCGCCGAGCCAGTTGCCGGCGAACCAGCTGAGCAGGATCGCCGGGATCATCAGGGCCAGGGTGTAGGGCAGTGCGTCGAGGATGACCTCGCTCACGGGCTTGGGGAACACCCAGATGGACAGGCCGAAGTCACCGTGCACCAGTGACGACCAGAAGTGCAGGTACTGCTGCCACACGGGCTGGTCGAAGCCGAACAGGTTGTTGTAGTAGGCGCGCATCGCGTCCACCGCCTCGGGTTGTGACACCCGGGCGCGGGAGATCATCGCTGATACGGGGTCGCCCGGCATGAAGCGCGGGATCATCCAGTTCACGGTGACGGCGACGACGAACGTCAGCGCGTAGACAAGGAGTTTTCGGGCGAAGTAGCGGGCCAAGGGGGATCTCCCGGATCGGCGCGGCGGCTGAAGGTGGGGGAGGGGCCGGGCGGGGCCCCTCGGTCCGCGACCGCTGCCACAGGGCGGTCGCGAGCCGGGGGCCGCGCCCCTTTCGGGGTGTGGGCCCGGAGACCCGAGGTGGTGGTGCCGCTGGATCCGTCGCCCCTCGCACGGCCACGGGTCCGGGACCGCTCCCGGGCCGGAAGGGTCACTTGGCGGGCTTGAGCTTGGTCAGCATCTCGAAGCCGCCCATCTCCAGCCAGTTGCGCCACAGGGCGGGCGCATAGTGCGAATCGCCCTTGTCGGAGGGCCAGTTCGTCCATGCGCCGGTGGTGGCCTGCGACCAGAGGCCGTTGTACCAGAGCGGGATGACGGGCATCTCCTTGAGCTGGATGTCCTGGATCTTGGAGATGACCGCTTTCATCCCGGCCTCGTCGTCGGTCCGCACGCCACCGAGCTGCTGGACGAGGTCCCAGGCCTCCTTGTTCTCGTAGCGGCCGAAGTTGACCGTGTTCTGCTGCTTCTGGACCGGCAGCTGGAACATGTACTCGTAGTAGGTCCACGGGGTGTTGGACAGTTGGCGCTCGTTGTTGATGACGAGATCGAAGTCCCCCTTCCCGCGCAGGTCGTTGAGCGCGTTCTGGTCGGGGAAGTCCGTGGTGATCCGGATGCCCGCGTCCTTCGCGCCGGCGGCGATGACCTTCGCGGCCTCCATCCAGTCGGTCCAGCCCGTCGGCACCTGCAGCTTCAGCTTGATCGCCGAGCCGTCCTTGTTCTCGACGTAGCCGTCTCCGTCGGTGTCCCGGTAACCGGCGTCCGCCAGCATCTTCTTGGCTGCCGCGGTGTCGAAGGAGAAACCCTCCTTCGCCGTCAGGGACGTGTCGATGTACTTGTCCCATTGCGGAAGCAGTCCGGTCGGGTCCGCGGGCTTGACCAGATCGCCGTAGACCCCCTTGACGATCTTGCCCACGTCCACGGAGTAGGCGAGTGCCTTGCGGAAGGCGGGGTCGTCCATCGGCTTCTTGGTGGTGTTGGGCACCAGCCAGGCCGTGTTGGCCGACTGCATGTACGGCGCCTGGTCGTAGTACGAGACGGCCTTGTGGGCCTTGATCATGGACGCGGCGCCCGGCAGGAAGTTGTTGCTCAGGTCGAGTTGGCCCTGGTTGAGCTGGCCGATCACGACCTCGTTGCTGGGGTTGGAGATGTCGACGATGTACTTGGGGGCGGGCTTCATGCCGAGCGCCTTCACACCCCACCAGTCGTCGCGCCGCTGCCAGATCACCCGGTCCTGGGAGTGGCTCTTGAGGGTGTACGCGCCGGAGACCACGGGCTTGTCGTTGACACCGTTGAGCACCTGCTCGTCGGAGAGCTTGCTCCACACGTGCTCGGGCACGATGGGCTGCCCGTAGAGAGTGAAGTCCCACTCCTGGTAACGGGCCTGCTTGAAGGTGAAGCGAACGGTGTGGTCGTCGACCGCCTCCGCCTTGGACAGCCAGTCCCACAGCGTGTGGAAGCTGGACGCCTCGATCTTGCCGATCTCGTACGAGTAGACGACGTCCGCGGCGGTCATCGGCTTGCCGTCCGACCAGGTGATGCCGGACCGCAGCTTCATCTCGTACGTCTTGCCGCCGGTCCAGGAGCCGGACTCGGCGAGCCAGGGTGTCAACTTGCCCTGGTTCGGATCGAAGTGGAACAGGGTCTCATAGGCCAGGCCCTTGGTGCCCGTCGCATGGTCCCAGTTGCGCAGCGGGTTGTAGTTGGCGGGCGGGCCCCATTGGGTGCCGGTCGTGTACAGGGTTTCGTTGCGAGGCATCGCGCCACCGCCGGAGGTACCGCCGCCCTTGTCGCCGTCGGTCGACGAGCCGCCGCTCGTACAGGCCGTGGCGATGAGCCCGCCGACGGCCAGCAAGGTGAACCATCGCGCCCGGATACGCATCGGGGTCACTCCCTCCCCGCCCGTCCCTGAGCGGAGTAACTGAACCGGGTAAGTGCTGGGAAGTGTCAATGCGCACCGAGCCCGTGTCAATACGCGCGGGAGCGCTCCCATGCCCCGGAACTCCCGGAATCTCGGGCTCCTGTGACCCCCGGTCGGGTATCCCGAGGTGACGGGCGTCCGCGCTAGGATGCCGCTGGAGTCACGAAACGGTTAAGTGAGGTTGGATGACCAAGCGGCGCCCCACGATCGCCGACATCGCGCGTCGTGCCGGAGTCTCCAAAGGGGCGGTGTCCTACGCGCTCAACGACCGCCCCGGCGTCTCGCCCGTCACCCGGGCCGAGATCAAGAAGATCGCGCGTGAGATCGGCTGGCGCCCGAACAGCGCGGCGCGCGCGCTCACCCGGGCGCGCGCCGACGCCGTGGGGCTCGTGCTGTCGCGGCCCGCCCGGGTCCTGGGCTCCGAACCGTTCTTCATGGAACTCATCAGCGGTATGGAGGACGAACTGGCTGCCCGGGGCAAGGCCCTGACCCTTCAGGTGGTCGGCGATCCCGCGCAGGAGATCGAGATCTACGGCCGCTGGTGGGGCGAGGGACGGGTGGACGGCGTCTTCCTGACCGATCTTCGCGCACCCGACCCCAGGATCGAGCTGATGGGAGAACTGGGCCTGCCGGCCGTGGTCGTCGGACATCCCAGCGGGGCCGGTGACCTGCCGGCCGTGTGGTCGGACGACGCCGCCGCCCTCGGCGAGACGCTGCGCTACCTCAGTGCGCTCGGGCACCGCTCCATCGCCCGTGTCGCGGGCCTTCCCGAGCTCGACCACACCGGGCGGCGCGACCGGGCCCATCTGCGCGTCTGCGCCGAACTCGGCCTGGACGAACCGATTCTGGTGCACACCGACTACTCGGGCGAGGCAGGGGCACAGGCGGTGCGGGGACTCCTGATCGGCCCACGGCGCCCCACCGCGATCGTCTTCGACAACGACATCATGGCGGTGGCCGGGCTCTCGGTCGCCCAGGAACTGGGCGTCGACGTGCCGGGCGAACTCTCCCTCGTCGCCTGGGACGACTCACAGCTGACACAGGTGGTACGGCCGCCGCTCACCGCCCTCAACCGCGACATCCCCGCCTACGGGACACACGCCGCGCGCACACTGCTCACCCTGATCGAGGAGGGCTGCGCCGAGTCCGTCGAAGACACCCCGGCCCGCCTCATCCCCCGGGGCAGCACAGCCCGGGCACACATCCCCTCCACCCCGCCGCCCGGGGCGAACGACTCCTGACACTCACCCGGGCGGTGGTGTGACCACCGCTGACTGTGCTCATGTCGTTCAGGCAGGGGCTGTCTCGGAGCTTCCGAGGGCGTTCAGGATGTGCTCGGCGGCCAGGGTGGGTGTCAACTCGCCGTCCATGACCTGCTTTTCAAGGGTCGGTGCGAGAGCTCGTACCGCCGGGTCGGCGTGCAGGCGGCTGAGGAGTTCGTCGCGGACCATGTTCCAGGTCCAGTCGACCTGCTGTTCACGGCGCTTGGCGGCGAGGCGTCCGGTCGAGTCCAGCAGGGTGCGGTGCTGTTCGAGGCGTTCCCAGACCGTGTCCAGGCCGCTGGACTCGCGCGCGCTGCAGCTCAGCACGGGCGGGGTCCAGAACGCGTCCCTGCCGTGCATCAGCCGCAGCGCGCCCGCCAACTCCCGTGCGGCGGCGCGGGCGTCGCGTTCGTGCGGGCCGTCCGCCTTGTTGACGCTGATCACATCGGCCAGTTCCAGGACGCCCTTCTTGATGCCCTGCAGCTGGTCTCCGGTGCGGGCCAGGGTGAGCAGCAGGAAGGAGTCGACCATGTTCGCGACCGCGGTCTCGGACTGCCCGACGCCGACCGTCTCCACCAGGATCACGTCGTAGCCGGCCGCCTCCATCACCACGATCGACTCCCGGGTCGCCTTCGCGACCCCGCCCAGCGTTCCCGCGCTGGGGGAGGGGCGGACGAAGGCCGCCGGGTCCACGGCCAGCCGCTCCATGCGGGTCTTGTCGCCGAGGATGGAGCCGCCCGTACGGCTCGAGGACGGATCGACGGCGAGTACGGCCACCCGGTGCCCGAGCGAGGTCAGCATGGTGCCGAACGCGTCGATGAACGTGGACTTGCCCACGCCGGGCACCCCGCTGACGCCGATCCGCCGGGCGCGGCCGCTGTGCGGGAGCAGCGTGGTCAGCAGTTCCTGGGCCAGCACCCGGTGCTGGGGTCGGGTGGACTCGACGAGTGTGATGGCACGCGCGACGACGGCGCGCTTCCCGTCGAGGACACCCTTCACGTAGGTGTCGAGGTTGATGGCCATGGGCGTCAGAGGCCGTGTCCGAGGTCGGCGGACAGGCGCTTCACCAGGTCGTACGCGGCGTCCGGGATCACCGTCCCGGGCGGGAAGACGGCCGTCGCGCCCATCTCCAGCAGGGTGGGCACGTCCTGCGGCGGGATCACCCCGCCGACCACGATCACGATGTCCTCGCGTCCCTCCTCGGCGAGCTGCTCGCGCAGCGCCGGTACCAGGGTGAGGTGACCGGCGGCCAGCGAGGAGACGCCGACGATGTGCACATCCGCCTCGACGGCCTGGCGGGCCACCTCGGCCGGGGTCTGGAACAGCGGGCCGACGTCGACGTCGAAGCCCAGGTCGGCGAAGGCGGTGGCGATCACCTTCTGGCCGCGGTCATGGCCGTCCTGGCCCATCTTGGCGACCAGAATGCGCGGACGGCGGCCCTCGGCCTCCTCGAAGGAGGACACCAGGGCGCGCGTGCGGTCCACGGACGGGGACTCACCGGCTTCGTTGCGGTACACACCGGAGATCGTACGGATCTGCCCCGCATGGCGGCCGTACACCTTCTCCAGGGCGTCGGAGATCTCTCCGACGGTCGCCTTGGCACGGGCGGCGTGCACGGCCAGCTCCAGCAGGTTGCCGTCGCCCCCGGCGGCCCGGGTGAGCGCGTCCAGCGCGTCCCGGCACGCGGTCTCGTCGCGCTCCTCGCGCAGCCGCCGCAGCTTGGCGATCTGCTGAGCGCGTACGGAGGAGTTGTCGACCTTGAGCACCTCGATCTGCTCGTCGCTGTCGACGCGGTACTTGTTGACGCCGATGACCGGCTGGCGCCCGGAGTCGATCCGGGCCTGGGTACGGGCCGCGGCCTCCTCGACCCGCAGCTTCGGGATGCCCGCGTCGATGGCCTGCGCCATGCCGCCCGCCTGCTCGACCTCCTGGATGTGCTGCCAGGCCCGGCGGGCGAGATCGTAGGTCAGCTTCTCCACGTAGGCGCTGCCGCCCCACGGGTCGATGACCCGGGTGGTGCCGGACTCCTGCTGGATCAGCAGCTGGGTGTTACGGGCGATGCGGGCCGAGAAGTCGGTGGGCAGCGCCAGGGCCTCGTCGAGGGCGTTGGTGTGCAGCGACTGGGTGTGGCCCTGCGTCGCCGCCATCGCCTCCACACAGGTGCGCATGACATTGTTGAAGACGTCCTGCGCGGTCAGTGACCAGCCCGAGGTCTGCGAATGGGTCCGCAGCGACAGGGACTTGGCGTTCTGCGGATCGAACTGCTTCACCAGCTTGGCCCACAGCAGCCGCGCCGCCCGCAGCTTGGCGACCTCCATGAAGAAGTTCATCCCGATCGCCCAGAAGAACGACAGCCGCGGCGCGAACGCGTCCACGTCCAGGCCCGCGTCCCGGCCGGCCCGGATGTACTCCACCCCGTCGGCGAGGGTGTACGCCAGCTCCAGATCGGCCGTGGCACCCGCCTCCTGTATGTGGTACCCGGAGATCGAGATGGAGTTGTAGCGGGGCATCCGCTGCGAGGTGTACGCGAAGATGTCGGAGATGATCCGCATCGACGGCTTCGGCGGATAGATATAGGTGTTGCGGACCATGAACTCCTTGAGGATGTCGTTCTGAATGGTCCCGGCCAGCTTCTCGGGCGGCACACCCTGTTCCTCCGCCGCCACGATGTACAGCGCGAGGATCGGCAGCACGGCGCCGTTCATCGTCATCGACACCGTCATCCGGTCCAGCGGGATGCCGTCGAAGAGCTGACGCATGTCGTAGATGGAGTCGATGGCGACGCCCGCCATGCCGACGTCACCGGTCACCCGCGGGTGGTCGCTGTCGTAGCCGCGGTGCGTGGGGAGATCGAAGGCGACCGACAGACCCTTCTGGCCGGCCGCCAGGTTGCGCCGGTAGAAGGCGTTGGACTCCTCGGCCGTGGAGAAGCCCGCGTACTGGCGGATCGTCCACGGCTGGTTGACGTACATCGTCGGGTACGGGCCGCGCAGATACGGCGCGATGCCCGGACGGGTGTCCAGGAAGTCCAGGCCCTCCAGGTCACGGCCGGTGTAGAGCGGCTTCACCGGAATGCCCTCGGGGGTCTGCCAGAGCAGGTCGTCCCCGCCGGTCGCCCTCTTGAGCGTCGTATGCCACTCGCCCTCGCCGCCGCCCCCGGCCGGGGTCCCCAGCTCGATCCTGGAGAAGTCCGGGATTCCCATCACGACACTCCCATACGGTCGAGGGCGGAGGACAGCACGGCCACGGCGTCGCAGCCGGCGAAGACAAAGGCGTCGACACCGGGGTACTGCCCGGGGCGCCCGGCGAGGAACACATGCGAGGCACCTGACGACCTCAGCTCCGCCGCCACCGCCGACGCCTGCTCCTCGTACAGGGCGTCGCTGGAGCACAGACAGACCTCGGTGGCTCCGCTGTCCGCGAAGGTGCCGTCGGTGACCGGTTCGATGCCGCCGGCCTGGAAGAGGTTCGAGGCGAAGGTGAGCCGTGCGGTGTGGGCGGCGGCCGGGCCGATCGCGGCGAGGAAGATCCGGGGCCGGGAGCCGGTCGCGGCGAGGTGGGCGTCGGAACGGGCCCGCAGCGCCTCGTACGCCTCGTCGCGGCGCACCCGCGGCAGACCACCCGCCGGAGGCTCGGGCGCAGGCTCGCGGACGACCGGCTTCTCCGCGAGGTGCGGGAACTCGCTGACTCCGGTGATGGGCTCGCGGCGCTTCGCCAGCCTGGCGGTGCGCGCCTGCCAGGTGGCGGCCAGCTCCTGCTCGAGGTGTCCCGAACGCAGGGCGGCGGCCTGCCCGCCGGCCCGCTCGATGGACCGGAAGTACTCCCAGCCCGCGTGCGCGAGTTCGTCGGTGAGCCGCTCCACGTACCAGGAACCGCCCGCCGGGTCGATCACCCGGGACAGATGCGACTCCTCGACGAGGATCGTCGACGTGTTGCGGGCGATACGCCGCGCGAACGCGTCCGGCATACCGAGTGCGTCGTCGAAGGGCAGCACGGTGACCGAGTCGGCCCCGCTCACCCCGGCGGCCAGCGTGGCGATCGTGGTGCGCAGCATGTTCACCCATGGGTCGCGGCGCGTCAGCATCACCGACGAGGTCACCACGTGCTGGAGCTGCGCCCCCGCGCGCGGGGCGCCGCAGACCTCGGCCACCTTCGCCCACAGGCGGCGGGCAGCGCGCAGCTTGGCGATCGTCAGGAACTGGTCGGCGGTCGCCGCGTACCGGAACTCCAGCTGCCCACACGCCTGCTCGACGCTCAGCCCGGCATCCGTCAGTTCCCGCAGATAGGCCACCGCGGTGGCCAGCGAGCAGCCCAGCTCCTGGGCGGCCGAGCCACCGGCCTCGTGGTAGGGCAGCGCGTCCACGGTCAGGGCCCGCAGCCCGCGGTACTCCTCCGCGCACAGCCGCGCCAGATCCGCCGCCGGCGCGAAGCCGGACCGCTGCCCGGTGCGGGCCTCGTGGCCGAGCGGGTCCGCGCCCAGGTTGCCGCGCGCCGCGTCCTTGGCGACGCCGCGCTCCTCGTAGAGCCGCAGCAGCGCCCGTGCGGCGGGCTCGGCGTCCGCTCCCGCGTCCAGGACGACGGGCGCCAGGTCGAGATAGACGCCGTCCAGGACCCTGCCGAGCGCCGGCACGGGGATGCCGCCCTCTCCGAGGGTCAGCCAGAGGGAGGTGACGCCGTTCTCCAGGTCCGCGAGCACCGCGCCGCCGTCGGCCGCCGTGTGCCGCTGCCGGACGTCCCAGCCGCCGACCGTGTTCCCCTCGGCCCGGCCGCCGCGGACGAACGGCGCGAACCCGGGGAAGCCGGGCTCGGGAGCGGCGTCGCGCGCGGTGTAGAGGGGCCGGGTGCGTAGCCCGTCCTCCAGCCGGGTGGACAGGGCTTCCTCGGCTTCGGCGCCCTCGACGTCCTTGCCCGACTTGCGCAGGACACCCGCCACAAGGCGCTGCCACTGCTCGTGGGGAGCGTCAGGGAACTCACCGGCCAGTTCAAGGCCGTCATCGGACAGGACCGTCATGCTGGGAGGTTAGGACATGGACACTAGGGAGTTGCCCAGAACACGGCTGTGATCTTTGCCTCGCCGGGAGGCGTCGCCATGGCGGGCCTTCCGGGACGGGCCGGCTCAGCGCCCCGGAAGGGGCCCGTGGGTGAGCCCCGCGAAGACGGCCGCGAAATGCGGACAGCTGATCGGACAACTGACGGCCTCCGGTCGTCGGCACGGGTTAGGCGGGTGAGGCCGTGGATACGCTGACCGATGCCGGCGCGGGAGCCGACCGGCTTTCTGATCGCTGGGAACGCGGCCTTCGGCGGCGGTTTCCAGCCACAACCGCATCATCACGACGATCACGCCGATACGGCGGCGGAGGGACGAAGTGACAGACGCAGAGTTAGGCGCGGACGGCATCGACACCAGCAGGCCCCAGTCGGCGCGCATGTACGACTACTTCCTCGACGGCAAGGACAACTACCCCGTCGACTGGAAGGCCGCCGAACAGGTCATATCCTTCTTCCCCGATGTCAAGGAAATGGCACGGGTCAACCGCGACTTCATGCACCGCGCGGCCCGTGTCCTGGCCCGGCGGGGAATTCGCCAGTTCCTCGACATCGGAACCGGAATACCGACCGAGCCGAACCTTCATCAGATCGTCCAGAAGATCACCCCGGCCGCCCGCGTGGTCTACGCCGACAACGACCCGATCGTCCTCCGGCACGCCGAGGCGCTGCTGCGCAGCACCCCCGAGGGACGTACCGCCTACATCCAGGCCGATGCCAGGGAACCGGAGAAGATCCTCGCAGCGGCCGAGGACACCCTCGACTTCGCTCAGCCGATAGCGCTGTCCCTGGTGGCTCTTCTGCATCTGGTGGCGGACGAGGACGACCCCTACCGCATCGTGGCCGAGCTGCTCCGGCCGCTGGCCCCCGGAAGCTGCCTGGCGCTCTCCCATGCAACGGGTGACTTCGACCCCGAAGCGTGGGAGCGGGTCGTCGAGGTCTACCGCAAGGGGGGCACCTCGGCGCAGGTCCGGTCGCGCGATGAATTCTCCCGGTTCTTCGACGGACTGGAACTTCTCGACCCCGGCATAGCACTCGCCGCGCTCTGGCATCCCGAATCCGGGGAGCAGCACGGTCGAGGCGCGCAGATCCCCTTGTACGCCGGGGTCGCCCGGAAGCCGTGACGACGGCCGGAGGCAGTCCCGCGGCTGATGCCGCACATCATTGCCGAGGCACGGGGCCGGGCCGGACCGCGGAAGCGGCCCGGCCCTCCGTCGTCAGTCGATCTCGACCGGCGCGATGCCCTCATGAAGTCGGCCGTCCCCCGAGTCCACCCACCACAGGGACGGTTCCGACGGCACCGTTTCGTCCTGGCCGGGGGTGTCCTCCGGGCGCGTCGACACCGTCACCAGCCACTCGGACCGCCAGGTGCCCTCCCGCTCGACCGCCTTCAGGGTGGATGCCTCGACCTGGTACATCGCTCTCACCCCGCTCAGGTCCAGTTCCGTGTCCCCGAAGGCGCGGGACCGCGCGAGGAGGACCTTTCGCACCCGGTCCTCGGCCTGCGGGGCGGTCAGCTTCGCCTCGGCGACCGTCACACGTGTCGGGCCGAGGGCCACGTCCACCTGTGACACATGTCCGGACCTGCCGACCCGCACATCCAGCGTCCTGGGCATCTGTACCTCGTCGTGGAGCCAGAACCAGCTGGTCGTCCACCCCTGTTCCGCCTTCTCGCCCACCGGAGAGGTCCGGTGCCGGTCCGCGTCCTCGGCCCAGGGGTAGTGCTCACGCATGTACGACCGGGCGATCCGGTACGCCTCCTGCTCCGTGGACGCGGCGGTGGACCCCGTCACGGGATATCCCGTCACGCCGGGGCGGTCACCGTCCTCCAGCTGCATGGTCAGCTGCTTCCTGTCCGGCCATGACAGGCTGCCGCTGCCGAACGCCTCCGGCTGTCCCTTGTCCCGGCCGACCAGCTGGAAGATGATGTGCGTGCACGGGACCTCCCAGCACGGCTGCCGGTAGACGCCGTCCGGCTGGTAGAGGTCACCGAACGCCTCCCGTACCGCCTGTTCGACGGCGTGACGCTGCTGGGAGTCGGCGGGCACCAGTTCGGTGCCGTAGGCCTCGGTGAAGGTCAGCATCGGGCGCACCACTCCGACGCCCAGGGCCAGGACGGCCGCGGAGGCGATCAGTGAGGCCCTGGCACCGGCCCGTACCTCGAGTTTCCCTCCTGCGCCCAGCGCCACCGCGGCGACGGCGAGTCCCACGAGGCCGCCCAGGATGTTCATCTCGACGTCCGCGCTGTCGCAGGTGCGCCCCAGTCCGTCCACCGTGGCCTGGGTGAACTCGATGGCCAGGGGCAGGGTCACCACGCCGACCAGCGCGGGCAGCAGGCGGCGCACCGCAAGGAGCCCGAAGAGTCCGAGGGGCACCGTCATGGCCAGATTCCACAGGCCCTGTGTGGTGTGGAAGGGCTCGGTCAGGTCGTGGTTGACGACGCACTCGCCTCGGGCCGGGCCGCCTCCCATGAAGGTGACCCCCAGCACCCCCGTGAGGGTGGCGGCCAACCCGCCCCACCACACGCCGTAGGGGTTGCCGAGGCGACGGGAGTACAGCCATGACGCGCCGCCTAACACGAGGGCGGTCAGCGAACATACGGCCAGATAGCCGTAGCGGTCCTGGAAGATCGCGGTGAACACGGTGTCCTTGTCGAAGCAGGGGCACGGCGGCTGGACGGACCTCCGCCGCGGAAGAAGGGGCCCATGGTGCCCGAGGAGCTGCACAGCCCTCTCTCCGAATCGTCACAGCGCTGCAACAGCCTCGGTCCGTCCCCTGGTGCTGCGACCGGATGTCGTGTGAAGGACGACCGACGCCGATCGTCCTCGACCATGTGTGCCGCTGCCATGACTCGTCCGCCAGTAACGGTGGTTGACCACATGTCATACGTGGCGTGGCGCTCCTATCGTTCCGGCAACCCAACACCGCGGTTCCGCCACCGCGCGTACGGGGCGCCGTTCCCAGCAGACGACGGCGCCCAGCGGTGGCGGGCGGGCGGCACAGCGTCAGGAGCCGGTCATCATGCGTCCCAGCGTCACGGACACCGTCAGAAGCAGAACCGTCCGCGTACTCACCCTGATCGCCGCCGGGGCCCTGGTCACGGCCTGCTCCGCGGCGGGCACCGCCGGCACGGCGTCCTCCGGCTCCGGCAGCAAGGCATCCGCTCCCGTGAAGGTCGGCCTCGTCTACTCCCGCAGCGGACTGCTCGCCGCCTACGGAAAGCAGTACGAGGAGGGCTTCAAGGCGGGCCTGGCCTACGCCACGCACGGGACGAACAAGGCCGGTGGCCACCCGATCGAGGTCACCGAGCAGGACGACGCGGGGGACCCGGCGAAGGCCGTCGCCGCGACCAAGACCCTCGTCGGCAAGGGTTACAAGATCATCGCAGGCACCACGGACTCCGGGGTGGCACTTCAGATGGCGCCGCTGGCCGAGCAGAACAAGGTGCTGTACGTCTCCGGCCCCGCCGCCACCGACGCGGTCACCGGCGTCAACGGCTACACCTTCCGCTCCGGACGCCAGTCGTACCAGGACACCCTCACCGCCGGTGCGCTCCTCGGCGACGCCAAGGGCAAGAAGGTCATCGTGCTCTCCCAGAACTCCGCGTTCGGGCAGGCCAACGTGGACGCGGTGAAGGCCGTCCTGGGCGGCAAGGGCGCGAAGGTCGACTCCGTGCTGGCCCCGCCGAGCGCCACCGACCTCACCCCCTTCGCCCGCCAGACCAGGGCCGCCGAGCCGGACCTGGTGTTCGTCGCATGGGCCGGCGCCACCGCCCCCGCCCTGTGGACCGCCCTGGACCAGCAGGGTGTGCTGGACGCCGGCAAGGTCGTCACCGGGCTGGCCGGCACCGCCTCGTACCCGATCTTCGGCAAGGGGGGCTCCAAGGTCTCCTTCCTCGCGCACTACTTCCCGGGCGCCGGCGGCGACAACCCGGTGGAGAAGGCGATGCTCGACGGCATCAGCAAGGCCGGCGGCACCCCCGACCTGTTCAGCCCCGACGGCTTCACCGCCGCGCAGATGATCGTGCACGCCATCGAAGCCGGCAGCGCCACCGACACCGACGCCATGGTCAAGGCGCTGGAGGGCTGGAGCTTCGAGGGTCCCAAGGGCAAGGAGCAGATCCGGGCCGAGGACCACGCCCTGCTGCAGCCGATGTTCACGGCAAGGCTGAAGGGGACCGGCAGCGCCGCGGAGCCCGAGCTGATCGACAGCATCCCGATGGCCGCGGTCGCACCCGCGGTGAAGGCGGCGGGCTGACGACATGACCTCCTCCGACACGACGCGACCGAGCGCCGTGGGGGATCCGGGCGCAGGGGAGCACGGCAGCTCCCCGGCCCCCGTCCTCCGGCTGCGTGACATCGGCTGGACGGTCGGCGGCGCGACCATCGTCGACTCCGTCTCCTTCGACGTCCACGAAGGCGAGTTCCTGGCCTTCATCGGCCCCAACGGCGCGGGCAAGACATCCCTGTTCAACCTGGTCAGCGGGATCACCCGGGTCTCCCGGGGCACGATCGAGCTGGACGGTGCCGACGTCACCGCCGAGGCCGCCCACGCACGGGCCCGGCGCGGACTCGGGCGCACCTTCCAGACCTCCAGCCTGTGGCCGGGTATGACGGTCGCCGACCATGTGCGGCTGGCCGCCCAGGCCGCCGGCGGCGGCTCGTACCGGGTCTGGCGCCGCGCCGACAGCTACCCGGAGCAGGTCGCCCGGGTACTGGAGCGCACCGAGCTCGGGCACCGCGCCGACACCTGTGCCGACTCCCTCTCGCACGGCGAGAAACGCAAGCTCGAGCTCGCGGTGCTGCTCGTCGGCGAGCCCCGGCTGATGCTGCTGGACGAGCCGATGGCGGGCGTGAGCGCCGAGGAGGTCCCCGCACTGACCGAGCTCATCCGCTCGCTGCACCGCGAAGAAGGACGCACCGTGCTCATGGTCGAGCACCACATGGACGTGCTCCTGGGCCTGGCCGACCGGCTCGCCGTGATGCACCACGGCACGCTGCTGGCCCTGGACACCCCGGGGGCCGTCATGGTCGACGCCACCGTTCAGCAGGCCTACCTGGGGGAGGAACTGTGAGCACCACGCCCGCGCCCCTGCTGACGGTGCGCGACCTGAAGGTCGTCATCGGCGGCCGGCACATCCTGCACGGCGTCGACCTGGAGGTCGCCGCCTCCGGCACCACCGCCCTGCTGGGCCGCAACGGTGCCGGCAAGACCACCACCGTGCGCGGCATCCTCGGCCTCGTCCCCCGCACCGGCAGTGTGCTGCTGGGCGGCGAGGAGACGGTACGCCTGGCCACCCACGCCCTGGTCCGCCGCGGTATCGGCTACGCCCCCGAGGACCGGGGCGTCTTCGCCGCTCTCACGGTGGCCGAGAACCTCCGGCTGGCCGAGCGGCCCGGCGCCGGCGAACCGGCGTACGACCTGGTGCACGAACTCTTCCCGGAGCTCAGACAGCGCGCCCGGCAGGCCGCAGGCACCCTGTCCGGCGGCCAGCAGCAGATGGTCGCCATCGCGCGCACCCTGCTCAACGGCAACCGGCTGATCATCGCCGACGAGCCGACCAAGGGCCTGGCACCCAAGGTCGTCAGCGAGGTCGCCCAGGTGCTGGAGCGCGCCGCCCAGGCGGTGCCCATCCTGCTGGTGGAGCAGAACCTCGCCGTGGTGCGCCGCCTCGCCCGGCACTGTGCCGTACTCGCCGACGGCCGCACCGCCCACCGGGGCCCCGCCGCCGAACTGCTCGCCGACGCCGACGCGGCCCGTCGGCTGCTCGGCGTCGGGCGGGCGCGCCACGGGGACACCGGCACCCCGTCCGCCGGCACACCTGCCGGAACGTCCCCCGGCACACCCGCCCGCACCGCGGCCCACCCCGCCGCCCCGACCGCGGAGGCAGACGCCTGATGTCCACCGTCGTTCTGCTCACCCTCACCGGTCTCGGCCTGGGCGCGCTGTACTTCCTGGTCGCCTCCGGTCTCTCCCTGATCTTCGGACTGATGGACGTGCTCAACTTCGCGCACGGCGCCCTGATGTCCATCGGCGCGTACGCCACCTGGTGGGCCGCCTCCGGTCATCTGCCCGGCGCCGGATCCGGCGGCGCCCACTTCGCCCTCGCGGTCGTCTTCGGCACGGCGGTGGGCACGGCCGCCGCGGTGCTGCTCGAACTCGCGGTCATCCGCCCCCTCTACACGCGCCCGCGCGAGCAGATCCTCGCCACCGTCGGAGTGGGCCTGGCCGTCCCGGCGCTGCTCTCCGCGATCTGGGGAGCCGACGCCCGGCCCTTTCCCGGACCCGAGGCGCTGTCCGGCACCTTCGGGCTGCTGGGCGCCGAGGTGCCGCTCAACCGCCTGGTGCTGATCGCCGCCGCCGCGGTGGTACTGGCCGCACTCCAGCTGTTCCTGGGCCGCACCCGGCACGGTCTGGTCGTCCGCGCGGGCGTCGAGGACCGGGCCATGGTCACCGCGCTCGGCATCGATGTGCGCAAGGCCTTCACCCTGGTCTTCGCCATCGGCGGGGCGGCAGCGGCCCTCGGCGGTGCGATCGGCGGCCTCTACTTCGGCTCGGTCGACCCCGCGCAGGGCACCTCACTGCTCATCTTCGCCTTCGTGGTCGTCGTGATGGGCGGCATGGGCTCCCTCACCGGCGCCGCGCTGGCCTCGGTCGCGGTGGGCCTCGTCCAGCAGTTCGCCAACTACTACACCACCGCCGGGCTCGGCGACCTCGCCGTCGTCGTCCTGCTCGCCGCCCTGCTGCTGGTCCGGCCGCGTGGGCTCACCGGGAGGCTCGCATGACCACCGCCACCCAGCCGCGCGGCCAGGCCCGCACGGCGGACCACCCCCGCGCGGCCCGCGCCGGGCAACTGCGCCGCGCCGCCCGCTGGTGGCCGGCCCTGCTGCTGGTGGTGCTCTTCACCGCCCCCTACAGCGCGCTGCCCCTGCCGGGACTGCTGGACGGCCCGATCGGCAGCCCCGGCAACCTCCAGCTGCTCGCGCTCTGCCTGCTCTTCGGTGCCCTGGCCACCGGCTACGACCTGCTGCTCGGCCGCACCGGCCTGCTGTCCTTCGGCCATGCGCTCTACTTCGCCGCGGGCACCTATGTCACCAACACCGTCATGCTGGAGGCGGGCCTGCCGTTCGCCGTCTCCGCGCTGCTCGGCGTGCTCTTCGGAGTCGTGCTGTCCGCCCTGCTGGGCGCGGTCAGCCTGCGGGTGAGCGGCATCGGGTTCTCCATGGTCACCCTCGCCTTCGCACAGGCCGGGTCGATCCTGGTGCAGCGCGACCCGGGTGGCGTCACCGGCGGCGAGGAGGGCAGGGCAGCCCCCGCCGACCAGCTGCCCGCCTCGCTGGTCGGCATCGAGCACACCGCCAACCTGTACTGGCTCGCCCTGGCCTACCTCGTCGTGGTGGTGTGCGCCGTCCAGTGGGCGGTCCGCTCACCCCTCGGCCGGGTCTGGGAGGGCATCAAGGAGAACGAACGCCGCGTGGAGGTGCTGGGGCTGCGACCGTACGGCTTCAAACTGGCCGCCTTCGTCCTGGCCGGCGGCCTGGCCGCGCTCGGCGGCATCGTCTACCTCCTGCTGACGGGCGGCGCCACCCCGGGGACCACCACCTCCGACTTCACCCTGTCCCTGCTGGTGATGGTGGTGCTCGGCGGCTCCGGCACCCGCTGGGGCCCGCTGCTCGGCGGCATCCTCTACACCTGGGCCGACCACCGGCTCGGCGACCTGGCCGACTCCGGCGCGGTCGCCGGTCTGCCGGCCGTGGTCCGGGTGCCGCTCTCCCAGCCGCTGTTCCTGCTCGGAGCGCTGTTCGTCGCGGTGATATACCTGCTGCCCGGCGGCGTCGTACGGCTGCCCGCGCGGCTGCGCGCCGCCCGCGCCTCCCGCGTCACCACCGACCACAAGGAGGTCCCCCAGCCATGAGCCACCCTCCGCGGAACCCCACGACGGCCCGTCAGGACACGGCCGCCCCCGAGCACGAGGAGCTCCTGGTGCCGGTGTCCGGCGGGGAGCTGGCCGTACTGCGCTGGCCGGGCGCCGATCCGGGCGCGCCCGTGGTGCTGGCGCTGCACGGCATCACCGCCAACGGCCTGACCTGGGCACGGGTCGCCCACCACCTGGCCGGCCGGGTCACGCTGGTGGCGCCCGATCTGCGCGGCCGGGGCCGCAGCGGGAAGCTCCCCGGCCCCTACGGCATCGCGGCGCACGCCGACGACATGGCCGCGGTGGTCGGCGCGTTGGACCTCGGGCGGGTGGTGCTGACCGGCCACTCCATGGGCGCCTTCACCGCGGCCCTGACCGCGGTGCGCCACCCGGACCTGCTTTCCGGCCTGCTGCTGGTGGACGGTGGTGTGGCCTTCCCCGCCCCCACCCATCTGGCCCCCGACGAGCTTCTCACCGCAGTGCTCGGCCCGGCCATGCGGCGGCTGTCGATGACGTTCCCCGACCGGGGGGCCTACCGCGCGTTCTGGCAGCAGCACCCGGCCTTCGCCCACAACTGGTCGCCGTGGGTGGACGCCTACATCCAGCGTGACCTGGTGGGGGAGGAGCCCGAGTGGCGATCGTCCTGCCGGATCGAGGCGGTCCGCACCGACGGCACCGACCAGCTCGGCGAGGAGGTGTCGGGCGCCGTCCACCGCCTGCCCCGTCCAGCCGTGCTGCTGTGGGCGGAACGCGGTCTGATGAACGAGCCGCAGGGCCTGTACGACGAGCAGTGGCTCGCCTCCGCCGGCCTCGACCCCGAGCTGGTCCGCACACGGCTGGTACCCGGTACCAACCACTACTCGATCGTCGTCGGCGACGACGGCGCCCGGGCCGTGGCACGGCAGCTGCTGGCCGCGGCAGGCCTGGCGGAGACCGAGAGCTAGCCCGGCATATCAGTCGCCCGGTGCCCCTGTAGGCCGCACCGGTCGGACCCGCATGGACGCATACGGACCCGCGACATGGATCGCAGGGCACCGTGTCGCGCCCGCACTCCTGTTCCCCCTTGTCCCCCCCCACCACCCCTGGAGTTCCTCCATGCACTCCTCTATACGCAGCCTGTTCAGGCGCACCGCTCTGGCCGCGACGATCGGCGCCCTTGCCGCGGCCCTGACCACGGTCACCCCGCTCGCCCCGACCGCCGCGGCCGCCGGCACCCTCCAGCAGGTCGCCAACTTCGGCTCCAACCCCGGCAACCTCGCGATGTACGAGTACGCGCCCGCGAACCTCCCCGCGAACGCGCCGCTGGTCGTGGCACTGCACGGCTGCAGCCAGTCGGCGAGCGACTACCACGGGCACTCCGGCTGGCAGAAGTTCGCCGACCAGTGGGGCTTCGCCGTGATCTACCCGCAGACCAACTCGGCCAACAACATCCTGTCCTGCTTCAGCTGGTTCGACCCCGCCAAGGACACCCGGGGCAAGGGCGAGGCGGCCTCGGTCGTGCAGATGGTCGACAGCGCCGCGGCGCGGTACGGCTCGGACCGCGGCCGGATCTTCGTGACCGGACTGTCCGCAGGCGGCGGCATGGCCGCCGATCTGCTCGCCGACTACCCGGACGTGTTCGCCGGCGGCGCCATCGACTCCGGGCTGCCCGCACAGTGCGCCACCACACAGGCCGCTGCCTCCGGCTGTCAGTACAGCAGCCAGAACCTCACCCCGAAGCAGTGGGGCGACAAGGTGCGCAACTCCTACCCGGGGTACACCGGCCCATGGCCGCGGGTCGCGATCTGGCAGGGAGCCTCCGACACCACCGTCGCCCCGGTCAACGCCACCGAGCTGCGTGACCAGTGGACCGACGTCTGGGGCATCGGCCAGACGGTCTCCAGCACCCGGAACCTGACCGGCGGAACCACCGAGAGCATCTACGACGACTCCGCCGGCAAGCCCGCCGTCGCCCTCTTCTCGGTCTCCGGCATGGCCCACGGCCTCGCCGTGAACCCCGGTTCGGGCGCCGACCAGTGCGGCACCACCGGGGCCTACTACCTCAACTCCATCTGCTCCAGCTACCACACCGCGCAGTTCTGGGGTCTGGACGGGTCCGGCGGCGACCCCGGCAGCGGCTCGCTGCCCGCGCCGTCCGGGGTCGCGGTCACCGGCACCACCGGCACCGGAGCATCGCTGTCCTGGAACGCCGTCAGCGGTGCCGCCTCGTACCACGTCTACCGCAACGGCACCAAGGCCGCCTCCGTGACGGGCACCTCGTACACCGACACCGGCCTGTCCGCCGGCACCTCCTACAGCTACACCGTCGCCGCGGTCGACTCCACCGGAGCCGTCGGTGCCTCCTCCGCACCGGTCACGGCGACCACGACCGGCGCCGCGCCCAAGTGCTACACCGCCAACAACTACAACCAGGTCGCGGCGGGCCGTGCCCACCAGAGCCTCGGATACACCTACGCCAACGGCTCCGACCAGAACATGGGCCTGTACAACGTCGCCATCACCCACACACTGAAGGAGACCTCCCCGGGCTACTTCGTCATCGCCGATTCCGGCTGCTGAACGCGATGCGGGGGCCGGCTCCCGTCGGCCCCCGCATCGCGACGACGCCGGTCGCGGCTGGACAGCACCGGTCCCTTCTTGGTAAGAGATGACAGCGTTGGTGCAGGTCGCTGGGGGGCGTGTGAGCGGAAGGCCGTGGGCCGGCCTGCCTCCGGGGTCACCGTCGCCCGTCAGGTGCGCACTTCCTTGCCGCCCCTCGTGCAACGGGCACCGTGTCGTTCGTCAGATTCGCCCGATCCAAAGGTTTTCCTGTGTCTCTTCTTGTCGCGCTGGTCGCCGTCGGCGTCGTAGTGCTCGTCCTGCTCATCAGTTCCATACGCACGGTCGACCAGGCGCATGTCGCGGTCGTCACCCTGTTCGGGAAGTACCGCCGGGTCCTGAACCCCGGCCTGAACCTCATCATTCCGATCTTCGAGCGCATCAACAGCAGGGTGCCTGTTCAGAACCAGACCTCCCGTCTGCAGTTCTCCGCCATCACGGGCGACCAGGCCGCGGTTCACTTCACCTCGACGATCATCTTCACGGTGTCCGACCACTCCCCGGAGACCGTGCAGCTCGTGGCCTTCAAGTTCATCAACGAGAATTCGTTCCATATGGCGATGACCAGCGCCGTCGAGGCGAGCGTGCGGGAGTTCGTGTCGACGAAGAAGCAGGCCGAGGTGCTGGGGCTGAGGTCGGAGATCGTCTCGCACGCCAAGTCCACGCTGGATGAGCAGCTCGCCTCGTGGGGTTACACCCTGGTCGACCTGACGGTCAATGACATCACCTTCGACGCCGAGGTCATGGCGTCGATGTCCCGTGTGGTGGCGGCGAAGAACGCGCAGTCGGCCGCCGAGTTCGAGGGCCAGGCGCTGCTGATCACGCGGACGAAGGAGGCGGAGGCGAACGGTGCCGCGATCCGGATCGCCGCGCAGAACGAGGCGGAGGCCGCACGACTGCGCGGAGAGGGCCTGGCGCAGTTCCGTATGGAGCTGGCGAAGGGCCTGTCGGAGTCCGCGCAGACCCTGACGGATCACGGGGTCGACCCTGGCCTGCTGGCCTTCACGATGTGGACGGAGACGATCCGTGAGTCCGCGAAGGAGGGCGACGGCAACGTGATCTTCCTCGACGGGAGTGTCGAGGGCATGCAGAGCTCGCTGCGTCATCTGCAGGGCCTGACCCAGGTCGGCAAGGAGTAGTCACCGAGGGCGCTGTCCCGCGCCGTGGCTCCCGCCGCAGTGCCCCACAGGGCACTGCGGCGGTTTTGCGTCCTGCTGCCGGATCAGGCCGTGGGCGGCCGGTCGGCGGAGGCGTCAACCGCGCGGAAACACCGGCGGAAAGAGCTCCTCCACCGTGCGTCGACGATGGTCGCGCTCCGGGTAGGCCGCCCGCATCATGTCGAACAGTTGCTGGCCGGCTCGCCTCAGTGCGGGGAGATCGACACCGGGGATCATGCCGTCGCGCATGACCACCCGGCCCGCGACCATCGTCAGGACCGCGTCGCGGGCGGTGCCGTTGAGTACCAGGGTGCGCAGCGGATCCTCGGTGACGCCCATACGGAAGTCGTCCAGGGCGAACGCCGTCAGGTCGGCGGCGGCGCCCGCGGCCAGCCGCCCGAGATCGGGTCGGTGCAGCGCGGTCGCCCCACCCGTCCACAGCGCCTCGAAGTAGCCGGCGAGGTGCCCCTGGCCCAGGTCACCGGCCTGGAGCTTGGCCACCTGGGTGCCCACATCGATCCCCCGGATCAGGTCCGGAGGGAAGGAGTCGGTGCCCAGGCACAGGTTCACCCCTTGCGCCCGGTGGCCGGCGAATGTGTGCAGGTGGTGGGCGTATCGCGCGTTCGTCAGGGGGCAGTGCACGATCGAGACGCCCGCGTCGGCCAGCACCGCGAGATCCCCGGTGTCCCTGCCGAGCACCTCGGGGTGCACATCCAGCACCACCCCGTGCGGAACGATCAGGCGGTCGGACAACAGCCCGGAATCGGC